>CAUWIT010000004.1:0-108421 GCA_963558965.1 uncultured Clostridia bacterium | reverse complement strand
TATCAGGATTTAGAACTGACTATGAGTTTATCTCAAAAGCATCAATGAGAAGCATCATTAAAGAAAGTAAAAAATATAGCACAAAATGATAAATATAGCACATATCGATACAAACAATTAAAGCTTGCAATCCACTTAAAATCAACGGATTACAAGCTTTTTTTCATAAATAAGTGCCAAATATGGAATTATATCATAAGTACCATCGTTTATGCATAATGATTTAATGTAAAGTTATTATTGTAAATTTTCAACTTTAATTAAGTGAACTAAAATATTTTTTTATTATATTAATATACTCTTTTGTTAAAGAATTCATATGCATATGTTGATTATATATATATCCTATATATACTTCAAGCTCGTTATCAAACGGTACCGAAACCAGATTATATTTCTTCCTAGTTTCTTCAGCTAAAGGAAATGAATCTAAAGTAAAAGCTTTAATTTCTTTAACCAACGAATACATAATATCTGTATTAGAAACTGTAATCCTAGAATTAGCAAATAAGCTATCGAATAAAGAATATACCTGTATAGTTAAATCATTCATTTTTGTACATTTTTCAGTAACATATACATATTCATTCAATTGTTCTTTACGTATACTGTCAAATTTAGCTAATGGTGAATTTTTATGTACTGTAATATAAAATGGACAATGATACAATTCTTCATATTCAAGATTATTAGACTCAAAATACTGTTTCCATTCATGCATTTGCTGTTCTATTATAGTAACCACTCCTAGGTTATAATTACTATTTTTCACCTTATCACAACTCTCAAAGCAACCGCAAAAAAACATATCAAAATTTATGTATTTATCATCAGCATGATTACACGCAAGATTAATAAATGACTGCTGAGCCTGAGGAATTAAAGTTGTAGCCAGTCTAAATGTTTTACTGCTTTCTTCCTTAAAAGTTTTAAGTGAATTAAAATCTCGTAAAACTTTTTTTGCAGAATGTATAAACTCGTATCCCTTTAAAGTAGGTCCAATTATACCTTTTCGATTTCTATCAAATATTTCAAATCCCAATTCATTTTCTAGATCCTTCACTGCCTGTGAAAGTCTAGGTTGTGATATAAATAGTGAATTTGCTGCAATAGAAAAAGAATTATACTTATTTATTTCTACTATATATATAATTTGCTGTATATTCATTTAATTATAATTCCTTTCTCTTAATTTAATTTTTATTCTATACAATTGAAAAAAATTTTGCAATTAACAAAAAGCATACTTCAAAAATAATTATACATTATTTTCCATAATATTACAATTTTTAAAACTATTAACTTTGCTCTCATGCTTTTAAAATAAAGCAAAAATAATTTATACCGCACAAAATAGTTATAAAGAAAAACAATATGCATATAAGAATAAAATATATTCTTATAAGTCATAATTATTTTTTTATAAATTATAAATATTATACAAATAGCTCTATCACTATTAGAATTTAAACATAAAATGATCATTTAATAATATGTGCGTACATAAGTCAGAGAACCAAGAAACGGAGATGGTTATTTATGAAAAACAAAATTAATATTGGAAGAGTTGTTAAATATGCTGGTGCCTATATTGCATTTATAATAGGTTCAGGATTTGCAACAGGACAAGAAATTATACAATTTTATACATCATATGGATATTTAAGCATTGGTGCAATATTGATAAGTATGTTCTTCTTTGCATGGGTTGGTGCAACAGTTATGAATATTGGATATCAAAATAAGGATAAGGTTAACTCACCAGGTGCATACCAAGTGTTCTGTGGAAAATATTTAGGTACGTTTTATGAATATTTTGTTGCATTTTTTCTATTTTGTGTAGTTGTAGTTATGATTTCTGGAGCAGGTGCTACGCTAAACGAATATTATGGTTTAAATCATCTGTTTGGAAGTGCCCTTATGGCAATTATCGTATATTTAGCGTATGTATTTGGTCTTAAAGGATTAGTAAATGTTATAGGTGCAATAGGACCTGTCATCATTGTATTTACAATGTTAGTTGGTATAGTTACTTTGGCTAAAAATGCAGATGGATTTTCTCAGGCAGAAAATTTCATGTCTGGAATGGATATCCCTCAAGCTTCTCCAAAATGGTGGCTAAGCGGTTTGCTTTATGCAGCATATAATACTTTTGGCGCAATTATATTTTTAAGTGAACTAGGAAAAGAGCAAAATTCTAAAAAAGAAGCTATCGTTAGTGGTGCAGCTGGTGGTATATTCTTGATGCTAGGTACATTAATTATGAACATTGCATTCCTATCTACAATAAAAGAAACAGGATTATTGGCAATACCTACTCTACATTTAGCAGATAATATTTCCCCTATAGTAGGTGTGTTATTCTCTGTAGTTCTGATTTTAGGAATTTTCTCAACGGCAGCACCTATGACATGGACAGTATGTGACAGAATTGTTAAAGAAGGTACAACAAAATCTAAAATAGTCGCTGCAGTAGTCGTTCTACTTGCTTTTATAGGAGGACAACTACCATTTGGAACTCTAGTAGGAATTATTTATCCTTACACAGGTTATTTAGGCATCTTACTATTTATTTGCTTAGCTATTTATCAAATCAGAAACAAATCAAATAAAAAGGAGGCAGAGTAGTTATGGCACATATGAATGATTATGTAGTTAATTTCCATCCAAATACCTATGCGGATGAAGGCGGTCAAGAGTGTAAAGTTGATTGCTCTCTAGGTGTAAATCTAGAAGAGTTACCACAAAAAGTTTTAGATAAATTGGAAACTCTTTCTCCAAACCATCTAAAAAATTATCCTCATGACGAAAAAGTATTTGATTGTGTACTAAAAAAGTTGCAAAAACTAAACCCAAAATTAACAAATGAAAACATCGCTATGGGATGTGGATCTATAGATGTACTTTTAAATTTGGATAACCTTTTTATTAATACAGAAAAAAAAGTTGTTGGAATTGCTCCCCAATTTTCAGCATACGTAGATGATATCAATCTAAAAGGTGCTACTTATGTGGGAGTTGAACTAAAAAAGGAAGATAATTACAAAGTAAATGTAGATGCTATTTGCAAGACAATATTAAAAGAAAAACCAGATTTGATATATATAGATAATCCCAATAATCCAACAGGGCAAATTATAAGTCCATCAAAATTGCAGACTATATATTCAGCCGCTGAATCCGTTGATGCTGCAATGATAGTAGATGAAGCATATGGAGATTATATGGATCAAAACGATAATTCCATGATTGGATATGTTGGAAAACTAAAAGATCTTATTGTAATAAAAACTATGTCCAAAGGTTATGGAATGGCAGGTATGCGAATGGGATATGCTGTTGCTTCTAAAGAAATTATAGAATTATTATCAAAACTCTTAGTTCCTTTCAACTGCAATAGTTTAGCAAGAGATCTTGCAATTTCAATGTTAGAAGATGATGATTATCTTATTGGATTAAAAGAGATTACAGAGAATAAAGTGAGAAAAATCAAAGAATCATTAAATGGAAAAATCAAAATTTCAGAGACTGCTGATTGTATTCCTATCTCACTTCTATACACTGATGACGAATCAGTTGATCTCGCAAAAGTTCTTGCAAATGTCGGCATAGCTGCTGTAAGTGGTGCAGGTTTTGATAACCTAGGTGTAAACTCTGTAAGACTTATGGTTCCAGCCGAAAGCGATATGAACTTACTTTGCGAATTATTAAAAAAAGCAGAAGAAACACTCTAAACTACTAGATATAAAACCTCTCATAAATACCAGTGGGAGACATTAGTGGCAATATCCGCTAATGTCTCCCACTTATTCTAAACAAATCTTACACAATACTAAAAAGTCCTGTTGTAAAAACAAATATGGCCGTCATTTTGCTCCAAGGCCTTTAAAACATCTTCAATCACTTCCTTAAAATCATCATACGTTCTATCAGATTTAGCTAGACTAACTTTGCCATCAGTTATCTCCCACCTAATCGGTTTTATAGGCACAAAATCCAAAATCTCTGCACCTTCACCAATTAAAACCCAACTGGAAGCATAACCCACGAAATAGTCATTCTTTAGGTTTTTGTTGGGAAAATAGCAAGAAATCAAACTTTGATGTTTCTTAAGCTCTGCCCTAGCCTCTTCAAGATTATCAAAATAATATGCCTCATATTTTCTAAACATATTATTTTCCAATTTATCGTAATACACAAAGGCAAAGTCTCCCTTTGCAGATTTTATTTCTCTGGGTTTTAAATAAAACTGCCCGCAGGCTTCTATGACTTTGTATTTTGCCTGTGCTGTTTGTTTTTCTTTTTCTCTTTTTAAAATGCTATTCATAAACTATCTTCTCCAATACTTTTTTACAATTATACCATACTGGCTTAATTAGTTTGGCACAAAAAAAGAACTCACCAAATCATATAGACTGGAGATCAAGCTGTAGAAATATTCATAAATTTATGCTATAATAACGCTACATTTTTGAAAGTGGTAAAGGAGATGCTAATGATACTTCCAGATGAAATAAAAAAACTCAGAACACGATGTTTTCTGACACAAGAAGATTTTGCCAAGAAATTAGGTGTGGCATTTTCTACTGTTAATCGATGGGAACAAGGCAAGTCAAAACCGAACCTTGTTGCGATGAAAAATATAAAAGCCTTTTGTGAAGAAAATCATATCGCTTATAACGATATAGAAGATGCATGGCTAAATGATAAAGTTGGAGGAAAAAAGAATGGTTGATACAAAAAAAGAGCAAGAACGAGATGAACTCCACCGTGCGATATGGGCAATTGCAGACGAACTGCGTGGTGCCGTTGATGGATGGGATTTTAAGAATTATGTTCTAGGTACAATGTTCTATCGTTATATATCGGAAAATTTAACAAGCTATATTAATGACGGAGAAATCGAGGCTGGAAATACTGACTTTGATTTTGCCCTTATGTCTGATGAAGATGCAGAAGAAGCAAGAGAAGGACTTGTTGAAGAAAAAGGATTTTTCATTCTTCCAAGTGAACTCTTTTCTAATATTAAGAAGAAAAGCAATGAAGATATGGAATGGGCAAAGGCTCATCTTAATGAGAAACTGGAGGCAGTGTTCCGTCATATTGAAGAATCTTCTCAAGGCAGTGAAGCAGAAAGTGACTTTGCCGGATTATTTGCCGATTTTGATGTAAACAGTAATAAACTCGGTTCTACTGTTGCAAAAAGAAATGAAAAACTTGTAAAACTATTAAATGGTGTTGCCGATATGAATCTCGGTTCCGTGCAAGACCATGATATTGATGCCTTTGGTGATGCTTATGAGTATCTTATGACAATGTATGCATCCAATGCAGGTAAATCCGGCGGAGAGTTCTTTACTCCTGCCGATGTATCGGAACTGCTTACACGCCTCGGTACAGTTGGCAAGACAGAGGTTAATAAGGTGTACGATCCAGCCTGTGGAAGTGGATCACTGCTACTAAAATCTCTAAAAATTCTTGGCAAAGATGGTGTGCGCAATGGTTTCTATGGTCAGGAAATCAATATCACGACTTATAACCTTTGTCGAATCAATATGTTTTTGCATGATGTCGGTTTTGATAAATTTGATATTGCCTGTGAAGATACACTTACTGCACCACAGCATTGGGATGATGAGCCATTTGAACTTATCGTTTCAAATCCACCATATTCCATAAAGTGGGCAGGTTCTAACGATGCAACGCTAATCAATGACCCTCGTTTTGCACCTGCAGGTGTACTTGCACCAAAGAGCAAAGCTGACCTTGCGTTTATTATGCACAGCCTTTCGTGGCTTGCAAGTAACGGTACTGCTGCGATTGTATGTTTTCCGGGCATTATGTACCGTGGCGGCGCAGAAAAGAAAATCCGTAAATATTTAATAGACAACAACTTCATTGACTGCGTTATTCAGCTTCCAAGTAACCTGTTCTTTGGAACAACAATTGCAACTTGCATTATGGTAATGAAGAAAAATAAAAAAGATAATAATACTCTATTTATTGACGCGAGCAATGAATGTGTTAAGGTAACAAACAACAATAAACTAACACCTGAGAACATCGACAGAATTGTTGAGATATTTACAAAGCGTGAAGAAATCGAACATATCGCTCACTTAGCTTCTTATGATGAAGTTAAAGAAAATGATTTTAATCTTTCGGTATCTACTTATGTTGAGCCTGAGGATACAAGAGAGAAAATTGACATTGTAAAACTCAATGCAGAGATTAAGGAAATTGTTGCTCGTGAGCAAGATCTTCGTGATGAGATTGATAAAATCATTGCGGAAATCGAGGTGAACATATGAATAACGAATTTCAGTTTTTAATTTATAAATCCGCTGAAGAAGATGTTTCTGTCAATGCATTTATTCAGAATGAATCAATTTGGATAACAGCAAATCAAATGGCGATTCTTTTTGATAAAAGTGAATCTACTATCCGAAAGCATATCAATAATGTTTTTGATGAAGGTGAATTAGATAGAGAGAACAACACGCAAAAAGTGCGTGTTGATGGAGTAAAGCAACCTGTTGCATTTTACAACCTTGATACTATTATTTCAGTTGGATATCGTGTCAATTCACGCAAAGCAACAAAGTTTAGAATTTGGGCAACGAGTGTTTTGAAAGAATATATGCTCAAAGGCTTTGCGATGGACGATGATCGTTTGAAGCAAGGAAAAACAGCATTTGGCAAAGATTATTTCCGTGAATTGCTTGAAAGAGTTCGCTCTATTCGTGCCAGCGAACGCCGTATTTGGCAACAGATTACAGACATTTTTGCGGAATGCAGTATAGATTATGATACGAATGCACAGATTACCCATGATTTTTACGCTATGGTTCAGAACAAATTTCATTATGCTATTGTGGGACAGACTGCAGCAGAAATTATTTATACCAAAGCAGACAGATCTAAAGAAAATATGGGACTAACAACGTGGAAAAATGCCCCTGATGGTCGTATTTTGAAATCAGATGTAGTGGTAGCTAAAAACTATTTAGATGAAAAACAAATTAGACAATTAGAAAGAGCAGTAACAGGATATTTTGACTATATTGAAGACTTGATAGAAAGAGAAAATACCTTTACTATGGAAGAATTTGCTGCCAGTGTTAATGAATTTTTGGCTTTCCGCAGATATGATATTTTAAATGATAAAGGAAAAATTTCCAGCCAAAGGGCAAAGGAAAAAGCTAAAGCAGAATATATAGAATTTAATAAAACGCAAAAAATCACTTCTGACTTCGATGAAGCAGTTAAGAAGATGCTAGAGGCAGGTGAAGAAAATGAGTAAACTTGATGAATTAATTAAAGAATTCTGCCCTAATGGGGTGGAATATAAAAAACTTGGCGATATTGCAACTATATCAAGAGGTGGAAACTTTCAGAAAAAAGATTATGCTGAGAATGGAGTTCCATGTATACACTATGGGCAAATATACACACAGTATGGACTATTTATTGACAAAACGATTAGCTTTATAAGCGAAGAAAAAGCAAAAAAACAAAAATTTGCTGTCAAAAATGATATTGTTATGGCAGTTACAAGTGAAAATATGGATGATGTATGCAAATGCATTGCTTGGTTGGGTGATGAAGAGGTTGCAATTAGTGGGCACACAGCAATTATTCATCACAATATCAACCCTAAATATTTGGTTTACTATTTAAACTCCAACATGTTTTACAAGCAGAAAATAAAATTGGCTCATGGAACAAAAGTAATTGAAGTTAAACCAACTGATTTACTGTCTGTTAAACTCCCTGTACCTCCGCTGGAGGTACAACATGAAATAGTTCGTATATTGGACTCTTTCACGTTACTTACAGCCGAACTTACAGCCGAACTTACAGCTCGGCAGAAGCAGTATGAATTTTATAGGGATGAGCTTCTTAAAGTTGATGATTCTATAAAAACAGTTGCGTTAGAAGAGATTGCAGACATTGGAACTGGTAGCAGTAATACAAATGAAGGATTAGAGGAAGGCTTGTATCCATTTTATGTCCGTTCTCAAGAGCCATTGCGTAAAAACGAATATGAATATGATGAAACTGCAATTATCACTGCTGGAGACGGAGTTGGAGTTGGAAAAGTATATCATTATGTAGAGGGTAAATATGCTTTACATCAGAGAGCATATAGAATTCATATAAATACACCGGATGTACTGCCAAAGTATTATTTTTATTATATGAAATCTGCATTTCTGCCCTATATACAGAAGTCAATGTTTCAAGGTTCTGTTGCATCAATCAGAAGACCTATGTTGAACAAATTTCCTGTACCTGTTCCTTCCATTGAGGTGCAACAGAAAATAATTAATGTTCTTGAAAACTTTGATGCCATCTGTTCTGACTTAAATATCGGTCTTCCCGCAGAGATTGAAGCCCGTCAAAAACAATACGAATATTATCGTGATGCACTCTTGACATACGCTGCAACAGGCAAGATAATCACTAGACAGACAGACAGACAGACAGACAGACAGACAGACAAGCTTAATGCATTAATCAAACTTTGTCAATATGTATTCGGTAAAGTTTTTGTAAAACTTTCGGATTTATTTGATACGAGAAATGGATATACGCCCTCAAAATCAAACAGTGAATTTTGGAATGGTGAAACCTCCATACCTTGGTTTAGAATGGAGGACATTCGTGCAAATGGGAGAATTTTAAATTCTGCATTACAAAATATAACTCCAAAAGCAGTTAAAGGTAAACTGTTTCCTGAAAATTCGATAATTATTTCTACTTCTGCAACTATTGGCGAATATGCTTTAATCACAGTACCTTCAGTTGCAAATCAAAGATTTACTTATCTTATGTTGAAAAAGGAGTTTGCAGATAAAGTAAATATTAAATATTTGCTATATTACTGCAATAAGCTTTCTGAATTTTGTAAAGCAAATTTAAATCAAGGAAATTTTGCCTCTGTTGATATGACAAAGTTTAACAATTTCAAATTTGCACTTCCAACCCTTGAAGAACAGCAACGCATCGTTTCAATCCTTGACCGCTTTGATGCTCTATGCAATGACATAAGCACCGGTCTTCCTGCTGAGATTGAGGCAAGACAGAAACAATACGAATATTACAGAGATAAATTACTTGACTTTAAGAAGTTAGAACAATAAGAAAAGAGGTGAAGCACTTGTCTTATTTTAACATCGTAGCCGAAACGAATGAGAATACAGTTGTAACAGAATATGAACCTGTAAAGGTTCGTGCCGACCAGTATCAGAGTGAGGCCGATTTAGAAAAAGAATTCATTCGCTTGCTTTGTGAACAAGGCTATGAATATCTTTCTATCCATACAGAAAATGATTTGATTGAAAATCTTAGAGCAAAGCTGGAGGAACTTAATCATTATAAATTTACAGATACAGAATGGAATCAGTTCTTCCATTCTGCTGTGGCTAATCCAAATGAGCATATTGTTGAAAAGACACGCAAAATTCAAGAGGATAATGTACAAGTTCTAAAGCGTGATGACGGCTCTTCAAAAAATATTACACTGATAGACAAGCAGAATATTCACAACAATCGTCTGCAGGTTATCAATCAATATGTAATCGGTAAGGAAGATGGCGCAAAATACGACAATCGTTATGACGTCACAGTGCTTGTAAATGGTCTGCCTTTGGTTCATATTGAACTGAAACGCAGAGGTGTTGCTATCCGAGAGGCTTTTAATCAGATAAACAGATACCAGCGTGACAGCTTTTGGGCAGGATGTGGTCTTTATGAGTATGTGCAGATATTCGTTATTTCAAACGGAACAAATACGAAATATTACTCCAACAGTACACGCTTTAATGCCATTAAAGATGCAAAGACATCTAAGGGCAAGAAAGGTAAAACCAGCAACAGCTTTGAATTCACATCATTTTGGGCAGATGCCAACAACAGGGTGATTCCCGATTTGATTGATTTTACAAAGACTTTCTTTGCCAAGCATTCAATCTTAAATATCCTTACAAAATACTGCATTTTCACTTCTGAAAATATGCTGATGGTAATGCGTCCGTATCAGATTACTGCTACTGAGCGAATCATCAACCGCATTGAAATTGCAAATAACTATAAAAAATACGGAACTGTAGCAGGCGGTGGATATATATGGCACACCACAGGTTCCGGCAAAACATTAACCTCTTTTAAGGCTGCAAGACAGGCTTCTATGCTTCCGTTTATCGATAAGGTGCTTTTTGTTGTTGACCGTAAAGACTTGGATTATCAAACCATGAAGGAATATGACCGATTTGAAAAAGGTGCTGCCAACAGCAACACCTCAACGGCTATATTAAAGAAACAGCTGGAAAATCCCAATGCTAAAATCATTATCACAACAATCCAAAAACTTGCTACCTTCATAAAGAAAAATCCGGGACACGATGTCTATCAGAAACAGGTAGTCATCATCTTTGATGAATGCCACAGAAGCCAGTTTGGAGATATGCATACTGCTATTGTAAAGAACTTTAAAAAATATCACCTTTTCGGATTTACTGGCACACCGATATTTTCGGCAAATGCAGGTCATGCCAAGAACCCTGAGTTCTTTACCACTGCCCAGACCTTTGGCGATCAGCTTCATACATATACTATTGTTGATGCTATCAACGATAAAAATGTACTTCCGTTCCGTGTTGACTACATTAAAACAATGGATGTGGAAGAAGATATCGATGATGAAATGGTGTGGGATATCAATCGAGAAAAGGCTATGATGGCTCCACAGAGAATCAGCCTTGTAACAAAGTATATCTTAGAGCATTTTGATCAAAAGACCTATCGTGGCGATAAGACTTACGTTTATAACACGCTTATGAATGTTAAGGAAGTTGCATCAGCTGATAGAGGTGCCGTAGATGAAATTAAACAGAAACAGCGTGTGAGTGGCTTTAACTCTATCTTTGCCGTTGCTTCTGTTCCAATGGCAAAATTATATTATGAAGAGTTCAAAAAGCAGATGGCAGCTGATCCTACCAAGAAACTGCGTATTGCGACTATCTTCAGTTATGGTGCTAACGAAGAAGAATCCGATGGTATTTTAGATGAGGAAAATTCAGAGGATACATCAGCACTAGACAAGCCATCTCGTGACTTCTTAGAAGATGCCATAAAAGATTATAACGAAATGTTCCATACGAACTATGATACTTCAAGTGATAAGTTCCAAAACTATTATAAAGATATATCACTACGTATGAAGAATAAAGAGATTGATTTGCTTATTGTAGTCAACATGTTTTTGACAGGCTTTGATGCCACAACACTAAATACTTTGTGGGTAGATAAAAACTTAAAAATGCACGGACTGATTCAGGCTTTTTCAAGAACAAACAGAATACTAAATTCTATTAAGACATTTGGTAATATCGTATGCTTTAGAAATCTGCAAAAACGTGTAGACAGTGCCATATCTCTGTTTGGTGATAAAAATGCCGGCGGCATTGTTCTTTTAAATAGCTTTAAGGATTACTACTATGGCTACGAATCTGTAGACGGAAAACATATGCCGGGATATTTGGATATGATAGAAGAACTGGAAGAAAAGTTCCCATTGTCAGAACCTCAGATTATCGGAGAGCAAAATCAAAAAGACTTTATTTCGCTGTTTGGTGCAATCCTTCGAATGCGTAATTTACTGTCATCTTTTGACGAATTTGCAGGCAAGGAACTTATTACAGAGCGTGATTTACAAGATTATCTCGGAAGATATCAAGACCTTAGAGATGAATGGAAACGCAAGCGAGAGCAAGGAGAAAGCACAGACATTATTGATGATATCGTCTTTGAAGTTGAATTAATCAAGCAAATTGAAATCAACATTGATTACATTCTCATGCTCGTAAGAAAATACCATGATACTCATTGTGAAGATAAAGAAGTGTTGATTACAATCAATAAGGCTATTGATGCAAGTCCCGAACTTCGCAGTAAAAAAGCACTTATTGAAAACTTTATTGCCGGTATCAACGAAGTAGATGATATCATGGCCGAATGGCATGATTACGTAGTTGCCATGCGTGAAGAAGATTTGAAAAATATCATACAGGAAGAAAAATTGAAACCGGAAGAAACCAGAAAATATCTAGAGAATGCATTTCGTGATGGAGAAATTAAAACAGCCGGAACGGACATTGATAAGTTGATGCCACCTGTTTCACGATTTGGCGGTGGTAAACGTGCTGAAAAGAAGCAAAGCGTTATAAGCAAACTAAAGACATTCTTTGAGAAGTATTTCGGAATCGGCGGTTCTGGATCGTTTACTGATGAAAGTAATCAATTTACCTATGATACACCGTCTGATCCAACTCTAATGGTAGCAGAAGATAAAACATCTTATGATGAACAAAAATAGCTGAAGTACCATTTCGGTACTCAAAATAACAAAAATGACCATACCGGAGTAAATCAATACTCTAGTGTGGTCATTTATTTTAAAGTTCTTTTAATTCTCTTTGTCTGATTTTCTCAAATATACATAGGCTACTATGCAAACTACTATTACAGTTAAACTTAGCAGCTGGGCTTGCTTAAATGGCCCAAGCATAAGGCTATCAGTTCTCAAGCCCTCCACTAAAAACCTTTCTAAGCTGTATAAAATCCCATATAGACAAACAATTTTCCCCTGAAAATGAGGCTTTTTGTCTAAAATTATCAACACGATAAACAATATAAAGCACCAGATGGATTCATACAAAAATGTAGGATGAACTTTTACCCCATCTACCATTATTCCCCATGGCAAATCTGTTGGCCCACCGTGAGCTTCGCTGTTAAAATAGTTGCCCCATCTGCCAATTGACTGAGCCAGCGCAATCCCCGGAATAGCCAAGTCCAATGCGTTTAATATATTTATCTTTTTGTGCCTGCACACAAGCCATGCCACTAACATTCCTGCGATTAAACCGCCATGTATCGCAAGTCCGCCTCCTCTGAAGTTCAAGATTTGTGACGGATTTGCTCCGTAGTAGCTCCAGTTAAAAGCCACATAATACAGTCTCGCTCCCAGTATTCCAGCAGGAATGGCAAAGAGTATTGTGTCAAGCAGGTCTTCTTTTTCAATATTATGTCGCGGTGCTCTAATCATAGATGTATAAACAGCCAACAACATACCAACAGCAATAAGCACTCCGTACCAGCGAATTGACATTCCGCCTATAGTAAATGCAACTGGATCTGGACTACTTAGCATAGGCACACCTCCTTATTTTTCCTCATCTACTTCCACTGCCGCAACTACATATCTACCGTTATCCGTATGATAATTGCAAGTTGACAAAGTTATAATTTTATCTCCGTATGTAGGTGTGATGCCTGTGTCGTACTCGGAAATTGACTTAAGCCCTTTTATATACTGGTTAAACTGGCTTTCGGTTGTCACATTTACATAGTCGTAAACATTGAATCCCTTAGCTGTGGCCGATGTTTTACCAAAGGCAAAAACCTTATATTTTTTTGTACCGTATTTGACTGTTTCCAAAGTAATGTCACCATGTTTTTTGTAGTATCCTTCTTTGTCGAATTTTACTAGGTTTTGAAACATCGCACCACTTTTTATATGATGTCCGTAGATTATCATATTTGAAGATTTTTTAAGGTCTGTGTGACCGTCTATAAATGGTGTTCCATTTACGCTGTAATCTTCGTTAAAATCTTTTCGCAAATAATGTTCTGGATCATCTGGTGTATACATCACTGGATAGTTAATATTTGTGTCTTTTACATATATCCATCCGTATGTATCCTTATTTTGTTTGTATAAGTCTTTTATGGAAAAATCAACTTTTAAAGTTTCAAATTGTTTTTCGGCTTGATGATTTACATAAAAATATTTTGCTAACATCCCACCTGAGACTAAAAATGTCACTATACAAATTACAAGGAGTATCTTCCTTATCACATCTCTCATTTATTTTACTCCGTATTCTTTGTAATAGTCTTCTAGTTTTTGTTTGATTTCATCGTCGATAACGATTTTGCCGTCTACTGGTTTGTTGTACAAATACTCTACTACTTCTGGCATTGAAACTATTGCAGCAGTTGGGAATCCGTAAAGTTTGCTTACTTCTTCTAGTGCTGTTGTTTCCTGTGATTTGCCGTATTCGTTACGGTTTAGTGATACCATAAGTCCTTTTATTTCAACGTCTGCCTGAGCCATGATTATAGGATGTGTTTCTTCTATTGATTTTCCTGATGTTGTTACGTCCTCGATCATTACGACTCTGTCTCCGTCTTTTAGGTCTGTGCCTAGTAGGATGCCTGTGTCGCCGTGATCTTTTACTTCTTTACGGTTTGCGCAGTATTTTACTTCTTTTCCGTATAGTTCAGAAAAGGCCATGCATGTTGCTACTGCCAAAGGAATGCCTTTGTAGGCTGGTCCAAACAGTACGTCGAAGTCTAGGCCGAAATTCGCTTCTATAGCTTTTGCGTAGTATTCACCAAGTTTTCTAAGCTGTGTGCCTGTTACATATGCACCTGCGTTCATGAAGAATGGTGATTTTCTGCCGCTTTTTAGTGTGAATTCGCCAAATTTTAATACTTCGCTTTGCACCATAAATTCAATAAACTCTTTTTTGTAATTTTCCATTATATAAACCTCCATATAAGTGTATTTTCGCATTTACATTCTTTTGAATTTTATCATATTTCAGCTTGTTTTTAAACCCCTACTTTATATGTTTATTGACAACTAATATTATGGATTTTAATGGCACAATATTGTAAAAAAGGTAAAATATGGTATAATGTATAAAGAAGAATTGGCAGTTTAATAAAAAATTAGGTAAATCTATTGATATTTATATTATTAGTAAATATACTATAGTTACTAATATAGAAATAAAACTGAAAGGAGGAGTATTATGGCAACCGTTTCATTATATAAGACATTTGTGGTAAAAGACGAAAAAGCTTTTAACCAACTAAAAAAGGATATTGAAGAAAAATCAGACAAAAATAGAACAATTCAAAAAGCTCCATCCTTGGAAAGAGGCATGGAGAAATTAAAACACTTCACATTTCGTTAAAGTATTTAATAGATTTTATAAATTTAAAGTAATGGTGATGAAATATACTTTCATCACCATTATCATTTAATAAAATACAACTAAATATCTAAAAATTGTAAATTCAATACGTCCGGTCTTGCATAGTGGCCGCATACGTCATGTTCCATGCGACTAGCTGGCACTTTGCTCATATCCAAATTAGCATACAAAATACCCTCTTCATCCCAAAGCACATCAGTTATAACATGTCCATACGGATCAATAACACAACTGCCTCCTCTGCAAACTGTACTTGGAAGTTTAGATATTTCTTCCTTACCGCTGTAAGTATCAGGATACATATCTCTAGTAAAATACATGTTGCAATTTATAAAATAGCAATGCCCTTCAATAGCGATGTGGCGAATAGTATCCTGCCATTCCTTATTGTCATTGGTATTAGGCGATATGTATATTGTTATGCCCTTTTCGTAAAGTGCAACTCTTGCAAGAGGCATATAGCTTTCCCAGCAAATCAAGTTGCCAATCGGTCCCCAAGGTGATTCCATCACTGGGAAATAGTCTTTGTTGGCATCGCCCCAAACTACTCTTTCTGCACCTGTCGGTTTTAATTTTCGATGATTTTTCTTAGTTCCATCAGGTGCTATCATCATATTTGAGTTATACAAAGTTGCTGTAGTTTCGTCCTTTTCCGAATATCCTATGCTTACGTAAACTTGATGTTTAACTGCCAAATCAACTATTTGTTGCATTTCTTCCCCGTCTGCAAATATTGAGTTATCGTAGTAGATTTTCCAGTCTTTTCGTCCGTCTTCTTCTCGCTTACCAACTGTGAAACCAAAAGTCATACCGTAGGGATATCCCGGTATAAACAGCTCTGGGAAAACGATAAGTTCAGCGCCATCTTTTGCACACTCCTCTATGTTTAGCAATACTTTTTTCAGTGATTTGTCTTTGTCAAACATAATCGGTGCGGCTTGCACTACTGCCACTTTTACAATATCTTTTAATTTTTGCATGCTAGTCACCTCCAAGCTTCTTTAATGCACTATAGGCCATTTCTATACATTTGGTTAATTACTCCTTGAGCCTTTTCCATCTGCTTTTTTTCTGCAATAGCATCTCTATCGCTTATAATTGCCAACATCTCATCTACAAGTTCTTCGATTTTAGGCTGGGGATTTCTGTACAAATAATTTAGCATCCTAGTCGCTGTAAATTCGGTATTTAAATTTTTAAAAGCTATCTCAGAGCAAAATTCTTTTGGATATCCCATAGCCAGCAATTTATCGTACAACTGCCTAGTTTTTTCCATATTCATAATTTCTTTCACCTTTTTTCTCTCTTTACTAGGATTATATCAAAGGATTGTCCATGTTTCACCAAAAATTTTATATAACTATTCTTTAAATTATGTTATAATATAGCGTATTTTAAAAATAAATTTGCAAAGGAGTTTACATAAAATGAATTGTATAGAAGAGAGAATTCTAAAAGACGGTATCGTTAAAGAAGGCAATGTTCTAAAAGTTGACAGCTTTTTAAATCACCAGATGGATATTGAGCTTTTCAATGAGATGGGTGAAGAATGGAAGCGTCGTTTTACCGGAAAAAATATCAATAAAATACTTACTATCGAGGCATCAGGTATTGGTATTGCTTGTATTGCTGCTCAGCATTTCAATGCGCCTGTAGTTTTTGCTAAAAAAGCTAAGAGCATCAACCTTGAAGGCGAAATGTATACTGCAGAAGTTGAGTCATTTACACACAAAACAACTAACCAGGTTATCGTTTCAAAGAAGTTTTTAAATGAAGATGACCATGTGCTTATCATTGATGATTTTTTAGCTAACGGTTGTGCCCTTCAAGGACTTATCCAGATTGTACAGGCTTCTGGTGCTACAATTGAAGGTATCGGTATCGCTATTGAAAAAGGTTTCCAGGCTGGTGGTAAAATCATCAGAAATCTTGGATATCAGTTAGAATCTCTTGCTATTGTAGATTCAATGAATTGGGAAACTGGGGAAATCAACTTAAGAAAGGAATAATTTAATAATATGAATTCGAATAACAATATCAACAATATTTATCAGCTTGATGGCAAAGTGCCTGTACTTAAGGCTATCCCTTTTGGATTGCAGCATGTTTTAGCTATGTTCGTTGCAAATATTGCTCCGATTATTATCGTTGCTGGTGCTTGCGGCATGGAATCATCACAAGTTGCTAGTCTGATACAAACTGCTATGATTGTCGCTGGTATCGGTTCTATGATACAGCTTTATCCGGTGTGGCGTGTTGGTTCTGGTTTGCCTATTGTTATGGGTATTAGTTTTACTTTTATTTCAGTATTTTGTTATGTTGGGCCCATTTACGGATACTCTGCTGTTTTAGGCGCAATTTTAGTTGGTGGTATTATTGAAGGAATACTTGGACTGCTTGCAAAGTATTGGGTTAAACTTATATCACCTATTGTTGCTGCTACAGTAGTTACTTCTATTGGTTTTTCTCTTCTATCTGTTGGTGCTACATCCTTTGGTGGTGGCGCAGGTAGCGAGGATTTTGGTTCTGCAACAAACTTGATTTTAGGTACTGTAACACTTTTATGTTGTCTTGTATTTAACGCCCTTGCTAAGTCATATTGGAAACAGCTTTCTGTATTGTTTGGTCTAATCGTAGGATATATACTTGCAGTTGCAATGGGAGTAGTTGATTTTTCTGCTTTATCTGAAGCAAAGGCTATTGCACTTCCAGAGTTTATGCCTATTAAACCTGAGTTTAATATAGGGGCTATTATCTCTGTACTAGTTATCTTCCTTGTTTCTGCTACTGAAACAATCGGTGATACTTCAGCTCTTGCGGCTGCTGGTCTAAAGAGAGATGCAACTACTAAGGAAATGGCAGGTTCTATTACTTGTGATGGTTTTGTAAGTGCTATTTCTTCTCTATTTGGATGTATGCCTATTACATCTTTTAGCCAAAACGTAGGCTTAGTTTCTATGACTAAGGTTGTTAACAGATTTGTTATTTTCACTGGAACTGTTATTATGGTTTTAGCTGGATTGTTCCCAGCATTTGGAGCTTTACTTGCTACTTTGCCTGATGCAGTTTTAGGGGGATGTACTCTTATGATGTTTGGTACTATCGTACTTAGCGGTATGCAGATGATTGCAAAATGTGGATTTACTCAGAGAAATATTACTATCGTTGCTATTTCTCTAAGTACTGGTCTTGGTTTTACACAAGTTCCTGAAATCTTTGATATTTTCCCACAGATTGTAAAAACTGTATTTGCTGAAAACTGCGTAGCTGTAGTATTTTTAGTTGCTATTATAACAAATCTACTTCTTCCAAAAGAAAAAGAATCTAAAGAACAAAAGCAATAATTTGTAAATGACAATTTATAACGCTGAGGTGAGATTTTCATCTTGGCGTTTTTTTATTGTAAATATATAAAAAAATACAAGGCAGCATAAGCCGCCTTGCGTAAAAAGATTACATATCTTTATTTCATCATATCTTCTATTTTCCAGTATGTTTCCTGTGGATTTTCGCTTTTAGTAATTGATCTGCCAACTACGATAAAATCACAGCCCTGTTCCTTTGCGTAAGTTGGTGTTGCAATTCTCTTTTGGTCGTCTGCGCTGTCTTCAGCTAGTCTAATGCCAGGTGTAACTGTTAAGAAGTCTTTGCCACACACATCATGTATAGACTTGGCTTCGTGTACTGAACAAACCACACCATCCATTCCGCTATCCTTAGCAAGTTTTGCAAAACGAAGTACGCAGTCCTCAACGTTACCAGGAATGCCCTGTTCGTTGTTCATCATTTCCTGTGAAGTAGATGTTAGCTGAGTTACAGCTATACAAAGAGGTCTTTTACCGTCTTTTGCACCTTCTTCAAGCCCTTTTATTGCTGCTTTCATCATTTCGCTACCACCTGCACAGTGTACATTTACAATGTCCACGCCTAAGTTTGCTAAACTTCTCATACCACCTCTTACAGTATTTGGTATGTCGTGAAGTTTTAAATCAAGGAAAACATTATGTCCCATAGCTTTTACTTCTTTTATGATTTCAAGTCCACAGGCATAAAATAGTTCCATGCCGATTTTAGCGTATACAGGTTTGTCGAAACCTTTTAGAAAATTAATGGCTTCATCTCTTGAAGCAAAGTCAAGAGCTACTATTGTTTTATTCATTATTTAAAACTCCTTCCCACTGCTTCGCCTACTGAGTTAAATCCGTATTTTTCAAGTACTTTTGGTAGTTCTTCTATGATTTTTACGCATACATATGGATCTACGAAGTTTTGTGCTCCAACTTCTACTGCACTAGCTCCAGCATATAGAAATTCAAGTACATCTTCTGCACATGTGATGCCACCGACACCAATTATAGGGATAGAAACAGCCTGAGCAACCTGGTATACCATTCTTACTGCTACTGGCTTAATAGCTGGGCCGCTTAATCCTCCTGTAACATTGGCGATAACTGGTTTACCTGTTTTTAGGTCGATACGCATACCCATAAGTGTGTTGATTAAAACGATACCGTCTGCCCCTGCTTCTTCTACAGCTTTTGCAATTTCAACTATGTCTGTTACGTTTGGACTTAGTTTTACATAAACTGGTTTTGTTGCTGCTTCCTTTGCCATGCGAGTTACTTTTGCCGCTAGCTCAGGTTTAGTGCCAAGGCCTATGCCACCGTGTTTAACATTTGGACAGCTAATGTTTAGCTCGTATGCTTTAACTACATCGCTGTCGTTTAGTTTTTTTATTACTTCTACATAGTCTTCTTCACATGCGCCTGCAACATTGGCTATTATTTCTGTATCAAAGCCTCCAAGCCAAGGAAGTTCGTTTGCTATAATTTTGTCTACGCCTGGGTTTTGCAATCCTATGGCATTTAGCATACCGCTAGGTGTTTCGGCAACTCTAGGTGTTGGATTTCCAAATCTAGCTTCTGGTGTTGCACTTTTAATTGCAATGCCACCTAGTAAATTTAAATCGTAAAGCTCTGAAAACTCTCTACCAAAGCCGAAGCATCCACTTGCCGGAATAATCGGGTTTTTAAGATTTAAACCCGGAAGTTTAACCTTTAAATCCATTAAAATTCCACCTTTCCTATTAGGAAGACTGGTCCTTCCTTACATATTCTGTGATACAAAGCTTCTTCGTTTTTATCTTTAGCAACGCATGCCATACAAGCACCCATTCCGCATGCCATACGGCTTTCGAAACTCATATATCCCTTTGAATATTTTTCCTCAACTGCTTTTAACATAGGTACTGGACCGCAGCTGCATACAAACTCTGTAGTGATGTTGTTTTCTTTTATTGCATCCATTACTGTACCTTTTGTGCCGTAGCTACCATCCATAGTTGCCACATACACATTGCATCCAAGGTTTTTAAACTCTTCTTCGTAAAATACTGAGACTTTGTCGTTGAAACCTAAGACTACATTTACTTCTGTTCTTATACGTCTGTATTTACGTGCAAGTTCCAAAAGAGGTGGTACTCCAACGCCGCCGCCTATTAGCAATATATCGTCAATATCATCATGTATTGGATAAGAGCTTCCAAGTGGCCCAAACATATTGATTGTATCCCCTTTTGCAACGGTACTTAATTTTTCAGTACCGTCGCCTACAACTTTATATACGATCACAAATTGATTTCTGTCTTTTACAAGAGAAATTGAAATCGGTCTTCTTAGCATATATCCATCAACCTTGATGTTTACAAACTGTCCAGGTTTCATCTGTCTAGCGTTGCTGTATTTCAAAGTCATCTTGTAAGTATCTTTTGCGATCTTTACATTTTCAGTCACTAGGACATTTTTAACTTCCATTTTTAGTTCTCCATTAACCTATATTTAAGTATATTAACCTTCTAATTCGTTCATTGAAATAGTTGTAAAGCTCTGAGCTTCAACTACTCTTAAAATAGCTTTTGCTGTATCTAATGATGTGAAGCAGCTAATGTTGTTTTCTGCTGATACACGACGAATTAAAAATCCATCTAAGCTAACATCTTTGTCTTCGCTCATAGTGTTGATAACGTAGTTTACACGACCTCTTCTAATAATATCAAGTACATTGTTTTTACCTTCGTCATTAACTTTAGCAGCTTCTCTTACGTACAAGTTCTTCTCTCTTAAGTATTTTGCAGTACCAGCTGTTGCGTAGATGCCGTAGCCAATATCAGAAAATCTCTTAGCGATTTGATATGCAGCTTCCTTATCCTTGTCTGCAACTGTAACAAGTACATTTCCTCTCAAAGGAATCTTAACTCCACTAGCTAGTAGTGCCTTGTAAAGAGCTTTTTCAATTGTAGTGTCGCTACCTAAAGCTTCACCTGTTGATTTCATTTCAGGTCCTAAAATTGTATCTACACTTCTTAGTTTAGCAAATGAGAATACAGGAGCCTTAACGAAAAATCTATCTCTTTCGGCTTTTACGCCTTCTTCATATCCCTGTTCCTTTAGGCTGTGACCAAGTACACACTTAGTAGCTACATAGCTCATAGGTACTTCTGTAATCTTGCTTAGGAATGGCACTGTTCTTGATGATCTAGGGTTTACTTCAAGTACATAAACTTTTTCGTTTTCATCAACTATGAACTGAATATTAAATAGTCCAATAAAGTTAAAGCCTTTACCGATCTTAATAGCGTAATCAACGATAGTATCCTTAACTTTCTGTGAAATAGTTGGTGCTGGATATACTGAGATAGAGTCACCAGAGTGAACCCCTGCTCTTTCGATATGTTCCATAACACCTGGGATAAATACGTTTTCGCCATCAGCGATAGCATCTACTTCGCATTCTTTACCTACTACATATTTGTCAACTAGGATAGGAGCATCATGGCTGATTTCCTGTACAGCAGTTGCCATGTAAACTCTTAAGTCTTCATCGTTATGTACGATTTCCATAGCTCTACCACCAAGTACGTAAGAAGGTCTAACTAATACTGGGTATCCAATTTTGTTAGCGATCTTAACAGCTTCTTCAACTTCAAATGCTGTTTCACCTGTTGGCTGAGGAATGTCAAGCTTATGTAGCATAGCTTCGAATTCTTTTCTGTCTTCTGCTCTATCTATATTTTCTAGAGAAGTTCCTAGGATTTTAACTCCTCTATCTACTAATTTATCTGCTAAGTTAATAGCTGTCTGTCCACCAAACTGAACGATTACGCCTAGAGGCTGTTCTAGGTCGATAACGTGCATAACATCTTCAATTGTCAATGGTTCGAAGTATAGTTTATCTGAAATTGAGTAGTCTGTAGATACTGTTTCAGGGTTGTTGTTAATAATAATTGCTTCATAACCACATTCGTGAAGTGTTTTAATACAATGTACTGTAGCGTAGTCGAATTCTACACCCTGTCCAATACGAATAGGACCAGAACCTAGTACGATAATCTTTTTATTGTCGCTTCTAACTGATTCGTTTTCTTTTTCGTAAGTTGAGTATAGGTATGGAGTATTTGATACGTATTCACCTGCACAAGTATCTACCATCTTGTAAACAGGAGTTATGCCTTCTTCCTTACGGAAGTCGTAGATTTCTCTTTCATCCATATCCCAAACTCTTGCTAAATATGAGTCAGCAAAGCCTCTCTTTTTAGCAGTGCGTAGAACTTCTTTGTCCATTTTGTTTTCTGCGATAACTTTTTCAAAATCAACGATTGACTTAAATTTATTGATGAAAAATCTATCCATCTGAGTTAGTTCAAAGATTTCTTCTACTGTTGCACCTCTTCTTAGTAAAGCTGTAATTACGTAGATTCTTTCGTCATCGTTATCTTTTAGTTTTTCCCAAAGTTCTTCTGTAGTTAAAGCTTCAACATCTTTCATCATTAGGTGATCAGTTTTCATTTCTAGAGATCTTATACCTTTTAGAATTGCTTCATCAAATGTACGACCGATAGACATAACTTCACCAGTAGCCTTCATCTGAGTTCCTAGTCTTCTGTCAGCCTTAGGGAACTTGTCAAATGGGAATCTTGGGAACTTAGCAACTACATAGTCGATACATGGTTCTGCACATGCGAAACTTGTCTGAGTTACTGGGTTTACAATTTCATCAAGAGTTAGTCCAACTGCAACTTTTGCTGCTAACTTAGCGATAGGATAACCTGTTGCCTTACTTGCAAGAGCTGATGAACGAGAAACTCTTGGGTTAACTTCGATTACATAATATTTAAATGAGTTAGGATCTAATGCTAACTGAACATTACATCCGCCGCAAATCTTAAGTGCTCTAATAATTTTAAGAGCTGATGCACGCATAATGCCGCATTCTCTATCTGTCAATGTCTGTGTAGGTGCAACTACAATTGAGTCACCAGTGTGAATACCTACTGGGTCAACGTTTTCCATGTTACAAACTACAATCGCATTGTCTGCGTTGTCACGCATTACTTCGTATTCGATTTCCTTGAAACCCGCAATACTCTTTTCTATTAGACACTGATGTACAGGAGAAAGCTTAAGGCCATTCTCGCCAATGCTTCTTAGCTCTTCTTCGTCGTGAGCAAATCCACCACCAGTACCACCTAAAGTAAATGCAGGTCTAACTACTACTGGATATCCAATTTCGTTAGCAAAGTCAACTGCTTCGTCAACAGTGTGAACTATAACGCTTTCGGGTACAGGTTCGCCGATTTCATACATAAGTTCTCTAAACTTATCTCTGTCTTCAGCTTTTTCAATAGCATCAAGCTCTGTACCTAAAACTTCTACTCCGTATTCTTCTAGGATGCCTGTTTCTGCAAGTTCAACAACAAGGTTTAGACCTGTCTGTCCACCAAGTGAACCTAAAATGGCATCTGGTCTTTCTTTGTAGATGATTCTGCTTGCAAAATCAAGTGTTAACGGTTCAATATATACTCTGTCTGCAACTACTGTATCAGTCATAATAGTAGCAGGGTTAGAGTTAATCAAAATTACTTCATATCCTTCTTCTTTTAAAGACTGGCAAGCCTGAGTTCCGGCATAGTCGAATTCAGCTGCCTGTCCAATAATAATAGGACCTGATCCAATAACTAAAATCTTTTTAATATCTTCTCTTCTTGGCATTGCTATTTCGCTCCTTTACTCAACATTTCAATAAACTGATCAAATACGTACATAGTGTCATCTGCACCTGGTGCTGCTTCTGGATTGAACTGTACACCCATAATAGGTAAGCTTTCGTGTACAAATCCTTCAACGCTCTTGTCGTTTAGGGCACGATGTGTAACTTTTAATCCAGTACCTGCAAGTGACTCTTCATTTACATCAAATCTATGGTTTTGAGCTGTAAACTCAACTTTATTTTTTTCGATATTTACAATCGGTGTACTGTTGCCATGGTGACCAAACTTCATAGCTTCGATCTTAGCTCCACAAGCCTGAGCTATAACTAGGTGGCCTAGACCAATACCAAATACAGCGATTTTACCTAGTAGCTGTTTTACAGTTTCAACAGTTTCTGGAATATAGTCTGGGATTCCTGGGCCGCTTGAAATAATTACGCCATCAGGATTTAAAGCTATAATATCTTCAATCTTTGCATCGTAAGGCATAGAAACAATATCACAATCTCTCTGGTTAAACTCTCTGATAAAAGCATATTTAGCGCCTAAGTCTAGCATAACAACCTTGTGACCACCACGATTTGGAATAGCATAAGGTTTTGCCACTGAAATTTCTTTAACACCATCAGTACAAGGGCTTGCAGCTTTTAGCTCAGCAACGA
This sequence comes from uncultured Clostridia bacterium, assembly GCA_963558965.1. GTDB lineage: Bacteria > Bacillota > Clostridia > Peptostreptococcales > Anaerovoracaceae > Gallibacter. The sequence goes on along the minus strand of CAUWIT010000004.1, from coordinate 83,642 downwards.
TAGCATCGATATCAGCACCTTCGTTTGCCATAGTAGCCTTCATAACACCGTTGTCTCTTATTTTTCTTGTGATAGCTCTAGTATCTACATCGGCAATACCTGGGATACCTTTTAGTTTCATATACTCATCAAGAGTCATCTCACATCTAAAGTTGCTAGGTGCTTCACAGTACTCCTTAACAACAAATCCAAACAGCTGAGGATTCATACTTTCAAAGTCATCTCTGTTAATACCTACACTTCCTATTGCTGGAAATGTCATCATAATAATCTGTCCGTAGTAAGATATATCTGACAATGTTTCCTGATATCCACACATACCTGTCTGGAAAATCAACTCGCCGATTTTGAAGTTATCGCTACCAAAACCGATACCTTCATAAACGCTTCCGTCTTCTAAAATCAGTAATCGTTTCATTTCTAATCCTCCTTATATATCTGTTTTCCATTTACAAAAGTTTGCTTTACCTTGCCATAACACTTCCATCCATCAAATGGAGTGTTTTTACCTTTTGATAAAAATTTGTTTTTATCAATGGCAAATTCATTATCTATATCAACCAAAATTATGTCGCTTGCGTACCCATTTTCCAGCTGGCCTCTCTTATCAAAACCGAAACGCTCAGCAGGCACCTTGCTCATAAGTTCAATCAATCTTCCAAAAGTAATTTCATCAGTCTTAACTAGTTTTGTATATAAAAGGCAAAATGCAGTTTCGATAGCAACAATACCAAATGGCGCTTCAACTAATCCCTTAGCTTTTTCATCTTCACCATGAGGTGCATGATCGTTTGCAATCATATCCACATCGCCAGTTTTAATAGCCTCAACTAAAGCTGCTCTGTCAGCCTCACTTCTAAGGGGCGGATTCATCTTCCAGTTTGGCCCCTTCACATCTTCATCAGTTAGTAAAAGATGATGAACAGCAACCTCACCAGTTACATCACAACCCTTTTCCTTGTATTCCTTTAAAAGCTCTACACTTTCCTTACAAGACATATGGCAACAGTGATAGTGAGCCCCAGTTTTTTCAACTAGCTTTAAATCTCTCTCAAGCTGCTTAAACTCACACTCATTTGGGATACCTAAAACCCCAAGCTCCTCACTTTTTTTGCCCTCGTTAATACAAGCACCCGGTCTTCTGTAATTCATATCCTCAGTGTGAGCCACAATTTTTACACCAAGTTTGGCAGACAAGTTCATAGCCTCTTGCATAACTTCGTCACGCTGCACACCTACGCCATCATCACTAAAAGCCGTATAGCCATTCTTGCAAAAATCCTCCATATCAACAACGTGGCTTCCCTTTTCTTGCTCACTTATGCAAGCGTAAGGAATTGTGTTGACAACAGACTCCCTGTCGATAAGAGCTTGATAATTTTTCATAGTCTCCATATCATCTGGGAATGGCTTAACGTTTGGCATGGCCATAATTGTTGTAAAGCCACCTGCTGCCGCTGCCATAGTGCCTGTCTTAATAGTTTCCTTGTGCTCATTTCCCGGCTCTCTAAGATGTACGTGAACATCTATTAAACCTGGCAAAGCCACAAGGCCATTTGCATCTATAACCTCAGTCTCATCGTCGTAATCATCTATATTATCATCAATTGAGACGATTTTTTGTTCATCAAATAAAATATCTTTGTTTACCAGTTTATCACCGTTTTGACCAGCGATAACTCTCGCATTTTTAATTAGTTTCATTTAAAACTCCTTGTATCCAAATGCTCTCTTAATAACTGCTTTTCTAACTAAAACTCCGTTTGCCATCTGTTTGAAAATACGGCTGTTTGGAGCTTCAACTAAATCAGTATCTATTTCAACATTTCTATTTACAGGTGCAGGGTGCATAATGATTGCGTGGTCTTTCATAGTTGCTGCACGCTCTTTTGTAAGTCCATACTTACTTAGATATTCTTCGTCTGACATAGACATAGACTCGCTGTGACGTTCCTTTTGGATACGTAACATCATAACTACATCAGCCCATTTAACTGCTTCATCAAGTGGCATATATGGGTAGCCCTCTCTTCTCCATTCTTCTGGACCTGAGAAAACACACTCTCCACCAAGTAGTTCCATCGCTTCTTTGTTTGATGCAGCTACTCTGCTGTGAGCGATATCTCCAATAATAGCCAGTTTGATTCCTTCAAACTTACCAAACTCCTGGTAAATTGTAAGCAGGTCTAACAAGCACTGAGTCGGATGATTGCCAGCACCATCACCAGCATTTAAAATAGGAATATTTATATTTTCAAGTTCTTTAAAATACTCATCCTGCTTATGTCTAATAACTACTGCATCAAAACCAATGCTTTCAAAAGTTTTTACAGTATCGTATAAGCTTTCGCCCTTTTCAACGCTGCTGCCCTCAGCTGTAAAGTTTTCAACTTTGCAACCTAGCTGTAACTCAGCTGATGAAAATGAAAAATGAGTTCTAGTACTTGGCTCAAAAAAAAGATTAGCAACTAACTTACCCTCAGGTAATTGCCAATCTTTATTAGTAACGTCAAATAACTGAGCATCCTCTAAAATGCCCATTAATTCTTCCTTAGATAAATCTCGAATTCGAAACAAGCTATTTGTGTTCATATGTTCCCTTCCTGACTTAATAAAAAGGTCATTTCCTTATTTAGAAAAGACCTTGTTTTTACCAATTATAACTTATATATATTTTTATCGCCAGTTAATTGATTTTGCTATCTTTATGGCCTTTTTTCTTTCCTAAATATTTTACCACAATTACGAAATAATACAACCTGAAATATGTGCTATTAACAATATATTTAGGACTACTTATTTACTATTAATTTTATCTATATCATTTATCTTATTATAGATAAAACCCTATAACCCTATTTTTGCCTGCCACATATAATTATGTTAAAATTAGATGTAATTAAATAACAGAAAGGAAGGAAAATTATGAATTTAAATAAATACATAGATCACACACTACTAAAACCTGAAGCTACTTCTAAGGATATAATCAACCTGTGCAATGAAGCTATAAAATACGACTTTTACTCCGTATGTGTAAACTCTTCTTATGTGCCTCTTGCAAAGGAATGCCTAAAGGATACTGATATTAAGATTGCTGCTGTTTGCGGTTTTCCTCTAGGTATGATGGAATCAAGCTCAAAAGGTTACGAGGCAGATATGGCTATGGTAAACGGTGCTAATGAAATCGATATGGTTATAAATATCGGTAGACTAAAGGACAAGGACTACGACTATGTCCTAGAAGAAATAATGACTGTTGCTGAAATCGTCCATGACTACGACGGCATCTTAAAAGTTATTATCGAAACTTGTATGCTTACAGATGAGGAAAAAATAATGGCTTGTCAGTTAGCTGTTCGTGGCAATGCTGATTTTGTAAAAACTTCTACTGGTTTTAGCACTGGCGGTGCTACTGTAAGTGATGTCAAACTTATGCGTGAGACTGTGGGCAGCTTTGCCAAAGTCAAAGCCTCTGGCGGTATTAGGGATAAAAAAACTGCACTTGCTATGATAGAAGCCGGAGCCGATCGACTTGGCGTAAGCGCTTCCGTTGGGATAGTCAGTGAATAATTGGGACTTTGAAAAAACAGGCATCTTAGCTGCCACAAGGGTGGCTAAGACGCCTGTTTTTTTGTTATTTTATGTATTATTATGAAAGGATTAAGGTATACTATGAAGGTATACTATGAAACTAAAAAACAACTAACACAGTTATATCTTACCATGGGTAGTTTTTAGTTTGTAATTTTGGTTGACACATTTCGCCCACTACACTACCGGTCAACATTATCCAATCATTTGAAAGCGGTAGTTTTAAAAATATCACGAGCTAATAGTAATACATATATTACTATTACCATGTAAAACATCCATAAGTCTCCTCCAATGCCGTGATAATAGATAATTCCTATGCTACCAATTATAAATCCAGCTATTGTATAAATCCTTTTGTATAATAAGTTGTCTTGTTCTTTGTAAAAATATATCCCAAGTAACATAAAAGTAATTATATTTACACTTGTAATACTAACATCTGAAGTTAGTATAATTAATGCTGCATTTGCTATAATTGTACAAATTAAGATTTCAATAAATTTTTTCATAACACTCTCCTTTACATCTTAGTTTGTTGGCCTTTTTTGTGAAGTATATATTGTTTTTATATGGTGATTTTTTCCATTTTTACTATTTCTACCTGATATTGTTGTTTTTTGTCCAGCATGTAAATATTTTTTTATTACTGGTCCAACTTTTTGTTGACTACTACCACTTCTTCCTTGTACTCTTATATGTAAGTAAGGATATTTTTCTTTAATTATCTCCGTAGCAACTGGTACTAGTACCGTAACTGCTATATGTGGTGATTTTGCAACAATGATTGCTGTTATTGCTGTTATCGTATATTTATGCACTGCAGTGACGGTTGATTTTCCATCTGACCATTTTCCCCATTTAATAGTTGATGTTGCAGCTTTTACTATAGAATTGTTAATTTGTAACTCTTCATCATCTATTGTAATAAATTCTTCAATCCTTTCTCCATTTAAGTATATAATACCATTGCTGTTTACAACATAGTCAATCTCTCCATTTTCATTTTCAGCTGTAACGACAACTGTATCTCCTTTTATTTCTTTTTCGATTGATAATTCTTCTCCAGAAGGTAATTCTACTGTTTCAGTTACAATTTCTGATTGATTCTCTACTTCCTTTGCAAATGTAGTTGTTGCAAAGGCATTAACAAGTAATGCAATTGCACATGCTGTACTAATTATAATCTTTAATTTTCTTTTCATAAATATCTCTCCTATTATCTTATTTTATTTTATAAGTAAAAATATTTTGCAAAATAAATAACTCTGTTTAATTATAAAAATTAAAAAAAAAAAAATCAATCGATTTTCAAAATCTTAATAATTCTTTATATTTGCTTTAGTCAGATAAAGTGGATTGGAGTTTTACTTGGAAATTTTACTTTACTATTTCTCTTGTTTTTTTAAACCGTCAAGAAAATTAATTGTTGAATCGTCTTCAATTGCACCTGCATCAGACATTATACAATCCATAAAAGCATCTCTAATATCAAAACATACATCTGCATCGTCAAGATATTTTTTAGCAAAATCATATTGGCCATCATTATTGTGTTGGTCTAGCACAAATTCTAATTCCCTTTGACCATAAAAGGCTTCTTCCAAATATCTAAAATCTGCCATTTCTTCCTTGGTCAAAGTGAATATTTGACCGTTTCTTTCAATTTTAAAACCGTCATCTATAAAGCTTTTTAATGTATTTAAATTCTTCATAATATAGTCTCCTTTTCTAAATTTATATCTCATCTTCAGCCCAAGCCTCTGCGACTTCTATGAAGGTCATAATTTGATAGTCTCTTGTTTCTGTTGGGTATTTTTGAGCTAGCTCTTTATAAGCTTCAACAAATTTATGAGATGGTTTTTTTTCAGATATTTCATCGGATATTTCGGACAAATGTACGTATTCCACAGCTGTCATTTCAGTTTGCATATATTGAATAAATTCATTAAATGTACAATCATCTGCTACGATCATCGCTATTAATTGTTCGCATATTTCATCTATTTTATCTTCCAATTCTGTATCTACTAGTTCATTGACCAAATCTTTGTATCTTTTCTTATCAAACATTTTGTTTTCCTTCCCTTAAGTCTTTTGTAAAGAGTTTCAAACTCTTCTTCCTTTTTTTCTTTATCCTTTTCCCAAAGGATATTGTTTTCCTCTCTTTTAAAGTTACAACTTTCTACAGGAAACAATTCTTTTATTCGAACATTTCTATAAATCCCTAAACTGTCAATATATCTGCCGTCATAGACTAAGCAAGTTGCTCCTTGCCCTATATTTGAAGTTATCTCAAATGTTCTAATATTTCCTTTTCCATTTTTTAATTCTATTATCTGTCCATCTTTTAAATATTCTCTCATATCTACCCTCCTGCAGATATGTTAGCACCTTTGTCTTTTGTACTTGTAATTTTAATTGACAGGAGCTAACGAAAACATTTTAACATATCTCCAAAAAAAGAACATCACTCTAACAGCAATATCTACCATTAGAGTGATGTTCTTACACCCCTTATTACTTATTATTTATCTTCTGCTGCGACTGCCTTATCAAAAAGCTTTACAATATCATCGTGTGGCTCTTTATCCAACAATGTTGCAACAAAAGCACATGTCATTCCTGCTATAAATCCTGGTAAAAGTTCATAAACTCCTGTTGATGCTGCAAAGAAGTTGTACCAGATAACATCTACAAGTGCGCCGCCTACTACGCCTGCGATTGCTCCCTTATAAGTGAAACGCTTCCAGAAAAGAGATAAAATTATAACTGGTCCAAATGATGAGCCGAAACCTGCCCAAGCGTTTTCCACCAAGTTCATAATAGCCTGCGCCCCTGAACCTTTACTTGAAGCGATAAAATATGCGATAACTGCTACTACAACTACTACAATTCTACCAACCCAAAGGATTTCTTTTTCACTAGCATTTTTTCTAAACACTAGCTTGTAAATATCTGATGTAAATGAGCTTGATGCAACTAAAAGCTGTGAATCAGCTGTTGACATAGATGCTGCCATAATTGCTGCCATCAGTATACCTGCCCAAAATGCTGGGAATAGTTTTCTTGCAAATGTTACAAATATCATCTTTTGAGAACCGGTTGTAAGTAGTTCTTCTGATAGTAACATTCTGCCCATGTATGCGATTAGGCAAGCACAACCTAGAGTAATAATTACCCATACAATCGCCATAGTTGCGCTCTTTTTAACCATTGAAGGTTTTTCGATTGACATAAAACGCACTAGGATATGAGGCATACCGAAGTAACCTAGTCCCCAAGCAAGTCCTGAAACTATCTCTTGCCATGATGCGTCAAATATGCTGCTGCCAAATGCACAATTTATCATTTCTCCTGTTGCTGGATCTTTATATGTGTATACCTGTGTAAGTGCTGATGTGTCTAGTTCTTGAGTTAGCACTACTAAAATCGGTACTGCTAAAAGTGCGAAAAACATCAACAATCCCTGGAAAAAGTCTGTCCAGCATACTGCTTTAAATCCACCGAAAAATGTTATTGCCAACATCGCAAGTGCAAATATAAGCATTGCTTTTTGTGTTGTCAATGATGGAAATATAGTTGTAAAAATTGATGCTCCTGCTACATATGCTGAAGCTACATAGATTGTAAAGCAAACGAAAAATATAATCGCACATATGATCTGCAATGTGTTGCTTTTTGTTAAAAATCTATTTCCTAAATACTGGGGTACTGTTATTGCATCCCCTGCTGCTTTTGAAAATTTTCTAAGTCTCTTTGCGACAAATATCCAGTTTGCGCATGTTCCTAAACAAAGACCTATTCCTATCCACATTTTTCCAAACCCAAAAGCCATGATACTACCCGGTAGACCCATTAGAAGCCATGCTGACATATCTGATGCCTGTGCTGACATAGCTGTAACCCAAGGGCCCATCTGTCTACCACCTAAAAAGTAGTTTGCCTGTGTTTCTTCTTTTCTTTCTTTAAAGAAGAAGTATACCCCAACGAGTATTAAAATTAAAAAGTATAAGGCGAATGCCACTACCTCTCCATTCATTTTTTGTCCTCCAATCATTTTTGCATGAGCCAAGTATACCATATATATATCTAGAATAAAATACAGAATAAAATCTGTACACTTATATGTATTTTACAAGCTACTATCTATCGTATCACTTGAAATTTCAATATTTTTAGTATAGACTATAGTCTAGATATAAATAAATACAAAAAATAATTTTTACGAGGTACAATATGAAAAGCAATAAAAGTAATACAAAAGGTAAAATAGTATCTGCTGCGTGGAAGCTTTTTTACCAATACGGATATGACAATACTACTATCGAAGATATAGTTGAAGCATCTGAAACTTCTCGAGGCTCTTTTTACCACTATTTCGAAAGTAAGGATTCTCTTTTATCTTCTCTATCCTACTTATTTGACGATAAATATGATGAATTGCAAAATGAAATCGATCCTAACTGGCCTGCTATTGAAAAGCTAAAATATATAAATCAAGAGTTGTTTCTTTTAATTGAAAACACTGTTTCTATAGAACTTCTTTGCAGACTTTTTGCTATGCATCTAACGACTTCAGGTGAGAAGCATCTCCTAAATCCCAACAGAACTTACTACAAACTTATCCGCCAAATCGCTATTGAAGGCAAGGAAGCTGGTATTTTTAAGGACAGTCTTTCAGTCAATGATATTACTCGTGCTTATGCTATTTTCGAGCGTGGTCTTATGTACGACTGGTGCATATGCGGCGGCACCTACTCCCTTTGCCAACAAGGTCAAACTCTTATGCCCCTATTTTTAGAAGGCCTCTGCAAATAAAAACACAAAAAATACCACCCTCTCCGAAGAGAGGATGGTACCTGTTTGAGGTAACTATTCAGATAGTAAATTAATTACTATGCTATCTTTATTGCTTGCCTTCTTTTCGTAGGCTTTGATTAACTCAGCAGATTTTGAAGTATCTCCCATTAAGATACCGCCGCAGAACTTACCGTTTAAGAAGAATAACTTCTTGTAGTATTTCTTTGATTCTTCTGAGATTTCAATTTCCTTATAGTGACCGTCTGTGCTGTGTCCTACATCTCCAATTGAGAACAATGAAGTTCCAAATCCAGAGAATGAGTTTGAAGGAATGACAGGTGTGTATGTTGCAACGTCTCCTGCTGCGTTCGCACCTGCAACCTTAGCCATGTTTTCTGCCTGTGACCAGATACCAACACTTACTCCATTGCATGCTGCAACATCTCCTGCTGCGTAAACATCTGGTTCGCTTGTCTGCATCTGTTCATTTACCATTACGAAACGATCTGCTTCAATACCAGCTTCTTTTGCAACGCTTACGTTTGGTACTGTACCAGCAGAGATAACTACGATATCTGCATCGATGCAAGTTCCATCTACCATTTTAACGCACTGAACTTTATCTTCTCCTGCGATTTCTTCAATACCAACGCCTGTGATAATCTTAGCTCCATGTTTTTCAGCTGCTGCCTGAAGTATTGCAGCACCTTTTTCATCAAGCTGTCTACCCATAATCTTATTTGCTACTTCGATAACAGTAACATTTTTCTTAGCTCTCATAAATTCCCAAGCAGCTTCTAGACCAAGGATACCTCCGCCTATTACTACTACATTGTTTATTGAGCTTAGTCTTTCTCTAATGCTGTTAGCGTCTTTTAGTTTTCTAATTACTTCAACGCCTTCTTTATCTGCACCCTTAATTGGTGGTACGTTACATTCTGCACCTGCTGCGTAGATTAGCTTGTCATATGGTTTTCTTTCGCCATTCTTTAGTACAACTTCTTTAGCTTTTAGGTCGATTGATTCAACTGCTACGCCAAGAGTTGTTTTAATGTTGTTTTCTTTGTACCAATCTAACTGCTTAGTGAAGAAGTTAATTGCTTCAAATTCAGATAAGATACCTTTTGTAAGCATTGGTCTATTATAGCAAAATACATCTTCATCTGAAATAATTTCGATATTACATGTAGCATTTCTTTTTCTAATTGCATCTGCTGCTGTTAGACCTGCAATACCTCCACCGATAACAACGAAGTTTTCATCAGTGTTGTTGCTGTATGTTACATCCTGAGATTCAACTGCTACAAACTGCTCTGGACCTACGCCGCAAACTGGACATGCTTCAGGTGGTTCTGCTCCTCTGATGATTTCGCCACAAACAAGACATTTCCAATCTCTTTCGCCTACTGGTTTAATTTCGTCAATATCTACAATCTTACCAGCAAGTACGCTGTGACCAAATCCGTAACCAAAGTCAAATGCATCATCTAGCTGTGCTTCACTTGGGCTGAATCTTACTCTTAGTCCATCTCCGTAAACTTTCATACGTAGCTGTTTTAATCTAGCGATAATGTTTGGTACACCTTCACCACTCCATCCGTAAGAACCAAATGCTGATGCGATTTTACCGCCATGTGTTCCTGGGAAAATTGAAGTTGTTAAGTCCCAAATTGGTTTTAGAGCTTCACCTAAAATTGTTGGTGTTCCAAATAAGATACCGTCTGCCCAATACATATCTCCTAGTACAGTATCTACTGGTGCTGTTACTAAGTCATATTTTCTAACTTCAATATCTCCAGCTGCCTTGATACCTTCTTCGATTTTGTCAGCTAGAACTCCAGTGTATCCATATGCTGAAACATATGGGATAACTACTGTTTTACGAGCGTTTGGATTTATTTCTGTTGACCAATCTTTATAGATATTTACGATTTTCCATGGATCGTCATCTAAAACAGGACCGTGTCCAGGACAAATCATATCGATATCTAGGTCTTTGATTTTATCGATTGCTTTTAGTACATATGGTTTAAATGGTCCAATAATATTATCGTAGTAGTATCTCAATGCTTCCATGTAGTCATTGTGATTTACAATTTTTGAAGATAGTACGCTATCTAAGCTATAGTGTGAACCAAATGAGTCACATGTAATAAGTGTCTTATCTTCTTCAACATATGTGTACATGCTGTCAGGCCAATGAAGGTTAGTTGCGCCGATAAATCTTAGAGTCTTATCTCCAAGTGACAATGTATCTCCATCTTTTACAACTACTGAGTTAAATTCAACATTGCAAATTTCTTTCATAAAGTTAATTGCTGTTGCACTACCAACTAGCTTAATAGCTGGGTTTTCCTCAATTAGATATTTAGCTGAACCTGCATGGTCTGGTTCTGTATGATCTACGATAATATAATCGATGTCTTCAATATTAACGATTTCTTTTAATTTGGCTAGGTAATCACCCATAAATTTTTCTTTTGCTGTTTCAAATAGAGCAGTTTTTTCTGAGCCCTTTAGCAAATATGAGTTATAGCTTGTACCAAACTTAGTTTCCATAATGATGTCGAAAACTTTTAGGTTTGGATCTAAAATACCAGTCCAATAAAAATTATCTTTTAATTTAAGTGTTTTCATAAATAGTTACCTCCACTTTAAATTTGTTCATAGTCATTATTAACAATATACTTAATCTTACCACAAAAATATTTTTTTAAACTTATTTTTAAAAAAAATATTTACACACTAATCATTACATTGTATACTTTGTTATAATAAGGCTATAGCTATTCATATTCGCAGGAGGTAGTTTATGTTTAGTTTGTTTACAGAAATTTATTTTTACTGCTATGTCGCATTTATAGTTTTGCACACTATTGCAATCTACACAAAAAAGTACAATTACACAGCGGTAAATAGCGGTTTTAAGTTTTTCTCTATTTTGGTAGTAGCTATAAGTCTTTTAGTTTTTATTAAACTAGCTGCAAAGATGACTACTCTCAATATAGTTTGCTACTTTGTTATAAGCGGTCTTATCCTTGTAGACGGCATAATTAGAAAACGCAAAGGAGAGTGATCATATGCCTAGCTTTATACTATTTTACGTACAGATCACTATTGTATTTCAATTAATTTGCTTATTTATCCCTATTAAATATAAAGAAAAATTAAAACTTGTATTGAGATGTATATCTTTTGTAATAGTTGCCATTGCCACAGTTTTCTTTGTGAGAGATTTTAATACTCTCGATGGATTTTCAATCTTCTTATTTGTAGCCCTATCAGCTATGAATATTATTATGAGTTTTTCCAATAAATTTACAATAAAAAAATAGAATAATCAAAATAACTAAAATAAGGCTCTTCCAATTAATCTTGAAAGAGCCTTTTATGTTATATTAAATTGTTTCTAAATTATACGCTTTCGTGGAATGTTCTCTTGATTACTTCAAGCTGTTGTTCCTTTGAAAGTCTGCTGAAGTTTACAGCATATCCAGAAACTCTGATAGTTAGAGTTGGATATTTTTCTGGTTCTTCCATTGCTGCGATTAGGATTTCTCTAGTCATAACATTTACATTTAGGTGATGTGCCCCCTGATAGAAATATCCATCTAGAATATTTACTAAGTTAACAATTCTTTCATCATCAGTTTTACCAAGAGCATTTGGCACAATTGAGAATGTATTTGATACACCATCCTGACATACATTTCTGTATGGAATCTTAGCAACAGAGTTTAGAGAAGCCAAAGCGCCATTCTCGTCTCTACCATGCATTGGGTTTGCACCTGGAGCTAAAGGTTCTCCAACTTTTCTACCATCTGGTGTGCTTCCTGTTTTCTTGCCGTACATTACGTTACTTGTAATAGTTAAAGCAGATAATGTGTGGATAGCACCTCTGTAAAGTTCGTGTTTCTTTAATTCTCTTGAGAAGTATGAAACAACTTCTACAGCAATCTGGTCAACTCTATCATCGTCGTTTCCGTATTTAGGGAAATCTCCAATAGTTTCAAAATCAACAGCTATGCCCTGTTCATTTCTAATTGGCTTAACTTTAGCAAACTTAATTGCTGACAATGAGTCTGCTGCAACTGACAAGCCCGCAATACCAAAAGCTGTTAGTCTTTCAACTACTGTATCATGAAGTGCCATCTGTGTTCCTTCATAAGCATATTTATCATGCATGTAATGAATAATATTTAGAGTATCTACGTAAAGTTCTGCAACGTATTCCATAACTTTTTTGTAGTTAGCCATTACTTTGTCGTAGTCTAAAACTTCGTCTGTAATTGGCTCAATACCTGGAACTACTTTGATGTCTTTTAGTTCATCTACACCGCCGTTAATAGCATATAGCAATGATTTTGCGATATTTGCTCTAGCTCCGAAGAACTGCATCTGCTTACCGATAGCCATAGCTGATACGCAGCAAGCAATACCGTAGTCATCACCGTAAACTGGTCTCATAACATCATCGTTTTCGTACTGGATTGAGTCTGTTTCAATACTCATCTTAGCGCAGTATTTCTTGAAGTTTTCAGGTAGATTTTGGCTCCATAGTACTGTTAAGTTTGGTTCTGGAGCTGTACCTAGGTTAGTTAATGTATGTAGGTAACGGAATGAGTTTTTAGTTACAAGAGTCTTGCCGTTGATGCCCATACCGCCTATTGATTCTGTAACCCAAGTTGGGTCTCCGCCAAATAATTCGTTGTATTCTGGAGTTCTTAGATGTCTTACCAATCTTAGCTTAATAATAAACTGATCGATAATTTCCTGAGCTTCTTTTTCAGTGATTACGCCGTTTTTTAAGTCTCTTTCAATGTAGATATCTAAGAATGTTGATGTTCTTCCTAGTGAAGTTGCTGCTCCGTTGTTTTCTTTAATACCAGCTAAGTATCCCATGTATAGATACTGTGTAGCTTCCTGAGCGTTAGTTGCTGGTTTTGAAATATCAACGCCATAGTATGAAGCCATATTTTTCATACGACCCATTGTTCTGATCTGTTCTGATACTTCTTCTCTTAGACGGATTCTGTCTTCTGTCATAGGTCCATCTAATTTTTTTAGATCTTTTTCTTTTTCTTCGATAAGTCTATCTATACCATATAAAGCAACTCTTCTGTAGTCACCGATAATTCTACCTCTGCCGTAAGCATCTGGAAGTCCTGTTAGTAGACCAGCTGTTCTTGCAAGTCTTGTTCTTTCAGGATAAGCGTCAAATACACCTTCGTTGTGAGTTTTTCTGTATTCGTGGAAGTGAGCCTGAATCTCTTCGTTTAGCTTGTAGCCATACTGCTCAAGAGCAGAAGTTGCCATTCTCATACCACCATATAGATTTACAATTCTCTTTAGTGGTGCATCTGTCTGTAGTCCTACGATTACTTCGTTTTCTTTATCTATGTATCCGGCTTTGAAATTTTCAACTCCTGATACTGTGTTAACATCTACGTCTAAAATACCTTTTTGTACTTCTTCAACAATTAGTTCATGAGCCTTGCTCCAAACTTTGTCTGTTCTTTCTGTAGTTCCTTCTAGGAAACTATCGTCTCCTTCGTATGGTGTGTAGTTTCTCTGAATAAAGTTTCTTACATCTATTTCGTTTTCCCATACGCCGCCGTTAAAATCATACCATGGATTACTCATTTCTCAACCTCCTGCAAATTTGCACTTATCTTTAACATACTTTCCAACTTTTTTGTTAACTCTTTATCCATAGGCTGTACGCCTTCTAAGGGGTATTTAATACCTAGCCCTTGATACTTGTTTGCACCTAATTGGTGGAATGGCAGTAATTCTACTTTTTGTACATTTTGTAGCGTAGATATATACTCGCCAAGGTTTTTGATATGTTCTTCGTCATCTGTCAAACCTGGTACAACTACGTGTCTAATCCATAGTGGCACCCCAGCTTTTTGAGCTTGACTTAAAAAATCTAAGCTAGTTTGCTGTTCTCTGCGTGTGACATTTTTATACATATCTATGTCTTCGTGTTTTATGTCAAATAAGATTAGGTCTATATACTTCAATATATCACTAAAATCTCCTTTTGCATAGCCTGCAGTATCAACACATGTGTGAATATTTTCTGCTTTACACCCTATTAACATTTCCAGTAGAAATTCTTTTTGTAGTAATGGCTCTCCACCTGAAAAAGTTACTCCTCCGGTGTCTTTGAAATATGGTTTAAATCGTTTTACTTTGTTTACGATTTCCTGTGCCGACATCTCTTTGCCTCCATCTAAGTCCCATGTGTCAGGGTTGTGGCAATATTGACATCTTAGATTGCATCCTTGTAAAAACACTACTGTTCTTATGCCTGGACCATCCACAAGGCCCATAGACTCAATAGAATGTACTCTGCCCTTCATGTCAACCATTCCTTTCTAAATACTTAACACTTACTTAATACTACACCTTTTTTAAAAGTTTCAAACTTATAAAAACAATTAAAAAAGGGCAGTATTTTAAAAATACTGCCCAGACGGTCGGCTCATATAAACTTTGATTCCCTTGTGGTTATCCACAAAATTCCGTCAGTAATCAAAGTCTTATTACGCTACTATCTTATCCTACCAATTTAAAATTGTCAATATGTAATTTTTAAATTATTTAATAAGTGTGCATACTGCATCAGGGCCGCATCCTGCTGCATTACCTTCGTCAGTATCTAGATGAACTTCTCTTTCGTGACCTTCACCAGCTCTTACTAGTACGTTGTCAAATACAAGTCCTCTTTCGCCTTCGATTTTGATGCTGATAACATCTTTGTCTTTTACGCCAGCTTCTTCTGCCTGTGCAGCTGATAGGTGTACGTGTCTTAGAGCAGCGATTACGCCGTGGTCTAGTTCTACTTCACCTGCAGGTCCAACTAGTTTGCATCCTGGAGTTCCTTCTAGCTTACCTGATTCTCTAACTGGTGCTTTTACGCCGATTGTTCTTGCGTCTGTTAGAGCAAGTTCAACCTGTGTTTCAGGTCTAGCAGGTCCTAAAACTCTAACTCCTGAAAGAGTTTTTTTAGGTCCAACGATATCAACTTTTTCTTCGCATGCGAACTGACCTGGCTGTACTAGATCCTTAGTTGGAGTTAGTTCGTGTCCTTTACCAAATAGAATTTCAATATGTTCCTGACTTAAGTGTAAGTGTTTGTTTGATAATCCGATTTTAACTTCGTAGCTCATGTTTAATTTTTCCTCCTAAATTTTAAAATACCTTATTAGTCCAGGCAGCTAATATATGGTAGCTGTCTGTACTTCTGATTATAATCAAGGCCGTAGCCTACTATAAACCTATCTTCAACAGTAAATCCGATATAATCACCTTGTATATCAACCTGTCTGCCCTCTGGTTTGTCTAAAAGAGAACAGATGCTTATTGATTTTGCTCCTCTGTTTTCAAAATATCCCTTTAGATATTTTAAAGTAATACCAGAATCAATAATATCTTCAACGATAATTACGTGTTTATCTGTTACATCTTCTTCAACATCTTTTTTAATTTTTACAGTGCCTGATGTTTTTTTAGCTGCACCATAACTTGAACAAGCCATAAAATCTATAGTCAAATCTTCTAGTTCTATATATTTCATAACATCTGCCATCCAAGGTACAGAACCTCTCAATATACCTACTAATAGAACTTCTTTACCTTTAAAATCTTCTGTAATCTGAGCTCCGATTTCTTTAGCTCTGTTTACAATCTCTTCATGTGTAATTAAAACTTCCTGTTTCAATTTCCCTACTCCTTTATTTCATAATCCGTATTATCTATGGCGTCTTTATATTTTTTAGAATAATCTTTTTTATTCTTTTTTATTATATACTCGTCAAGAGTATCCTTCAATCCTAAATAAATACAAACCCATAAAACTATATCATCTGCCAATCCAAATGGCAACAAAAAATCTGGAAATGCTTCAAATGGTAAAAAGAAGTAGACTATACCAAATATAATCAATGCTTTTTTCCACTTCGGTGCATTTTTATCCTTCATCAAATTTTTTATGGCGCCAATTCTCTTGAAAAACATTTTATTTACCTTCTATTAAAATCGCTTCTATCTCATCAAGTAATACATCATGTCCTGTTTTTTTCAATGCTGAAACAGGTACAACTACATCATCAGGATGCATACCCAATGTCTGTCTTATAACCTTGATGTTTTTTTGCATCTGATTTCTAGAAATTTTATCTGATTTTGTAGCTACAACTAAGCCATCATAGCCATAGTGTTTTAAGTAGTTATACATCTGCACATCCTGTTTTGAAGGTGCATGTCTAATATCTACAAGCTGGATTACCTTTAATAGACCTTCTCTATTTTCGAAATATGATTCCATCATATCTCCCCAGCCTTCGCTTAATGACTTAGAAACTTTTGCGTAACCATAACCAGGTAAATCAACTATTCTAAATGCTTCATTGATTTCATAAAAGTTAATTGTACGTGTTTTTCCAGGATTACCTGAAACTTTTGCAAGTTTTTTTCTGCCTGTTAGCAAGTTAAGCAAAGATGACTTACCAACATTTGATCTGCCAGCAAAAGCTACTTCATACAAATTATCTTCCGGATACTGATCCGGTCTGCCTGTAACTGCAACAAGCTTCGCTTTTTTTACTTCAATCATTTTTATATTCCTATTTTACCAAAGCTTCTTTTAAAGCCTGGTCTACATTTTTAATCAAAACAAATTCTAACTGTTTCCTTACTTTTTCTGGGATTTCATCAATATCCCTTTCGTTGTCGTAAGGAAGTAATACTTTTTTAATACCTGCACGATGAGCTGCCAATACTTTTTCTCTAATACCGCCAACTGGTAAAACTTTACCAGTTAGAGTAACCTCACCTGTCATAGCAACATCTTTCCTTACCGGTGTGCCTGTAAGTGTTGAAATCATCGCAACAGACATAGTTACACCAGCAGAAGGTCCATCTTTTGGAACTGCTCCTTCTGGTACGTGGATGTGAATATCCTTGTTTTTGTAAAATTCTTCGTCTATGCCATGTTCTTTTGCAACTGAACGAATATAGCTTATACCTGTTTTAGCTGATTCCTGCATAACATCACCTAGCTGGCCTGTTAGCTGGATTTTACCTGTTCCAGGTACTGCTGAAGTTTCAACAAACAAAGTATCTCCGCCTACAACTGTCCAAGCAAGTCCAGTTACTACGCCAACTTCGCTTTCACCTTCGATTACATCGTATCTGTATTTTTTCTTACCTAAAAGTTCCTCTAAGTTAGCAGGTTTCACCTTGTAAGACTCTATGCCATCAGTAACAACCATTCTTGCCACCTTACGAACTAAACTTGCGATTTCTCTTTCAAGATTACGAACACCAGACTCTCTAGTATAGTAGTTTATTAGGTCACGAATGGCTTTTTCTGTCATAGCAAACTGTTCTTTTTCAAGGCCGTGTTCTGCTGTCTTTTTAGGTATCAAATACTTTTTAGCGATTTCCACTTTTTCTTCTTCAGTGTAGCCAGTTACCTCGATAACTTCCATACGGTCAAGCAACGGTCCTGGGATTGTGTCTAGTGAGTTTGCTGTAGTTAAGAACATTACTTTTGACAAATCAAATGGCACTTCTAGGTAGTGATCTGTAAATGTCTTGTTCTGCTCTGGATCAAGTACTTCTAGCAGTGCTGAAGATGGATCGCCTTTGTAGTCTGCCCCTAGTTTATCAACTTCATCAAGTAAAAATAGTGGGTTTCTTGTGCCCGCATCTTTGATGCTGTTGATTATTCTACCAGGAATGGCACCTATGTATGTTCTTCTGTGTCCTCTGATTTCAGCTTCGTCGCGCACTCCACCTAGTGACATGCGGACAAACTCTCTGTTAGTTGCCCTCGCAATTGACTTGGCAATAGAAGTTTTACCAGTTCCCGGAGGCCCTACTAAACAGATAATCGGACCTTTTAAGCCCTTAGAAAGTTCAACTACCGCTAGGTATTCTAGGACTCTTTCTTTTACCTTATCCAAACCGTAGTGGTCTTCATTTAAGATTTTTTCTGCTTTTTTTAGATCGATATTTTCATCGCTTAAAATATTCCATGGCAATGATAATATTGTTTCTATATATGTTCTAGCAACTCCTGCTTCGGCTGATGATGGTTGCATCTGTGAAAATCTTTTAATTTCTTTTTCAAGTTTTTCGCAGATTTCAGGTGCAAGTTCCAGTTTTTCCATTTTTAACTGCCACTGTGTAATTTCATCTTCTATGTCTTCATCAAGACCTAGCTCCTGCTGGATTGCCTTCATCTGTTCTCTTAAGTAGTATTCTTTTTGGTTTGTTTCTAGCTGGTTATTTACTTTTGATTTAATCTGAGCTTTTAAAGCTAGTACCTGGATTTCCTTTTTTAGATATTCGTAAACTTTTTTGATTTTTTCAACGTTGTTTTCTTCTTCTAAAATTTCCTGTTTTTCTTCTACTGACATATTTAGCTTTGAAGCTATATAATATGCCATCTGGTCTAGCTCTTCGATTTCCAACAATTCTTCGATGTATTGACCTAAAAATTGTTTTCTTTCTTCTACTGCTATAAGTTCATCAAAGGCTTCAATTGTCAATCTCTTCCAAGCTTCTTCTTCACCTGGTTCATATGGTTGCTGGCCATCCATCACTTCTTCTACATCGCATATGAAATATGGATTTTCTGAGATATATTCTTTGATTGTAGCCTTAGTTAAGCCTTCAACTACTACACGCACATCACCTGTGCCTGTTTTATTCATGCGTTTTACTCTAACGATTACACCAGTTTTGTATATATCGTCTGGTGTAGGTAGATTTATTCTATCATCTTTTTGTGATACCAAGAAAAATGTTCTATCGTTTAACATAGCTTCTTCCAAAGCTTTAATTGATTTTTCTCTGCCTATATCAAAACGAAGTGTTCTCCCTGGAAATATCACAAGGCCCCTAAGAGCCATCATTGGATATTGCATTATATTGATCTCCTTTTCTTTCTTTCTCAAAAGAGCGACTTTTATACAAGTCGCTCAATGTCAATATTTCCGTCAACCATCTCTTTTGTGATTACACATTTCGTAATATCGTCTCTAGAAGGAATTTCAAACATTAAATCTGTCATTAGGTTTTCCATAATACCTCTAAGTCCTCTAGCTCCTGTTTTTCTTTCGATGGCTTTATGTGCTATTTCTCTAATAGCATCTTCTTCTATTTCAAGTTCTACATTGTCCATTGCAAACAAAGCTTTGTACTGTTTCAATAAAGCATTTTTAGGTTTAGTAATAATTTCAACTAAAGCCTCTTCAGTTAGCTCTTCAAGTGTAACAATGGATGGCAATCTTCCGATAAACTCAGGAATCAATCCGTACTTTAACAAATCTTCAGGTTCTAACAATTTTAGTAGCTCTTCTTCTTCCTGATGATTTTTTTCAATAGATGAGTTAAAGCCGATTACTTTTTCTCCTGTTCTTCTCTGGATTACCTTGTCTAGTCCTGCAAATGCTCCACCGCAAATAAACATTACATTTGTTGTATCAAACTGGATAAACTCCTGATTAGGATGTTTTCTTCCTCCCTGTGGTGGTACGTTTGCAACTGTACCTTCTAATATTTTAAGCAAGGCCTGCTGAACACCTTCACCACTTACATCTCTAGTAATTGAAGGATTGTCAGATTTTCTTGCGATTTTGTCAATTTCATCTACATATATAATACCCTTTTGGGCTCTTTCTATGTCATAATCTGCTGCCTGAATTAGCTTAAGCAAAATGTTTTCAACGTCTTCACCTACGTAACCTGCTTCTGTTAAAGCTGTAGCATCTGCCATAGCAAATGGTACATTTAACATTTTTGCAAGTGTCTGCGCTAAAAATGTTTTACCTGAACCTGTAGGTCCAACCATTAAAATATTGCTCTTTTGTAATTCAACATCATCATCTAGTTTGCCTATTGTATTTATTCTCTTGTAATGGTTGTAAACTGCAACTGCCAATGCTTTTTTTGCATTGTCCTGTCCAATTACGTATTCTGATAATTCTTCAACAATTTCCTTTGGTTTAGGCAACTTGAATTCTTCGTTTTCATGTTCCTTTGGCAAACCGTCAGCAATAATATCCTGACATAAAGCTATACATTCATCACAGATATAAACGTCTGGTCCTGCAACTAAACGTTTTACCATGCTTTGAGGTTTACCACAAAAGGAGCATTTTAGTTCTTCATCATTGTATTTTGTCATATTTTAAATTGTTCTCCTTTTCTTATCTTGATTTCAATACCTTGTCAATTAGACCATATTTTTGAGCTTCTTCAGATGTCATAAAGTTGTCTCTGTCTGTGTCTTTTTCAATAACTGAAATTGGTTGACCAGTTTGCTCTGCTAAAATTTGATTTAGTTTAGCTCTAGTTCTTAAAATATGTTCTGCATGTATTTTAATATCTTCTGCTTGACCTCTTGCACCACCTAGTGGTTGATGAATCATAATCTCTGCGTTTGGTAGAGCGAATCTCTTACCTTTTGTTCCTGCTGTAAGTAAAAATGCACCCATACTAGCAGCCATTCCTACACAAATTGTAGAAACATCTGGTTTAATATACTGCATAGTATCGTAAATAGCCATACCGGCAGTTACTGAACCGCCGGGGCTATTGATATAAATTGAAATATCCTTTTCACTGTCCTCTGCTTCAAGGAATAAAAGCTGGGCAACTACAATACTTGCAACATTATCATCAATTTCCTCTCCTAGAAATATGATTCTATCCTTAAGAAGTCTTGAATATATGTCATATGTGCGTTCCCCTTTATTTGTTTGTTCAATTACATAAGGTACTAAAGCCATTGTTGATGCCCTCCTTTTTTTCTCAATTAAAATTTAATTTATTTAACAACTGCGTTGTCGAAGATGAAGTCTACTGCTTTTTTCATCTGTACGTCTTTGCCGATTAGGCTTAGGTTAGCTGTGCCGATCATTTCTTTAACCTGCTTAGCTTCCATACCGTACTGGATAGCTAGTAGTTCGATTTCTTTTTCGATTTCTTCGTCTGAAGCTTCGATACCTTCTGCTTCTACAACTGCTCTGATGATCATTCTCATCTTCACTCTCTTAGTAGCGTCATCTTTTGCTTCTTCTCTGAAGTCAGCGATTTCTTTACCCATGAACTGTAGGTACTGCTGTAGTCCTAGTCCCTGCTGCTGTAGCTGCATGTCTAGTTCTCTCATCATCTGGTCGATTTCGTCTAGAATCATTGATTCTGGAATATCGATATGGTTCTTTTCGCAAACTGCATCGATTGCTCTGTCTTTCATCTGGTTTTCAGCCCATGATTTCTTAGCTTTTGCGATTTTTTCTTCAGTTTCTTTTTTAAGTTCTTCTAGAGTATCATGTTCACTTACATCCTTAGCGAATTCGTCATCTAGTTCTGGAAGTTCTTCTTCTTTAACTTCGTGTACTACACACTTAAATACTGCTTCTTTACCTGCTAGGTCTTCTGCGTGGTATTCTTCTGGGAATGTGACTTTAACTTCTACTTCTTCTTCCTTTTTAGCTCCAACTAGCTGTTCTTCAAATCCTGGAATAAAGCTTCCTGAACCGATTACTAGTGGGTATCCTTCAGCTGTGCCGCCCTGGAACTGTTCTTCGCCAACAAATCCTTTGTAGTCTAGGATGATGTGGTCACCATCTTTAACTTCTCTGTCAACTGCGATCATACGAGCGTTTCTCTTCTGCATGTTTGCTAGTTCTTTTTCAACGTCTTCTGTAGTTACTTCGCCGTCTACTTTTTCGATTTCAATACCTTTGTATTCTTTAACTTCTACTTCTGGGTAAATTGCAACTGTAGCAGTGATTACAAATGGAGCATCCTTTTCGATTTTTCCAAATTCCATTCTTGGCTGGTCGATTACTTCGATATCTAGCTGATCTAGAGCTTCTGGGTATCCAGTTCCTAGTAGGTTGTTAATTGCTTCATCTGCAAATACACCTTCTCCGTATTTCTTTTCGATGATGCTTCTTGGTGCTTTACCTTTTCTGAATCCATCGATTTCAAACTGATCTTTGTTAGCCTGGTAAACTTTTACCTTAGCTGCTTCTAATTCTTCAGCTGCAAATTCAATAATGAATTTAGCTTCTCCGTTTTCTTTAGCTAAAAGTGTTGCTTTCATTTCTTAAAAATCCTCCTAAAATGTTTATCTTTCAAGCAAAGCCAATCCTCTTTCAAATTTGCTTCGCTTTTCCGGCTTAAGTCCGTATTTTTCGGAAAGTTTATCTCCCAATCCCGTTAGGATTTCAGGTGTACCTGTTAACATTTCCATTTCTATTTCATGAATGTCTGTTTCGCCCTTTGGAGTTATTACTTTTCCATTGTCTATGCAGACTTCAACAATCGCATTGTTGTCCTCAAGTCTCCATGATTGTCTATGCATATTTATCTCCATCAAGGAAATAATTTTTTTATCTCCTATGATTTCAATCATTCTCTGTCCAATTTCACTTTGCTTAAACACACTAATATCAGGAGTTTTCGGAAAATCCCCTGAGCCTAAATTGATATTAAGTTCTTCTCTTTTGTGAAGTGCGCCATCCTGCATGCCATTCCACTTTAGTGTGGCTATGTTTCTTGCGCCTTCTCTTCTAACTCTGTATGCAATGAAATTTTTGCTTAAACTCATATCTTCAGTGTCGAAGTAGACAGCAAATAAGTCTAAATTTTGTTCCGAATCTTTAATTTCGTATTTTGCTAAGTCTTCATCGTTTCTGATTTGTTCAGCAAGTTGTTCATTTTCTAAAGAATATTTTAGTTCTATTTCCATAATAAACCTTCTCTAAACATGCAATGCTCTTATAATACCATTAAAGTTGAAAAAATTCAATATTTTAAACGTTTTTAGCTTTTGGTTTTTCGCCGTGGAACTGATAATAACACGTCTTTAATCTACCATTGAATAATTTTCTTCTTCTGTTGGCTTTTCTGCCCATAACTTTTTCTTCAAACTCTTCATCTGTTGTGATTACAAACAGTGACCAGTCTGGATTTTGGTTATAAAAATCCGTTAGCTTTTTATATATCTTTTCAATGTCTTTTTCTTCGCCTATACGCTCACCGTAAGGTGGGTTTGTAATAATTATCCCGTTTGGTTCTGTGGCTTCTAGGTCTTTTATATCTGCAACTGTAAATTCGATGCAATCGTCTACACCTGCTTCACAGGCGTTTTCAACAGCTGCTTCCAAAGCTTCCTTATTTATATCAGAAGCTTTTATCCTTATATCTTTGTCGTAGTCTATAGCTTCATAAGCTTTTTTCTTTTCTTCTTTCCAAAGCTTTTTATCTATGAATTCCCATTCTTCGCAGGCAAAATGTCTGTTTAATCCTGGGGCTATGTTCATCTCTATCATAGCTGCTTCAATTGGAATTGTACCGCTGCCGCAACATGGATCAACTAAAAGTCTACCTTCTCTCCAGTAGCTTAGTAAAACTAATGCCGCTGCCATGTTTTCTTTCATAGGTGCTGCAACTGGTGCAACTCTGTAGCCTCTCTTGTGCAAAGAAGAACCGCTTGTATCTACTGTTATAGTCGCTCTGTCTTTTAGAAGAGAAACTTTTACAGTATACTCTGCTCCTGTTTCTTCAAATCTATCTACAACGTAAAACTCTTTTAGCCTTTCGACTATAGCTTTTTTTACTACGCTTTGACAAGCTGGTACGCTAGATAATTTTGATTTAACAGAAGATCCATTAACTGTAAACTTACCGTCAATAGGTATAAGTTCTTCCCATGGATATCCTTTTACCCTTTGAAATAAGTCTTCAAACTCCAAAGCTTTAAACTCTGCAATTTTCATTAGTATACGGTCTGGAGTTCTAAGCCACAAGTTACTTCTTACAATACCTCTCTCGTCTGCTTTGTAAGTTACCTTGCCGTCTTCGACACTTACAATTTCATAACCAAGGTCCATAATTTCCCTTTTGGCTACAGCTTCTAATCCAAATCCCGTTGTCGCAATTAGTTCAATAATCATATTTTATGATACTCCTAAAAAAGTTTGGCTACCTCTTTAGAGATAGCCAGAATTAACTTATTTAAACTTTCTTCTTCTATTTACTGTACTTTTCTGAAGAATATCAATGTTTTCTAATGCTTTACCTGTACCGATAGCAACGCAATCCATTGGGTTTTCAGCAATTCGTACATTGATACCTGTTCTCTGCTGGATTCTCTGATCGATGCCGTATAGAAGTGCTCCGCCACCTGTAATAACGATACCGCTTGTGCTAATATCAGCAGCAAGTTCTGGTGGAGTTTTTTCCAATACAGAATGTGTAGCTTCGCAGATTGCCTGTAATGGTTCTTCTAATGCTTCCATCATTTCTGTTGAAGTAACTTCAACTTCTCTTGGTAAGCCAGTTACTAAGTCTCTACCGCTACATGTGTATGAAATTTCTTCTGGTCTTGGTGCAGCAGTACCGATTTCTTTTTTAAGAGTTTCGGCCATACGTTCACCGATATATAGTTTATGTTTTTTTCTCATGTATTTGATAATGGCTTCGTCCATACGGTCACCAGCAACTTTTAGTGATGTACTTGCAACGATGCCTCCAAGTGAGATAACAGCTACATCTGAAGTACCGCCACCGATATCGATAATAAATGTTCCTTCTGGTCTAGAAATATCAATATCAGCACCGATTGCTGCCGCTAGAGGTTCTTCCATTAAAAATACATCTTTACCTCCAGCCTGAGCTGCTGCTTCTCTAACTGCTCTCTTTTCTACTTCTGTTACACCTGATGGTACGCAAACCATAATTCTAGGTCTGAAAAATCTGCCGCTACCACAAGTCTTTTTAATAAAATATTTTAACATACGCTCTGTAACATCATAATCTGAAATTACACCATCTCTTAGAGGTCTTAGCGCAATAATATTTGCAGGTGTTCTACCAAGCATCTCTTTAGCTTCCTGACCAACTGCTAAAATTTCATCTGTTTCTTCGTCAACAGCAACTACTGATGGCTCTTCTAAAACGATGCCTTTACCTTTTATGTATACTAAAACATTGGCTGTTCCTAAATCTATACCTACTTCTTCTGTAAATGCCATGCTTTTTTTCTCCTTCCCACTGTTTATTTATATCTATAGAATTATCTTAAAAACTAGTATTTTGCGTAATATTGCTATAATATTATATGCTAAATCCTGTAGTATTTCAACCTTTTTATTGTATCCTTTAAATTACAATTATGTTATAATTATTATTACAATTGCAGGGAGGAAAAAAACTATGATTTATCTAAAAAATGACTACAGTACAGGAGCTCATCCACACGTTTTGGACGCTCTAGTTTCAACTAATATGGAAAACACTGTTGGCTATGGTCTTGATCCATATTGCGCTGAAGCAGCAGACACTATAAAAGACATTATCAACTGTGAAAATGCTGATGTTCACTTCACTATGGCTGGTACTCAGACAAATCTAACAGTTATAAGCAGCATCCTTCGTCCTCACGAAGCAGTTATTGCAGCTGATACAGAACATATCTGCGTACACGAAGTTGGTGCAATCGAAGCTACAGGACACAAGGTTATCCACGTGCCAACACCAGACGGTAAACTTAGACCAGCTGATATTGACAAAGTTATGGCCCAGCATTGCGATATGCACTGGGTTCGCCCAAAGATGATTTACATCGCCGACCTAACTTTAACAGGCCTAGTTTATACAAAAGCCGAATTAACAGCACTTCGTCAGGCTTGTGACAAACACGACTTATATCTATTTATGGACGGCGCTAGATTAGCTATGGCACTTACACAAAAGGACAACGATGTGACTTTTGCTGACCTTCCAAAAATCTGCGATGTATTTTACATCGGCGGCACTAAGTGCGGACTTATGTTTGGAGAAGCAATCGTTATAGTAAACGACCAACTAAAAAAAGACTTTAGATACATTATGAAACAAAAGGGAGCCATTCTTGCAAAAGGTAGACTTTTAGGCGTACAGTTTAAAGCTATTTTTGAGAATGACTTGTACTTGGAGCTAGGCAGACATTGCAATGCGCTGGCTGACAAGCTAGTCGCAGGTTTGCAGGAAAAAGGCTACCAGTTTGCTTGCAAGCCATGTAGCAACTTAGTATTTCCTATTTTTTCAAATGAACTTATAGATTCTCTACAGGGCAAAGTTGAATACGACGAATACGAACCATACGATGAAAAAAGCAGATCTATTAGACTTGTTTGCTCTTGGAGCACAACTGAAGAAGAAGTTGACGAATTTTTAAAACTTGTTTAAAAATACTAAAAAGCTGCCACAGCTAAATTGTCTTTTAAAGATATTTAGTGTGACAGCTTATTATTTTGCTATTCTGATGCAGAGCTGACTGCGTCGTCCGGATCGTATTTTACGTATTTTACCCAGTACTCTTCCAAAGTTTTTATGCCTTCATCGTGCATTGTCTTTGAAACATCCTCACCTACATAAGTTACATGCCATGATTCGTAGGCGTAACCTGTAACATCGGTTATATCTTTGCCGTAGCGCACAATAAACCCATATTTCCATGCATTTTTGTGTACCCATTTACAGCTATCAGTTTTGTAGAAGTTTTCAAATGACCAATCCTCTGCAACTAGGTCAAGTGCTCTACCTGTGTGGTGCTCACTGCTGCCAGGCTTTGCGCTGTACAAGTTGGCTTTTTTAGCGCCATATGCATTTTTGTATCTAGTATAGTATTCCTTTTGGGTTGCTAAACTTCTGTATCCTGATCTAATGTTCAATGTTAACCCTTCGGCTTTAGCCGCTTTTGCCATTTTTTTGTATGCCGCCGTTGTTTTCTTTGTTGCCAGCTGGCTGTTACCTGTATCCACTAAGTCCTTTGGTTTAAATCCATCTCTAAGTCTAAAATGCTTGTTTATTAAAAGTAGATCGTTGTTTTCATCTTCCTTAGAAATGACAGTTATATCTTCGTAGTCGTCTTTATCGATGTCAGCTTCTACTCTCCAAATAACTTCATCTTCTGATAAATCTGGATTTTCTTTGTGGTATGCTTCATATCTTTCTCTGTTAGCTTCATTGTAGTAGTACGGTTTATCATCTTCTTTTTCCTTAGTGCCACAGCCAGTAAAAACCATTGAAATCACTGTGCAAAGCAAAACAAGAGAAACCGCTCGTTTCTTTAAATTTCTCACTTTCTTATTCCTTTTCCTTTCTACACTCATATACACCTAACGCATGAGTTGGTTATAACTTACTCACTTTCGCTTTGCTATTATACCACTAAATTGTTTTTGAGTGAATAGAAAAAAGAGCTAAATTTTTAGCTCTTTTAAAATCAATCTAGTTCCTTAATTAATAGTTTTCTTTTCTTACTTCAAAGTAGCTCTGTGGGTGGTTACATGTTGGGCAAACTTCCGGTGCCTTCTTACCAAAGTGTAGGTGACCGCAGTTTCTGCATTCCCATAAAACTTCTTCGTCTTTTTCAAATACTCTTTCTGATCTTACATTGTCATACAAAGCTCTGTATCTCTTTTCGTGTTCTTTTTCAACACCAGCAACTAATCTAAATTTAGCAGCTAATTCTGGGAATCCCTCTTCATCTGCTTCCTTAGCAAATTTATCATACATATCTGTCCATTCGTAATTTTCACCTTCAGCTGCTGCTAGTAGGTTTTCATCTGTAGTACCGATACCTGCTAATTCTTTAAACCACATCTTAGCATGTTCTTTTTCGTTTTCTGCTGTTTTTAAAAATATATTTGAAATCTGTTCAAATCCTTCTTTTTTTGCTGTGCTTGCAAAATAAGTATATTTGTTTCTTGCTTCACTTTCGCCACCAAAAGCTGTTTTTAAGTTTTGTTCAGTTTTTGTGCCTGCGTATTTAGTCTTTTTATCCATTGTTTTATCTCCTTTCGATACCAGATATTATGTATATTATATACCTTTTGTGTTTGAAGTACAAACATTTCCAAGGCATAATTATCGATAAGTGACAAAATATTAATAACTGCTGTATATCACTAGTTGCAATATTTATAGCTACTTCTTATATCCAGTATAGATACATCAACCTTAAAAATTCATTAAAATCCTTGAAATCATCTAATTTTTTCATTAAAATATACACTAATGGACAGGAGGAGAAATTTTATGATTGGGTTTTATAATTATACAGTGGTCCTGACGTACATGAGTTTAGTCAGCTCTACAATAGGTATGTTTTTAGCAGTTACCGGGCATTTTAGACTTGCGCTTGTCTGCCTTGCTCTATCTGGACTTTTAGATATGTTCGACGGTAAAGTTGCTAGAACAAAAAAAGATAGAACAGATGACGAAAAGAAATTTGGCATACAGATTGATTCCCTATGCGATGTAGTTTGCTTTGGAGCTTTTCCAGTTTTGCTTTCCTATTGTCTTGGGATGCGTGGTCCTCTAGGAATGGCAATCTTGGCTTTTTATGCTGTTGCTGGTGTTATACGTCTTGCGTATTACAACGTTATGGAAGAAAAAAGACAAGAGGAAACTTCCGAAAATAGGAAATACTACAGCGGACTGCCTATAACTTCTATTTCAGTTATTATGCCTATTGTCTTTGTTATCGGTATTTTTTGTGCAAAAAACTTTATACTTTTGCTTCACTGCACAATGCTTGCAGTAGGCATGTTATTTATAATTAACTTTAATATGCCAAAACCGAAAAACTCTACTTTGGCAATTATAATCGCTGTTGTATGTGTAGCACTGCTTAAATTGTTTCACGTATTTTAATCAAGGAAATAAATATGAAATATGCAAATAGAATAGGAATGAGATGGGATAAAGATTCATTTCAAGATAAATTTTTAAGCAAGTTATACGGATGTGCTATTGGACGTTTTTTTGTAAAAATACTAGTTCATCCTGTATTTTCAAAAATAGGCGGAGCTTTTTTATCATCACCCTTATCCAAACCGATGATAAAAAGATTTGTAAAAAATCACAACATCGATTTAAACAAATATACAGCCTGTAAATTTAACTCTTACAATGAATTTTTTACTAGAAAACTAAAGGCTGAAAAACTTAAAATAAATATGCAAGAAGATGTTTTTATCAGCCCTTGCGATAGTAAACTTTTAGTTTCAACTATAACAGAAGAAGGAATTTTCAATATTAAACATACCAAATATACAGTTAACACCCTTTTGAAAAATGAGGACTTAGCAGATCAATTTATAAACGGTACTGCCTTTACATTTAGACTTACTGTTGATGACTATCACAGATATTGCTATCCCGATTGGTGTTTTAAACACGAAGGAGTAAAAATCAAAGGTAAATTGCATACGGTAAATCCTGTTGCAAATGACAGATACCCTATTTACAAGGAAAACTCTAGAGAATATTGTATTTTAGATACTAAAAATTTCGGCAAAGTTATCTTTATGGAAGTTGGCGCTTTGATGGTAGGTAAAATAAGCAACCATCATCTAATTGGAGATTTCGCCAAGGGAGACGAAAAAGGTATGTTCCAGTTTGGCGGCTCTACTATTATAGTTATGACACAAAAAGATATGGTTAAAGTGGATGAGGATATTTTAACTAACTCAAGTGAAGGATACGAAACTATAGTTACTATAGGCGAAAAAATCGGCATCAAAAAAGGCTAAGGTATTTATTTACCAAAGCCTTTTCTTTTTATTTACATACTTCCTTTTGCCAATAGTCAAATCTTTTATCAAGGACTTTTTCCATATTTTCGTAGTAAGTCTCACTTAGTGGCACAAACAAATAAGCCTCATTTTTAAACTTTTCACTGTTGTACATTTCTTCCCCAAAATACTTATAGGCATACTCATCAATATCCATTGGATAATACGGCTCATCAGTATCTACATAGTAGTATTTTGTAAAGGCTGCTCCTTTTTCATTGAAGAGTTTTAAACTTAAAATGCCCTTTAGTTTTTCGTAGATAAACATATGAAGATTATCGTTATTTACCTCAATATAATCTTCAAATTTTTTCCATCCTTCATCGCTTAACAAATCGTTTTTCATAGCCCATCTTAAATAGATAGCCATATGATTTAAAGCGTTATAGGGCTCAGTATCAATATTTTTTCGCTTTATATTAGAAGTATGCCAGATAACATCATCTATTATATTTTCACCTGCCATCTCTCCAACTGCGCTATATCTAAAAGGATTGACGATAAAACTTACATTTCCCATTATATTTATTAAATCTTCGCTTCCGTGAGCCTCTTTGTACTCAAGCTCTTCTATGTAAATTGGGATAATCTGATAAAAGTTAATTTCTCTATCAGGTAAAATCAACTCCAATCCTTCATCGTCGATCATCTGTGGATCCACAAGGATTACCGCAGATTGCTCTGTATAAGTTTCACTAAAAGGAACTAAGTTATCTATAGTTTGTCCCCATGAGATAAAACCGCCCCTGCTTGTAGCCAGATTTACAATGCTTTTTAAAAGATCAATTGGCCACTGCCACATCTCAGCTTTGTTATATATATCCCAATAATCAGGCAAAGATATTAAAACCTCTGCAAAATCAAGATTTAACATACCGTATTCGTCTGGCACATCCATTTTGTAATTGCTAAGACCAACAGTTATAAGGGTGTAAAAGGGTTCATCTTCCGTAGGATTTATAACTACAATTTTTATATCCCTACCAAAGCCCTTACTTATTTCTATTTCATTGGCAATCTTACCATAATATTTTTCTATATGCTCTATTACTTCTCTCATTAGACTCCTTTCACATCTTCTAATATTTTTTTATAAGATGAAATCAAAGTTAAAATATCGATACCCACTATTGCATTGTCAAAACCTTGGGCAAATCTTTCGTTAGCTTCCTCTGCATCGTGACAAAATGCAAATGACATTTTGCCTGCTTTTTTGCAAGCATCTACTATGCTTTGGACTGTTTCGATAAACTCAGGATTTTTAAACTGCCCCGGTATACCCATTGCAATTGATAAGTCATTTGGCCCAACCATAATGCCGTCAACCCCATCAACTCCAACTATATCGTCTATTTGCTTTGCACACTCGACAGTTTCGCATTGAAGTATTAAAAGAGTTTTGTCGTTGGCTTCTTTCATATATCCAGCAAGACCATCTGCGTAAGATTTATCATCTCCCCATATGCCGTCACGGCTCATACAATAGCCTCTCTGTCCAACTGGTTTAAACTTGGCATATTCAACTAGCTGTTTAGCCTGCTCCACAGTTTTAATACACGGAACTATTACACCTTTTGCCCCAGCGTCCAAAGGCTGTAAAATAGCAGGTCTTGTAATATCGCTTACTCTAACTAAAGAGTCAAGGCCAACTCCGTCAGCTACCTGTATATACTTTGCAGTTTCAGTAACTGACACAGGACAATGCTCAGTATCTATAACCAAAAATGTCATTCCTGCGGCACCTATAGCCTCAATAGCCTCCATGCTTTTTAGGTGAGTAAAAGTGCCTACAGTTTTTTCTCCAGCATTAAATTTATCTCTCAATTTGTTCTTCATATTTGCGTCCTTTCAACTAGCTTTAATTATAGAGCTTTTCTAAGAATGTCTTCTATTTCTTCTACAGTTAGTGGCACGTAGCCTGCTTGCAATCGGCCTACGCATTTTTGCGCCATTTTGCTTATGTTTTCTTCCCCTATGCCCACTTCTGCAAGGGTTGTTGGCATACCAAGTTCTACGAAAAATTGTGCAGTTTTTTCTATGCCCTCGTTAGCCATTTGGAATTTATCTGACTGGTAAGGGATTCCCCATACATTGTGTGCGTACTCGCAGAATTTATCTACAGTTTTTTCGCTTAAAACTTTTCTCATCCAGTGAGGAGTTAAAATCGCTAGGCCTACTCCGTGGGTGATGTCGTAAAATGCAGATAGCTCGTGTTCCATAGGATGAACTGACCAGCCCACTTCATTTCCCAGTTTTAAAAAGTCGTTAATCGCCCATGAACTTGCCCACATTAGGTTTGCTCTAGCTTCGTAGTTTTCTGGTTCTTCTATAGCTTTTGGACCAAACTCTACAACTGTTTTCATAAGTGCTTCGCATACTCTACTATGTATAAATGAGTTTACATTTGAGAAGTAACTTTCTAGTATGTGTGACATAATATCTGCTGAGCCTGAGCCTGTCTGATATTTGCTAACTGACATAGTGTAAGTTGGATCTAAAATTGCAGCGACCGGTCTTAAAAGCTCGTTTCTAGTGCCTATTTTTTCATTGATTTCCATATTGGAAATAACTGCAATCTTGTCCATTTCAGAGCCAGTAGCTGATAGTGTTAATACAGCTATTACAGGAATGGCTTCTTTTATTTTATCCGGGGCTACTACTATGTCCCAAGGCTCGCCATCGTATTTTGCTGCTGCGGCAATAGCCTTTGAGCAGTCAATTGTAGAGCCTCCACCGATTGGAATAATTACATCGATATTTTTTTCTCTACAGATATTTGCACCTTTTGCTACTGTTTCGATTTTTGGATTTGGTTCAACTCCACCAAGCTCAAAAACTTCAACACCTTCCTTGTTTAAATACTTTACTGTTTCATCAAAAATGCCATTCTTTTTTACGCTGCCGCCACCAAATACTATAAGTGCCTTTTTGCCGTATTTAGCTGCTTCTACGCCTATATTTTCAATCTGGCCTTTGCCAAAATATACTGTTGTCGGTATTGTGTATATAAAATTATTCATAACAATCTCATCCTTTCATTTGTGATATATAATTAGACATATTTTTATTTTAATACCTAAAATATTTTTATGCAAATAAATTTAGGGGTATACAAAATAAATTTTGAGTGTTATAGTGGTGGTTGGATAGTATTCGAATCGAAACTGTACCACGATTTTTTTATTTTTTAAATTTTTAAGGATTGTATTACATTTAACGATACCTTATAAGCTATACAGATTATGCGCTGTCGCTACCTTTTGAAAGGAGTGATCAGTATGAAGGCAGGATTTATTGGAGCCGGCAAAGTCGGTTTTACCCTTGGTAAATATCTTGTTGAAAACGGTGTAACCGTTACTGGATATTACAGCAGGTCTCAAGAGTCAGCCCAATCAGCAGCAGATTTTACAAACACTAATATGTACGATAGTATTGTCAATATCTTGAGTGACAGTGATACCCTATTTATCACAGTTCCCGATGGAGCTATAAGTGAGATTTGGGATTATATGCAAAATCTGGATATAAAAAATAAAAATATTTGTCATTGCAGCGGTTCGATATCATCGACCGTTTTTTTTAATGGTGAAAAAAAGGGTGCTTATGTCTATTCGATACATCCCCTATATGCAATTAGCGATAAATACACATCTTGGAGCGAGCTACACAATGCCTATTTTACAATTGAAGGAAGCGCCGCTCACCTAGATGAAATCAAAGAAGTTTTTACTAATATAGGCAATCAAGTGGTTGTTATTTCAGATGAAAACAAGGCTCTTTACCACTGTAGCGCTGCTGTAGTTAGCAATTTGGTAAATGGGCTTTATACTATGGGAGCAGATATTCTTTGTCAATGTGGGTTTACAAAGGAAGATGCTCAAAAGGCTCTTATGCCTTTGTTTATTGGAAATGCACGTGCCTTAGAGAGCAAAGGAGCTACTAAAGCACTAACAGGCCCTGTAGAGCGAAATGACATTCTCACTGTAAAAAAACATCTAGATGCTTTAAGCTATGATGATACTTACAAGCTGGCCTATACACTTCTTACGGAAAAGCTAGTTGATATAGCAAAGGAAAAACACAGTCAAAGAGATTATACGAACATGATGGAGGTAATAAATCATGAAAAACACAGTATCCACTTTTAAGGAGCAAAAAGTTAAGGGCGACAAAATCACTATGCTTACTGCCTATGACTATTCTACTGCTAAACTTATGGATCAATCAGGTATCAACGGTATTTTAGTTGGTGACTCTCTAGGTATGGTTATGCTTGGTTACGATGACACTTTGCCAGTTACTATGGAAGATATGATACATCACACTGCGGCAGTTTGCAGAGGTGCAAAAGATGCTTTGGTTGTTGGGGATATGCCTTTTATGTCTTACCAGGTTTCAGTTGAAGAGGCTGTTTACAATGCTGGCAGATTGATGAAGGAAGGCAGATGTCAGGCTGTTAAACTTGAAGGTGGTGCTACTGTTTGTCCTCAAATCAAAGCTATTTCAGATGCTTCAATCCCGGTTATGGCTCATATAGGTCTAACACCTCAGTCTGTAAATGCCTTTGGTGGATTTAAGGTTCAGGGTAAAAGCGAGGAAACTGCAAGACAGCTTGTTGAAGACGCAAAAGCAGTTGAAAAAGCTGGAGCCTTTGCAATAGTCCTTGAAGCCATTCCTGCTAAACTTGCTGAAATAATTTCTAAGAGCGTTGATATTCCTACTATCGGTATTGGTGCTGGCGCTGGATGCGATGGACAGATTTTAGTTTATCAGGATATGCTTGGTATGTTTTCTGATTTTACTCCTAAGTTCGTTAAGAAATATACTGATTTAGGTCAGATTATGCAGGAGGCTTTTGCTCAGTATATCAAGGATACAAAAGCTGGAGTATTCCCTGCTGAGGAACATACTTTTAAGATTTCAGAAGAAGTAATTAAAAAATTATATTAATTGAGTAATTAAGGGTTAAGGTGTCAAAGATGAAAATAGTTAAAACGATTGATGAAGTTAGACAGATAGTTGGACAGTGGAAAAAAGAAGGTCTTACAGTTGGACTTGTGCCTACTATGGGATTTTTACACGAGGGCCACAAAAGTTTGATAGATAAGGCGGTTAGCCAAAATGACAGGGTTGTGGTTAGCGATTTTGTGAATCCTACTCAGTTTGGGGAAGGTGAAGATTTGGATGCTTATCCTAGAGATATTGAGCGTGATGCTGCTCTTTGTGAAGAGGCTGGGGCAAGTTTAATTTTCAATCCAGAACCAAGTGAAATGTATTTTGATGATTGCACAACTTATGTAAATATCGAATCTCTTTCTGATGAGCTTTGTGGTAAAAGCAGACCTATTCATTTTAAGGGAGTTTGCACTGTAGTTTCTAAGTTGTTTAATATAGTTAAGCCAGATAGAGCTTACTTTGGACAAAAAGACGCTCAGCAGTTAGCCATTATTAAGCGTATGGTTAGAGACTTAAACTTCGATATTGAAATAGTTGGCTGCCCTATAGTTAGAGAAGCTGATGGTCTTGCTAAAAGCTCAAGAAATACTTATCTAAGTGAGGAAGAAAGAAAAGCTGCCCTAATTTTAAGCAAAGCTGTATTTTTAGGTCAGGAGCTTGCTGAAAATGGTGAAACTGATGCAGAAAAAATTGTGAATAAGATGATTGAGTTAATAAGATCTGAGCCAATGGCTAAAATTGATTATGTTCAGGCTGTTGATGCTATTTCAGTTAAACCTGTTAAAACTATCGAGGGTTCAGTTTTAGTTGCCATGGCCGTTTATATTGGCAAAACTAGACTTATTGATAACTTTATCGTTGAAAAATAAATTGTGAAATGTGAAAGGAAATTTGAAGATGGAATTAAGAATGTTAAAAGGTAAAATTCACCGTGCTACTGTTGTTCAAGCCGAACTTGATTATGTAGGAAGCATCACTGTTGACGAGGATCTTTTGGATGCTGCTGGTATCTTAGAGTACGAAGAAGTGCAGATTGTCGACATAAATAACGGCAGCAGATTTACTACTTATACTATTGCCGGTGAAAGAGGAAGTGGTATGATTTGCCTAAATGGTGCTGCTGCCAGATGTGTTTCTACTGGGGACAAGATCATAATTATGAGTTATGCAAATATGAGTCCTGAAGAGGCGAAGGCAAATCCTCCAAGAGTGGTTTTCGTTGATGATGAAAACAAGGTTAGCCGTCTAACTAGATACGAAAAACACGGCAGACTTGAGGATATGTAAACTTTTAAATTCATTGAAAAATACAAAAACCTTATACAAAACCCAGCAGGGGGGGTAGGCAAAAGGGGAGCGAAAAATCGCTCCCCTTTTGAGACTGTATTATTAGGTTTTATTCTTAACCAACACCATTTGACAAAAAAACTATTTTACTCGATATTTTCAACGTAGTAGATACAAGCAACCCCTCTGCCATCTGTATCGTAACCAACGCCTATGTAATTTATCTTTTCATCCAGGCACATCTTTGCAAGCTCATTGTCCGGAGTATTATTTATCTCATAAACAATCTCTTCCAAAGTTCCCACCTGATAAGTTCTATGACCACCAAACCACTGGTATTCACTTAAAAGTCTATCTAAATCCTTTTTAACATCAGCTTCATCATCCTTGAAAATCCCGTCATTTTCAACGCAAGCAACTGCTTTTTTCTGAGCATCTCTCGCCAAAAGATCGTTTACTGCAACCTCCTGCAAGCCATTCTCCATCCTTTTTTCGTTAATAGCCTTTAGCAATTTTTCGTTGATTTCGTCATTTGTCGCAAGTGTAACTCCGCTGTAGTCGTAATCTTTGCCATAATCTGAATAGTAAGTTTTAGAACCTACAACCTTGTAAGCCATTACTCTGTAGTAATAATTTTCACCGCTTTTAACATTTTTGTCGATGTAAGTATCCTGCACGTTGCCTTTGATTCTTGCGTATTCCTTGAAATACTTGGCATTGTTTTCAAATGATTTGCCAGGATACTGGTCAGCTCTGTAGATAACGTATCCATCAGCCCCGTCTACATCATCCCAACTTACTTTTACGCTAGTGTAGTTGTCATATGGTTCAGCACCGATGTCATCGTACTTGATTGATTCAAGACAAGTCTTTGCATAAGCCACGCTTGAGAATGGCCCTTTGATGCTGCCTTTAATTGCTCTCACTTTGTAGTAGTATGTTTTGTTAAAGCTTAGGCTGCTTTGAGTAATCTTATTGCTCTTGCTGCTTTTAGTTGTATAAACCTTGCTGTATGTTCCAGTTTTAGAAGTTGCCCTGTAAATTTCATAAGCACTAGCTCCGCTTACTCTATCCCAGCTAACTTCAATTTTGTCATATGATGGCGAACTAGCCTTTACGCCAGTTACTTTTGCAAAAGTCGCCTTGCCCGCCTTCACTGAGCTAAATTTACCTACATTTGAACTTCTTACGGCTCTAACTTTGTAGTAATATGTTTTGTTAAAAGTTCTGCCTGTATTTGTGTAATAATTTTTTGTAGTAGTTTTGATTTTGCTGTACTTACCTGATTTAGAAGTTGCTCTGTAAATCTGGTAGCTCTTTGCGCCGCTTACCTTATCCCATTTTAGGCCGATTGAAGTATTGCTCTTTGAATAAGCGCTTAAATTTGTAACCTGACCTAAGTACGGTTTAGTGTACTTAACGCTGCTGAAGCTGCCCACCTTTGAGCCGTTTACCCCTCTAACCTTGTAATAATAGTATTTGCCAGTTGTTAGGCTCTTGTTTGTGTAGCTTCTAGCTGATGTAGTAGCGATTTTTTTGTATTTGCCCCATTTAGATGTTGCCCTGTAAACCTGGTATTTCTTGGCATTTTTAGTCTTTGTCCAGTAAACCTTTATTGAGTTGTAACCTGTGCTTTTAACTTTTAAAGTCGCAACTTTTGATGGTTTTGCTGTGGCTGCATCTGCGCCCTCAGGAATGGCAAGTGTAAATGTCATTCCTACTGTTAGCATTAGAGCTACTGCTACTATTCTTGCTATTTTCTTTTGCATTTTCCCCTCCTTGTTTAACTTGTTTTAATTTGTTTTTTCATTGTCTCGTTTTTCTTGTTCTGCCAATTGAGCTTTTAATCTTTCGATTTCATCTTTCATTTCTTCTGTTTCGGCTTTTTGTTCCTCTACAATATTTTTCTGTTCTAGTAGCTCAGCTTCCTGTTCAACTTTGTATTGTTTCCACAACTTGCGGAATCTAAATGCTTCGCTACCGATAAGTAACATAAATGGTATAAAGATTAGAACAAAGTAACCCATAGGTGTTTTTAGGAATTGGAAGAAATATCCCATTTTAGGTAGTCTAAATTGGTATTCGCCTATAACCCTATCGGCTGGTACTGGATAAGCGTCTTTTACTCCTGTGTTTACACCGTATGTTACAAATGCTTTTTCTCCCTTGTATTTTGTTACACCTTTTATTTTATGTGTTACAACAGTATCGTAGTTGTTTGGATCTATTGACTTAAATGATATTATATCACCTTTTTTTAAGTCTGATGTATCTGCTTCTTTGCTGACTACAATATCGCCTACGTCAAATACTCCATGCATGGAATCAGATAGTACAATATATGGTTTGTATCCAAATATTTTTTGATCTTTTCCTACTGTGTTAACTGATACGATTGTAAAAATCATTATAAAAACTGTAAAAATGACTAGGATTACGGTTGCTATTTTTCCTACTATTTTCCCTGTTTTTTTCATATTTTGTCTGCTCCTATCTCATTGTTTTTAACCAAAATCGGTATGTGAAGGATATCGGGAGTTTTGATATCCTTCACATACCGCCCTTACCGTATAAGGGCGGATTAAATGATTTTTTATAATCTCTATTTGATGTTGTTTATAAACTGGCCGTTTCCCTTGTGTGTTGGAGTACCGCCTTTAAATGTACCACCATTTACAATGACCTTATCACTAGACATTGCAGTGTAAAAATGTGGCATACCATCTTTGTTGTTAAATGTACCGCTCTCTACTGTTACTGTAGATTTGTATTCTAAGTATACATCATAATAATTTGTTGCATTTACAACTACGTTTTTCAATGTTACCTCTGAGTTTCCTATAACCTGCATGCCGCCATTTATAGTTACATCTTCTATTACAACATTTTTTGCTCCATTAGTTACAAATAGTGAATAAGTAGTTTTGCTGTCTCCAATATTTAGAGTACCATGTTCTAATTTGATTCCACTTGCAGCTATAGCAAATGCATCTTGCTGTCCACCTTTAGCTACTGTTACAGTGTGGTCTCTTAAGTCTACAGTTACATCTTTAGTAACTAAGTAGTTGTCTAAAGTTCCATCTGGATGTTCACCTACATGTTCTAGTGTAAAGTCTTTTGTTACTGCAATAGTATCCCCTGGCTGTGCATTTTCAATAGCTGATTTAAACTCTTCTTGATTTGAAGCATATCCATCATACTGTGCTTCTTTGTCGTAATCAGGATTTTCAAATCCGTCTTTTTCGCTGTTTAGCTGTGTAGCATTGATAGTTACGTTAGCTTTAAATGTTTTGTTCTGATATGTGTTTTCAGCTTTTTCGTCCATACCGTAAACTAGTACAAACTGAACGTTTTCATTTGCCTGTAGTTTAACTTCTACTGCATTTGCAACTTTCTTTAGCTGAGACATAGGTCTCTTTTCGAAGTTTCCTACTACCTTTCCGTCTTTGATCTGTACAAAGTCAAACCATATGGCACCTTCAAGTCCATTGTCTTTTACATCGAAGTCAAGTTTAACTTTAGCTGCTAAGTTTCCTTTGTTTGATACCTGTAATAGTTTTGCATTTGATTTGCCAGGTTCCCATAGGCTGTCATTGATAATTGGATTAGTTGAAGTTTCTAGGTCTGCGCCAGTAGCTTCAAATGTAAATGCCTTACCATCATTTACCCCTGGGATTGTAACATTTACGCCACCTGTTCCAATATCGTAAGCTGTTGCGCCGATATCAAGATTACCTGACTGAATTACATTTCCCTTGTTTGTAATACTATCTGTAAACCACGCAAAAGTTGTTCCAATTAGCATTGCTATACATAGGACTAAAGCTAGACCACTAGCTTTTAACGATTTTTTCGTACCGCTATTTTTTGTCATATCTCATTTCCCCTCTCTTCTTTTACAACACCATCTTTTATATTTCCAAAGGTTTCACCATTAAGAGTCATCCCTTTAGTAACATCTATAGGATTTTCTGTTGCGTTGTATAGGCTGTACAACTTGCCTTCCCCTGCAACATTAACAGTTGTGCCGCTCAAAGTCACATTATTTGTACCCATTAGATAGATACCAATTGCACTGTTTTCGTCTTTGCCATTAGTTGCGCCAACTACATCTATATTGCAATCAGTGATTTTTGCGCTACCACCTCTAATGAAAACGCTGTAGGCCTTGCTTCCATATGGCTGTATCTTCTCATCTTTCGCCGGCTTTATATCGTTGTCAGTTGATACATTTACATTTGTGTTTTTCAAAATTAGCTGGCCGTTGCTGTCTATGCCGTACACACCTTTGGCGTAGCCGTTTGAGCCTTTAACTGTAACTCCGTCGATTTCCAAAGTACCGCCATTCTCAACTTTTATAACTCGGAAGTTGTCGCTCTTTAGCACTCCTCCGCCTGTAAGTTTTAGAGTTGCGCCGTTTTTAACAGTTATTGCGCTGCTTCCTTCGTACAAGTCGTTTGTCTCTAAGTTTTCAAAACCATCCTTGCAAGTTAGCTGGTTTGCTATGTCAAAAGTTATTCCCTCAGGAATGACAAGTTCTACCTTTTGGCCTGCTTCCAATGTCATAAGTTGTTCTAGCTTCACAGATTTTGTAATTTTAGATTTGACATCATTGCCATTTGTGATATACTTCATCAACTCATCAACATCTGAAACACTTGTTATTTCTTCTTTTAGAACTTTCGCCTTTGATAGTTTTGCAAACTCTCCTTCTTGCTGAGCTGCTTTAATTTCTATATCGAAGTTAAAGTTTTTATCTCCATAATTTGTATTAAACTCTTCTTCAGTTAAATCAGTTCCATAGATAAATAGGTATTTTTGTTTTTCACCTTTTAACAATATTTTACCAGTGTTGTCATCATCTAGGTAAGTTTCTAACTGTGATAATTTCTTTTTGTTTAAGTTTCTTGAAAGGTTTCCATCTTCGTTGACTGGGACAAAATCAAACCATACAGCTGTTCCTAATCCTCCATCAAAGCAATTATAGAAATCAAATTTAAACTTAAATCCCAATGTTCCATCGTTTGTAACTTCATATAATTTTGTATAAGTTTTTGCAGGTTTAAAGTTTGTATTATTTATGCTGGCGCTATTATCTTCTCTTAGATTTTGACCAGTTTTACCAAAATAGTACTTATCTTGACCTGCTGTAACTGTAGTGCCTCCATCGACTACAGTATCTGAACTTGAATATACGTAAGCGTTCATACTCAAAGTTCCCGCCGTTATTTTATTGTTGTTATTTGTTACACTGCTGGAAAACCAAGCAAATGTTGTTCCTACCAATAAGCCTATGCATAACAGTAGAGACATTCCGCTGGCCAGCAATGATCTTTTTAAATCCTTCATATTTCCTGTCCTCTCTTTTCGAATTTCTCTCTATTATTTTGCTCCATTTTGTGTAGCATTAACTGCTAGGTTTACTGTTACTGATTTGCCTTGCACATTGTTTGCAGCGTTTTCTTTCATATGTACAGCTATTGCAAAATAGCTCATTTCGCCGCCTGCCTGTGTAGCTTTTATAGTTTTATCAGCTGTGAATTTTATGTTTTCGCCTACATTTCCAGTCTGGCCATTTGCCGCATCTTTTGCTTCTGCCCAAGTTGTTATTTTTTTATCGGCTTTTGCGTCTGATATCAAGGCGTATTCTAGGGCTCCGGCAAGTTCTCCTGTTACGTCCATGTCGATATTGTATTTTACATCTAGCTGTCCGTTGTTTTTAACTGCTAGATATACGATTTCGGTTTTGCCTGGTTCCCAGTTGTATCCGTTTTCGCCTTCTTTGTCGCTAAAAATGCTGCCTTCTTTGTTGGCTATTGATGTGTATGTTTTAGTTTGTTCTTTGTCTAAAAGTAAGTCGACACTAAGGGTGCCTGCAACGATGTTGTTTCCTTTATTTGCGATAGAGTCTGTAAACCACGCAAATGTCATTCCTGCCATAAGTGCCATACAGAGACACAATGATATGCCACTTACTATTAATGCTCGTTTTGTTTCTCTCATGTCCGCGCCTCCTTATGTCTAGTTGAATTTTTTATCAGGATTGTTCTTGGACTGCACTGCATCTACGGTAATATCGAACATCATTGTATTGTTTTCGTATGAGTTGTCGCTTTCTTTGTCCATATTTACTATCGCAGTTAGTTTTCTAGTCTCGCCTTGGGATAAGATTTTATCGCTTTGGCAAGGATTTTCTTTTGTTAGATTTTTCGTCGCACCATCGTAGAGAAGTGTTTTGCCTTCGTAAATCTTGAAGTTTAGGGCTTCGTCTAGGTCGCCGCTTATGTTTTCAAGATAAAGTCTGTAGTAGGCTTCTGCTGAACCTTCGTTTTTGATTGTAAAATCTTTTACTATTGTGTCGTTTGGTTCGATGTTGCTATCTCTGCCGTCAAATACTAGCTCTCCGTCGTTTAGCTGGATTTTTACTGTTCCCGTTTCAAAGTCGTTTTTGTCTACTTTTACAAATGACAAAATCAATGCAAGTGTTGTTATTGCTAACATGATTACAAGGATGGCAATAGCTATGGCATTGCGTTTCGCTTTTTTCTTTGTTTCTACTGACATGCTATTTATCCTCCTTTTTACGTCTACCTGTTACTGCTAATATTATTAGCATAATTGCTGATTCAATGAATATTGCCCAAAGTGTTTTGTCGAAGATGTCGCCAGTTCTAGTTTGACCTTTGTCGTCGCTTGGATCTTTGATGCCAGGAATGGCTGGCTTTTTATTTGCCATTCCTTTGTATTCCTCGTCTGTTACATACCATTTAAAGTCTGCGCTTAGTTTGCTTGCTTGATACTGGTTGCCAACTGATGTGTCAAGGGATACGTCTATTTTGTAGTACTGAGTTGTACTGTCGTTTTCGTTTTGTTTTAGCTGCACTGGGTAGGATTTTTGATTTATTTCGTTGAATGTTCCCTGTGCTACAATTTTGCCATTTGCTGCTCCTTTTGTTACGTCTGTAACTTTTATTTGCAACACGTCGCCTAGTTGATTTGTTTGTTCTACTACGTTGCTTTGGAAGTATACTTTAACGTCGTAGGTGTGATATGTTTTTACACAAAAATATCTAGTAACTTGATCTCCTGGCAACATATTGCTTACGTCAAATCTTTCGTTGTCACCTGGATTTTTTTTGTCTAGTTCAATCTTAGGTGCTTCGACTTTGTCGCTATCATTGTCGTTGTCATCCTTATCGTTGTCGTCCTTATCGCTTGGATTATCGTCGCTACTATTATTGTTATCGTTAGTATTGTTGTTATCTTTATCGCTGTCGCTATTTTTGTCTTTATCTTTATTTTGATTGTTTTTGTCTTTGTTGCTTGAATTGTTTGAATTGGTTAAATCGCTTGAATGGTTTGAGTTGCCTTCGTCGGATCCCTTGTCGGCTATTTTATCTATTTCGTTGATAATGTTGTCTGGCACTGTCACCTTGACGCTATCTTGAAATTTATTTAGATAAATATAGCGAGCCAAAAGTCCTAGTAAACTCAATATCAATAATACAATTAAGACTTTGATAATCTTTTGAGATTTTGTATTATTGTTGCTATTTTGACTGTCCATAAAATTTCCCCTCTCTGTAAAATTCCCCTGTGAATTTTTTATCTCATCTATAAAGTCTCATACTTAATTATAATATAGTTTATAGATTTAGTTTATAAATTATCTATGTCTAGTATGAAATAAATCTCTTTACTATGATAAAGCAAATATAAAGAATTATTAAGATTTCTAAAATCACTTGATTTTAATACTTGTTTTTTGTTTTAATATGATAAAGTTATTTCAAAGCGAAAAAAATAGGTAGATAGATTATGAATAACAAGAAAATTACTATTAATACATTTATCAATTTATGTTGTTTAATATTGATATTTTTTAACGAAGCAATTCTAAACTCTCAAACAAAAAAAGTACAAA
This sequence comes from uncultured Clostridia bacterium, assembly GCA_963558965.1. Taxonomy (GTDB): domain Bacteria; phylum Bacillota; class Clostridia; order Peptostreptococcales; family Anaerovoracaceae; genus Gallibacter. Next base: position 39,422 of record CAUWIT010000004.1, on the reverse strand, counting down.
TATATATTATGCTTATCACAGTTTTAATAATTTGTGTTAAAGACTATTTTTTTAAGGAACCAACAAGAAAATTACTAAAAGAAAAATTCAAAAAGCCTTTAACTATATTCGAACGTATTCTATATATTGTATATTTTACTACGATATTTATGTGGACAAATAATCATTTAAATTTTTCACTTTATCTATCTTTACTTGTTATATTTTTAACTTTACTAGTAGAAGATATTGTTATGGGAACGCTAGCAAAAAAATATTTATAGATAATTGTTCTAAGTACGAAACAGCAAAAATGGGAGCTGTTGATTTCACTCACTTATGCTCCCATTAGTTATTTTTTTATTTGACTTTTTTTCTTCTTAGTAGTGCTAAGATTGCAAGTCCACTTGCTCCAAAGATTGTTAAATACATGCCAGCATTTGTTTGATCGTCTGTCTGTACTTTGTCTTTATCTTTGTCTGCTGTTTCCTTGTCGTTTTTGTTTACATCTGAATTTGTGTTCTTGTCTGAATCAGAGTTTAAATCTGTATCTGCAATTACAGGAATGACTTCTGTCTCTTTGTAGTCACAATTTTCGCAAGTACGTTCCTTGCTTCCAGTTTCTGTTGCTGTAGCTTCTTTAAGAACTTGCCATTCTCCAAAAGTATGTCCTTTTGCTGCTACTTCATCACCTACATAGCTGTGATTACAATCTTTACAAGTATAAGTTGTGTAACCTTTTTCTGTGCATGTTGGTGCTGTTACAACTTTGTTGTAGTCGTGTTCTAACATACTTCCTGTATCAGCAATTGTATCTGTTATATCACATCTATCGCATTTTGCTGTCTTTGTTCCGTCTTTTGTACAAGTTGCATTTTTATCTGATACATAATTTGTAAAGCTATGTCCTAGTTTTTCAATTACTTTGCTATCTTTTGTAGCATCGCAATTTTTGCAGTGGATTGATTTACTTCCATCTGTTAAACATGTTGCTTCTTTATCAACTGTATAATCTTTTTCCCACTCGTGGCCTGTAGGATCTAGGTCCTTTGTTTCAGTAAATCCACATGTTTTACAAGTGCGTTTTTCACTTCCACCTTGCTCACAAGTTGGTGACTTAACAACTTGCCATTCTCCAAAAGCATGTCCTTTTGCTGCTACTTCATCACCTACATAGCTGTGGTTACAATCTTTAAAAGTATAAGTTGTGTAACCTTTTTCTGTGCATGTTGGCGCTGTTACAACTTTGCTGTAGTCGTGATTTTTGACTTCAAATTTTAAATCTGTTGTTTGAGTTGTCATATTGTCGGCAGATACTTGAAGTTGTGCTTTGTATTCTTTTGCAGCTAGGCTATCTTTTGGTTTTACTGTTACTTTAAGTGTTTTACCTTTAGCTATTGTATCTGTTTTATCCCAGCTCAATGCGAATTTGTCTGCATCTTCTCCTGTAACTTCTACTTTTACATTTGTTAAGTTTACATTACCAGTATTAGTAATTGTAAATTCTTTTTCTGTAATGCTGCTATAGTCTTCACATACAGTACCAAATGTTCCATCGCCTGTTAGCGTTGAACTGTAAACTTTCTTTGTTGCAGCTGGAAGGGTTATATTTACATCACTTGTTGGTGTTCCTGAAATAGTAAAACCAGTTTGAGTAACATCTTTTACACTTAACCCATTCAAGCCTTGAATAGTATCCTTGTAACCATCTGGAAGACAATATCCGTCATTTACTTTAATTGTAATCTCTGTAATATTCCCAGACACATTAGTTTGTAAGATATTTCCACTATTTACTGTCAGATGTTCTCCTACATTTACTTTCACATTATGTTTGCTTCCTTGTATCGCTTCCTCTGCATAAGTAATTCTATCGCTTGTTGTTTCTAGCCATACTTTACAGTTTTCAAAGGAAGTTAAGGAAGAATCTATGTCACTAGCAAATACTAAATCATTACTTGATACTTTTTTAGACCATGCCCCTTGACTGTTCTGCACAACAAGATACGTATTCTCATTTGTAACATCTGTTACTACAATACTTCCTTTTGATTGACTTATTGTTGCAGTTCCAATGTCAGTTTGAGATTTATGACGCAATGTAAATGCTCCATTTCCGTCTGTATCTTGTAATGTTAAATCTCCATCAGATGTTGCTGCTGACGCAGCAGATGCAAAGATGACAGATGACAGATTTAATTCAAAAGCGGGCACTAGCGCACAAGCTCTGTAGACATCTTCGTGAAGCGCTTCATCATTCACTCTCGTGCTCAGCCCGTAGTAGTTATAGTTTCTGTATGGGCTCGGCGCGCGGAGCCAAAAATAACTGTTTCCAAAGTAAACATTATCAACACGAAGACCGTTGTTTAGATTATCCTGGCTATTTGTTCCTACTGTGATATAAGAGCCAAAAAATTCTCCATACGCAAGATATAATTTATCAATTGTTGAATATGTACTGCTATTTTTTGTATCGTTCGTATAAATAGTTGTATCATTCATCAAGTCTTGTTCTGAATTTGTAAAATATGAAGTTTCTAAACCTTTTACAGTCTTCTTAATATCACTTGCCCCATAATGGTTTGCATTAACAGTTTTCCCATTATATGTTCCATCACTAGTACTTGATTTAAATGGCACTCTTGTTGCTAAAGGACTTGCAGCAAACAAGGTTAGATTGTCACTCTGACTTCCCGCAATCCACCACTGTTGACTGTTGTTTCCAAAATAAACCTTTGCCGGATTTTTAGTACCGTCATTGTCATTTGTATTGAAGTCCTTTAGATCATCAACCGTTGCAAACTGAGTTACATCAGGTGATGTAGTCTCTGCAGCATGAACATCAACAACAAAACTTGGAATTGTAGTAACAATCATAGCAAAAGCCAAAAATACAGCCATGGCTTTTTTTGTTATCTTCATGTCTAGTTTTCTCCTCTCTTTTATACTTATGCTTTTATTTTGCATAACAACTCAAAAATTTTTATTTGTATACATTTATTTTACATATATTACCCCCCTGTCTACAATTTTTTGGATTTATCATCTTGTCGTAAACAATTGAAAACATGGGAGCCGTTGATTTTACTCACTTATGCTCCCATTAGTTATTTTTTTAATAGTGCTTGCACCGAAACAACTTACGCAAAAAATGCAACAAAAAAAGAGCGAAATTGTCATTCCGCCCTATAATTTTTATGATTAGTAACAAATACTACAAGGACTTAGCCCTTTAGTTGATGAAGAACCCTTTTTTACCTTGTAAATCTTCTTTGCGCGCGCCAAACCTCTGCATCCCTTGTTGCAATGATACTTCTTGCCTGTAGCAGTTATGTACACATAACCCTTGGCGCTTGTGCTTGAATGAGCACTTGAATGTGAATTGCTGTGAGAATTGTGGTGGCTGCCTGAGCTTGAACTTACCGCACCGCAGTATTTTGAAATATTGTTACCCTTTTTGTTAATTTTCCAGCTCTTGCCTGTAGCAGTTACAACTATATCCCCATCTTTATCTGTTCTGTAAGCCTTTATCCCCTTGCTGTAAGCCTTCAATCTGTTGAAAACTTCCTTATGAGGATGGCCGTACTTTTTACCATCTGTTGAAACAACTACGTATTCTGGATCGAAACGCTTGATGAATGTGCTTGTTGTAGCGTACTTGCTGCCGTGGTGTGGCAACATAACTATATCAACATTGTGCTTTTCGATGGCTTCCTGTGAGCCTTTTTCGTTATCCCCGCAGAACAACGCCTCTAAATTGCCGTAGTCTAAAAACATCGCCAAGCTGTCCTCATTTGAACCAGAATAATTTTTGTTTGCCTGGACAAATTCTAACTTGCATCCGTTACCACCAGCGATTACCTTGTCCTGTTTAGGATGATAAATCTTGCACTTTTCCCTTTTCGCTAGTCTTATAACATTTTTCGCAGTCTGTGTGCTGTATGGCACATCTGACGGATAGTAAAAGTTTTTAACCTTTAGGCTTTTGAAAACTTGCTGCAATCCTCCAACGTGGTCCGCATCTGGATGTGTAGAAATCAAATAATCAATTGTCTTAACTTTTTGTTTTTTTAGCTTTGCAACTACTCTGCTGCCCTGAGATGTAAGGCCTCCGTCGATTAGCACATTTTTGCCGTTTGGCAATTTTATGTGGATAGAGTCACCTGCACCTACGCTAAAATATGTGATTTGCAATTTTTTGTAGCTTGCTGCTTCCGCAGTATCTGCCTGTCCTAGCCCAACAGGAATGACACTTACTACCATCATAAACGCCATCGCTATTGAAGCTATTCGCTTTTTTATACTCATCTTTTCCCCTCCTAAAATTTCAACACTGTTTCTAGTATATCATATTTAGGTAGGGTAAACTACTACAATTTTTTTCCGTCGCCTACGTTGAACATATTAAAAGTCGCATCTGCAATATGTTTACCGCTGTCGCTGTATACTTCAACTAAATAACCTGAGACAGTTTTCCCATGTTTTCTTTCGTAAACTGTTGCCGTTACAGTTTCACCCAGCACTGCTGGACGATAAAACTGCATAAATGAGTCCAAAGTAACTCCCCAATCAGTTTCTCTTAAACGCATCTGGGCACCTGCCGCAATATCGCAAATTGTAAACAATGTACCGCCATGTATATTTTCAAGTGGATTCACATGTTTTTTCCCGATTTTTAAAGTTATATATACGTTTCCCTCTTCATTTATATGAAACTCTTTTATCCCAAGCAAATTGTGTAGACCTTGAGTTTCATCGTCGTTATTGTAGAATTCTGTAAATTTCACTGATACTATATCCTCCTATTCTTAAAATAAACCTCAACTTAAATATGATATCAGTGATTTTTTTATTGCGCAAGTGTATGTATTTATACAGCTTCCACTAATTTGTAAGTAAATAGTTTACCAGCTGGAGTTTTTCCAAGTGCATACGCTAGTGTAGTTGCTAAGATTACTCCCACAACAAACTGTAGACAGTTCATAGGTATTGATGCCAAAGGTGTTACAAAGTTGCCGTACATAACCCCTTCTGCTACGTAATAACCAGCAACCATGAAAAGACCAGCCACTGCCATTCCTAAAACTTCCATAACTTTCATCTTAACGCCCTTGAAGCCATGTTTAATAGCGTATTCCACGCAAAGCCCCATAACTACAGCCATCAGACCTTTAACTACAAGAGTAACTGGTGCGTAGTAAGCGTAGCCCGCAAAAATGTCTGCCATTGCTGATCCTACTCCAGCGGCCACTGCGCCCCATTTCCAGCCTAGCAATAACACAGAGAAAAATATCATGCAATCCCCTAGATGAATGTAACCTTGTGTTGCAGGAATGGGTACTCGAATTATCATAGTCATAACTATGACCATACACATCATCATCGCAGTCATAACCATATTTCTTACTGTATTATCTGATTTTCTCATTTGTTTCATCTCCTCGTTTTTACTCATATATCTTTATATGTTTTGTTTCTTTATGCTCGCATAACCTTTTATGTACTTGTAATTATACATTGGCAATGCTATTATTAAAATATACAAAATTAATTATTTTAACCAGTACAGTTTATATGAAAGGATTGGATTTTATGAAAGCTATTATCCCTGTTTTAGATGAGAAAATCAATGTTCCTCTGTATTTGCAGATATATAATTTTATAAAAGAAGCTATTTTAAAAAATGAAATTGTACCTGGTGAAAAGTTGCCTTCTTTGAGAAATTTGTCAGATACGTTAAATGTGAGTCTTACTACTGTAGACCAGGCTTACGCTCAGCTAGATGTTGAGGGGTATATTTACAGCAAGCCTCAAAGCGGTTATTTTGTAAGCGATATCTACTATCCTAATCGTGGCAAAGATACAAACACTTGTATGGCTAGCGGTACTGGTGGTGCTGATGGTGTCAGTGGGGCTGGGGCTACTAATGGCTCCGACAGTCTCGAACACAATAGTTTTGTGCCTGTTACCGGTGCTCCCGAAATCCTAGAGCCCGATATGGCCTACGACTTAGAATGCTTCGATTTTAACAAGTGGAAAAAATGTATCAACAAAGTTTTTACCCAGTACCCTCACCTTTTGCTCTTTGAATCCGATCCTCAAGGCGAGGAAATTTTGCGTCACGAAATTGCAAAATACGTTTACACTTCTCGTGGTGTAAAATGCACAGCGGATCAAATAGTTATTGCCGCAGGTACTCAGCAGATTACAAGCCACCTAGCCAATATCCTTACCCGCATGAATATTTCAAATGTAGGAGTTGAGGAGCCTGGATATGTGCCTGTTAACAATATTTTCAGAGACCGCGGTTTTACCATTTCCCATATTCCAGTGCTAAAAGACGGTATCGACGTTGATAAATTGCCTACGAATATTTCTTCGGCTGTATATGTCAATCCGTCCAACCAGTTTCCTACTGGCGCCGTTATGCCTGTTGGGAAAAGGTACAAGCTTCTCGATTGGGCTCAAAAAAATGAAAGCTATATTATAGAGGATGATTACGATAGTGAGTTAAGATATTTTGGTAGACCGATTCCGTCCCTTCAAGGCCTTGATAATTACGGGCGAGTTATCTACCTTGGATCATTTTCTTCGACTTTGTTTCCTTCTGTAAAAATAAGTTACATGGTGCTTCCTGAAAAAATGGCCGATTTGTTTCGTTCATTTAGTCAGGACTACTCCCAGACATGTTCAAAAACTGAGCAACTTGCCCTTGCCTTTTTTATGGAAGATGGCAAATATCAGACCAATATCAAAAAGGTTCGCAGGCTTTATTCCCACAAGTTGCAGCTGGTCGTTGCCGCCTTTGAGAAGTATGGAAAAAATATGGTTACTCCTGTAAACACTTCTTCGGGTATCAACACGATTTTGTCTGTTAAAAGTAATAAGTCGGGGAATGACCTTGCATCTGAGGCCAAGTCTCTTGGTTTGTTAATATTCCCGGTTAAGCTGTACACTGAGGAGGCCGATGACCTGTCTATGATATTTTACTACAACCGTGTGCCAACTGAGGAAATCGATGGGCTGATTAGGGAGCTAGTGGAACTGTGGGAAAAAGGAGAATGCTAAACCGTTGGGATTGTTGGATTAAGATTATATAAAAGGGAAGTATTTCCAATATGGAAATACTTCCGTGATATCTTTTATTTATTATACTATTTTAAATACTTCGCCCCTTTAGATACTTCCTCTGGAGTAAAAGCATATCGATCAGACATAGAACCAAGTTTATTGTATATTGGCCCTCTAAATACTAACAAATAGTTAAAACCAATCCATGCAATGGCTAGAGCAATATCCCAACCGCCATAAAGATGTTGATTCCATATGCTTATAAAATACCAGATAGAAATAGGCGCTAATCCAAAAACAGCAGTAGCTAGTCCTGGATTATAAAAAACTTTGCAAGCTATATTAAACATAAATAAATGACCTAACACCTCCACTATTCCAAAAATTGCAGCCGCCAATGTCATAAAGGAAACATTAGGCAAAAAAAGCGGTAAGATATAAATAACAATAGCACAATACCTATTTCCTATAAGTGAATTAAGCTGATTTAAAGACCAATTATGTGGATCTGGATCCGTATTGTTCATTTCTACTTTTAGACCCATCGGTGCAAAACCACCTGGAAAACCAAACTCCTCAAAAAAATGCAAAAAGATAATAACGCCTCCGCCAATTAACATTTTTTGACGCATATCCCAATCACCTATTACCAATAATACACTTAACAATCCTGCAATAAATACTGAAATATTATACCAGTTATATAAAAAACTTCGTTTCCATCCTTGTTTCATATATAATTCTCCCTTCTCTTTTTAAAATATTACAAGCCTCATTAAACAAAATAAAATCAAGTTCAATATTTGACATCTTTCTCTGTCTAAATCATAATATACATGTGTTGTATTTACAACAAACAGATGTTTTTACAATGATGTAAAGTCCACAAATCAGCTATAACTGTTGTATTTAAATAAAAAAATTAAGAAAAATGGAGAACCCCCATGAATAAAAAAGAAAATCAAAGAATTACACTGACTAAACGTCTACTAAAAGAAAGCTTACTTCAGCTTATGACCGAAAAGAATATACAAAAAATTACTGTCAGCGAACTGTGTAAAGACTCTGGTATCAACCGTTCTACTTTTTACAATCACTATGGTTGTCCCGCTGATGTTTTATTGGATATTGAAAATACAGTCGTTATGGATTTAGAAGAGCTTTGGAAAAAGAAAGGCGAAGGAAAAAACTGGCCCCTTAATAAAAGAATAGAAGCCTTATGCACCTATATTTTAGAACATAAAGATTTATTTAAATTGTTACTCCGCAATAGCGATATAAATTCTGAATTTGCAACTTTAATGCTCCAATCTGCCCACGTTAGAACTATTTACAATCAAATTTTTGATTTCGAGAAAAATGAAGATAGCAAAAAACTAATGATTACTTTTCTGTCCAATGGCACTTATAATATGATTCGCCAATGGCTACTTGAAGATATCCCAAAAACACCCGCAGAAATTGGTGATATGGTTTACCTTATAGCAACACAGGGCTGGAAGTAAGATTGTTTGAGATAGCTTATATTCTAAAAATTATAAAACGTTTGCATTAGATTGTAAAAAACTCTGATTATCTATATAATAAATATGAAAAAAGAGAGAATTATGGCGATAGTCTTAGTTCTCTATAATAGTTGTATTATAAAGAACACCACTAGTAGGCTAAAACAAAGTGGTGTTCTTTTACTTATTATGCTATTTTAATTCTTCCATATCATCTTATGATTTTTATAATTCAATTACTCATTAAATTTATTAAGTATAGCCTTATGACCAATTCTTATTTTTTTACGGTGAAACTCCCATTTTTCTCCACAAGTATAACCTGATATTGTAAGATAATTATTTTTTAAATCCTCCATATTTATATCTAAATCTGTTGAATATCTAAGTGTTTCATAACAATTTGGACAAGAAATAATTACATATGTTCCATTATCATCTTTATGTGTATAAAGACGCATACCTGTTAGTTCAGTTTGCACTAGCGCTCCGCATAAAGGACAAGTTTTTGCATATCCACCAAAAATTTTATCTTTGATTTTTAAAGGCTTACACATAAAATCTTTAATTTCATTTACTTTATTGCTATCGATATACATGGCCATTGATGTCGCTTCAGCTTCTTCATTTTCATCAAATTCTATAGTTGATATCCTTTCAAAGTTAGTTCTTGTATATCTTTCAGCTGTTCTTGTTACATCTAATTCTAAATACACATGAATCCAAGTTGAATTTTTCGTAAAGTTCACTATTCCATTTATTCTTCAAGAAAGCTGGACAAATTACTAAAATACTACTATTTTTATTTTCATATATTTGTTCCTTTATTAAAATTCCCGCCTCAATAGTTTTGCCTAAGCCTACTTCATCACAAATCAAAATATTTTTATCATTCTCATTAAACATATACAACCAAGGTAAATACTGATAAGGATTGTAACTTATTTTACTATCCAAATAGGCTCTTGCAACTTTATTTGTTTCTTTTAGACATTCAATATCTCTATTTTTTTCTTCAGGAGTAAAATCCTCTTCTAGCTCTAGCTCTTCATCAGAACAATTCTCAAAAACGTATGATAAATCAACCTCCACGTTATTCCTAGCTATCTCATCCTCATTCTTCTCATAAGCATTTAGAGTAATATAATATTTATCATATGCTGCACAATACTTTGCAGAAAAATTCATCTTCTTTCCATCTTTTGTTATAAATTCATCTATTAGTTTAGTTCTTTTGGTCCCCCATGGAAATTGATTTCCTGTTTTTACGTACACATAAAATTTATCTGGCAACTTAACTCGTGTGTATGTATTGTATACAATATGATTTTCTTTCGTCCTTCCCAAAATTCCAGATCCTAAAGTTTTTTCTTTTATATAAATTTTTTCACATTTATTACAATACCATCCATCAACAACTATGGTTTCTTTAATTCTAACCTGTTTATCAAAGCCATCTTTACGTTTATGTATTGGACAAGTTTGATTTCCCATAAAATTTCACCTTTCTAAAATACTATTGAAGCAAATTTCTCATTCATTTACATCTATACATTAGATACTCAAATCAATGCAATCATAACACAAATAATCCCTTTCTTTCAATTCAAAATTTATAAATTGGATACTAAAAAAATGCTGCCAATGAAAAAAACTTTCATCAGCAACACCAAAAATTATAAAACCATTATCGCTATCAATACTCTTCCAATTCCGTCTCTTTCTTCGGTCGTTTATGTGCTTTAAACAAACTCCTTACAACAAACCCTTCAACGATACCATCAAGCAAAACAGGTATGCAAAGAGGCAGAGCCATTAATGCACTAACAATATAAACCACCTTAGCCCCAGCTAAAAAGCAAACAAGCTTCATTCCATGAGACAAGTTGTTGTTAATCAATGACTTCACATCAGCTATATCGCTTAGCTTACAATCCATCATTTCCATATCACCATTTGAAAGCATCTTGTTTTCCAAACAGTCAACAATCACACACACATCCGCATGTTTGCTTTCTCCGTGGTGATTGTCCACACCAACAAAAGCAATCTTTTCATTTTCACCGATTTCACTTCTTAGCTCAGAAGAAACATCCTCTTCTCTGCCTTCCAAAATGGCATATTTGCTTATGCCCGCATCGCTCCAAGCAGCGTAAACATCTTCAACTCCCGGCTTTTGCATATACTTAAGAGCAAAGCAGCCGCAATACTTCTGGTCGATTGCAACATAGATCAATTCAAACTCATCGCTGTGAGGCAGATTTTTTATATTTAAAAGATCCATCAATTTTTTATTGCCTACGCAAGTGAACTTGCCAGCTACGTTGCCTGTTACGCCTTTTCCTTTTATTTCCTCAAAGCTATCTACCAAACTTATTTTTACAGGATTTATATCTACAACGCCTTGGTATCGCGCAACTTGTATGTATCCATCTACTAGGGCTTTAGCAATCAAATGGTCGGAGAAATATTCTATATGTCCAGCCATTGTTATTAGCTCTTCTTTGCTGCATCCAACCTCTTCAATATGGTCGATCACATATATACCCTCTGCAAAACGCTGGCTTTTTTCTAGCAATATGCCAGTAGTATCTGCCATATTATAGACTGCATCTCTATCGGTTACAACACCTTTGAAAAACAAATCGTAAATTAGCGATTTTACTGTAATTTCAATGATGTAAGGGATCTTATCAAAGCTTGCAGCAGCCAACAAAATCATTCCTCTATAAATCCATGGCTCATACTCAAAACCACCTATCATAGGCGGCCCAAATGACAAAATCAAAGTCGCAGCCACAATAATCCCATATCCAACTTTTGACCACATCTTAAGATTGTCAATAAAACCGTCTTCCTCGTTATTCATGGCATTTTGAGTTTTCCTAATCATATGGACAAAGATGCTATCGTCCTGATGTTTAGTTATTTCAACTTGCATAGTTTTGCCCATGTTAATTGAGCCGGCGAACACATCCTGGTCTTTTGTGACTTTTGCAGTTTTTCGTTTGCCAGTCAAAAATGAGATATCAACTTCTCCACCTTGGTTGAAAAGTCGCCCATCTGACGGTATTATTTCACCTTGTTTCACTATTGCTATACGGCCTGGCAACAAATCTTTTGCATCGATTTCAACTAGCTTGCCATCGTTGTAAACCCTTGCTTTTGCAGGAATGATTTTGCTTAGGTTTTCGGCTTTTTTGTCGTGGCTCAAGGCTATATAGTCGCACAGTATATCTACTGCAAAAAATATTATCATTGTTAAAATTACTGACAAATAGTTTCCAAAGTAAAATAGTACACCAGTGGAAACTGCCATAGTCAAATACCTATTAAAATATTTTCCTTCTTTTACTTCTAGGGCAAAGTCACAGACTAGCTTGATAAAGCCTATGCCAAAGGCTGCCCAAAATACGTATTTTCCAATGTTTTCACTTACTGGGGCATATTCGCCGAATATGCCTGCCAGAGCTATAATTACCACGTGAACAAGTCTAAGTACTAGCTTCTTCATTTTAAAAAATCCTCTCGTTTTTGTTTATATTTATGTTTTCAGTTTGTCATAATTTATAATCCTAGATACTTCTGTAACATTTTTATAGTCGGTTATGCCTGCTCCTGTATTTGGTTTTATACTGGAGTAAATAACATCCGCTCCAAAGAATACGGCTAATATACAGCAGATTGCAACCATTTTGTTAGGTGGTATCTTGCGAAATATATTATCGAAGAACGGACCTATGATGTAAATAAATGCCATTCCCCCTATACCAAATAAAAGCAATCCTTCAGCGCAAATACGACCTTTTAGATTTAAAAAGTATCCTGTATACTCCCACCACATTTCGTGTTTTGTTTCCCACAAAAATGTTGCAGTTGCATACTCTAGTATACCGCAGACGATAACTGTTAGGGCAAATGTCAAGGCTGGCCTATCTGCAAATTTTCGCAAAAGGACAATTACCAACACGCCGCCACAGCCGTAAATAGGCAGCCACGGGCCGTGCATAACTCCTCGATTTACAAACATACCGTCTTCGTATACGTGAAGCAGTACTTCCCACACCCATCCCATAAATGAAAATGTAAAGAATAGCAATATTAGGGAATGTACGCTGTAATCTCTATTGTAGTCTAGTTTTAATTTTTTCCATACTGCACTTACTCTTGTGCTAAACACATATTTTTCAATTGGATAAGTTCCATCTTGTGGCGCCACGTCTAAGTACTGGTCGAAAAGAAACTGTGCGTTTTCAGTATTTTTCGCCTTCGCCTCTTCCCTAAGTTCCATGTATAATTCTGCATATGTGGCTTCTCTATATGGTATAATCCACGCCCACTCTAACAATCCAAATGTAAAAATGTTCAATACATACCATCCGATAAATGATACATCCATCAAAAATGTCTTCCATTTGTTGCCTTGCATCATATCTTCGGACAATTTAATTGCATCTTTGCAGCTAATGTCCGGGTCTTCTGCCAATATGTATGGCACCAACTTGTATGCATAATATTTTGTAAAGGCACCTACCACAGTTAAGCACCATATATAATAATACACCTGTTTTACAACCATTACAAATGCAACATGTTTTGCACGCTGCACTCGCCACGGAAACATAATACGCCCGATTTTTGTATCGTAATACGCCCGGGTTTCTATCATATATCTAGCCTTGCCCACCATCAGGGGCGTACCGATAAATATCCATATAAGCAACATCATAAACGCCGCAAAGATAATTATAAAACCTTCGCTGACTCGGTTTTTAAATACGATGCTGTTTATACCGTTTAGCATCCCAAGGCCAAAGGATTTTGCACCTATAGCTTGGTTGTACATACTCGCAAGAATGCCATTTGTCGGCTTGTAGTGTTTTTCTGCAAAAGCGTAAAAGTCTTCTTGGTTTGCACTTTCCTCTACAAAATCGCTGATTACCTGAATACTTGTTTGGTTACCAAATCGGCTCCCGCCGCCTTCCATCAAACTTTTTGTTTCAAGCTGCGCTCTTTTATATGCTGTTACGCTGCTGCCAAAGTCCAAATCCAGATGAAATCCACTTATTACGAAGCTTACAATTAACACAACTCCGACTATACGCCAATAGTTGTGTCTCATGTTTTCTTGGCCCTTATGTTTAAGTTCTTTTTGCTTCCATGTCAAAAGATTTCTCTCCCCTCTTTTTTTTACCTACTTGCCAGTAACATCTAGTATCATAATTTCACTATTTGTACCAAGGCGCATTGCCGGTCCCCAAATCCCTGCACCAGAAGTTACGCAGCTAGTCATATCTCCCACTTTTTCAATGCCATACGGATTGTCCCAAATAAATTTCATCAATAGATTTCCTGGGAAAATCTGTCCATTGTGAGTGTGTCCAGACAAGTCTAAATCCGCTCCTGCCTTTGCGATTTTTTCTAGCTCCATAGGTTCGTGATCTATTACAAATATTGGTTTGCTCTTGTCCAAATCCTCTGTTAATTCGGTTATATCCTTTCGCTGTTCTCCCAGTTTTTTGCTCATCGCCCAGTCCTTGCGACCTACCAAATAAAAGCTGTCGTCTATTAAAACTGACTGGTCTTCCAAAAGATTTATATTTGCTTTTTTTAGGAATGACCTAAAGTTCTCGTCATCACTGTATTCATCTGTTTTCATTGTGAAGCCTGCTAGCAAAACCTCAGTTACATCGTGATTTCCCCAACAAGCGTAAGTGCCATAAGTGCTTTTTAAACCTGATAAAACTTTTGCAACTTTATCTGGATTTTTTATAGCCTTGTATTCGTTATCAAATATGTCACCTGCGATAATTACTATATCAGGATTTAGCTCATTGATTTTTTTAACCATCTGTTCCATATGTTTTTCGCCTATGCTATACCCTAGATGTGTATCGGCTATTAGCGCAATACGCAAATCGGCACCAGATGACGATTTTTGGGTTTTATTTGACAAAATCTCGGCTTTAACTGTCACTTTTTGGGTATTCACTTTTATGTTTTTGCTGTGTAAAAATCCATAACTTGATAGGACAGCGATTATAACTATTGCACAAGTGCCTACTATTTTAAATCTTTTAACATTGGGATGATCGTTTTTCCATTTTGTCTTATTTAAAATAACTCTGCCTATGTCAAAAAATATCAATGTTATAGCTCCTATGGCTAGTACTCCTAACCAATAATTGCTCATAGCTTTTAACATATGATGGTACGGCTCTTTGCCTATTAAATATCCTGTAAGTGGTGTAAGCATAAAAAATACATATACTATTATTGACAATGTCCAAACTACTGGATGTTTTAATTTTTCGTGTATTGCTCCGAAAAATCTCATTAGTCTAATAAAAATATATACATTTAACAATATGTATACAGGTGCAAGTAATAAAACTATTTTCATATAATTAATTCTTCCTCTTTCGTTTATTTTTCATATACTTTCAACGTATTTTATCTGTCTAAAGTCTTATTAAAGTATACCATATAACCTTACCTAACTTATATTTATATTTAGTCATTTTACCTATTGTTAAATTTTTACTTAACTTCGATGTTTTCATTTGTTACTTTTGCATTTTAACTAGTATACAAGTTAAATTGAGTTTTCATAAAATCACAAACACTTCCCACAATTTAAGGGGTTTTATAGCACTTTTTATGTCTGATAACAATTTCACAAGCTATTTTTTGTATATTTTTCACAAAATTTATCTTGCATTTTTGTTAGTACAATGCTATAATCAGATTGTACTCAGAAAAGTACAATCTATAAATTTTATGCATTTAAACAATAGAATTTATCTATAAATAAGATTTGAAGGGAGGCCCCAAGTGGTTATCAAAAACTTTGAAGAACTAAGAGACAAAGTTGCCCAGTCTTCTAAAAAGAGCTCTGTTGTAGTAATAGCAGCTCATGACCCGCACACTTTGGAAGCAGTTCTAAAAACAAAAGAAGAGGGTATCCTAGATCACATATTAGTAGGTAAAAAAGATGAAATTTTATCTATAGGTAAGGATCTTGGATACGATATCGACCCACAAGTAATAGTCGACAGCCAAAGCGATGAAGATGCCGTTTTCAAAGGTATCCAGTTAATTCGCGAAGGCAAAGGAGACTTTATCCAAAAAGGTTTACTACAGACTTCTACTTTGCTAAAAGGTGTAGTAAGCAAAGAAACTGGCATTAGAGCTGGTAAATCTATTTCACATACTGCACTACTTGATATCCCAAACTATCATAAAGTAGTAGGCTTAACCGATGGCGGTATGATGACTTACCCAAATTTAGAACAGAAAAAAGATATAGTCGAAAATGCAGTAGGCATATTCAAAGGATTTGGATATGAAAACCCAAAAGTTGCCGCATTGTGCGCAGTAGAAGTTCTAAATCCTAAGATGCCAGAAACAGTTGATGCAGCCGAGTTAAAAAAGATGAACGAAGCTGGTCAGATTAAAGATTGCGTTGTTGAAGGCCCTATTTCAGTTGACCTAGCCATGGATAAAGAGTCAGCTGTTATAAAAAAATACCAAAGCCCAGTAGCCGGAGACGCAGATATCTTACTAACACCTGATATTGCATCAGGTAACCTTATGTCAAAAGCCCTATATGTACTAGGCGGAGCAAGAATGGCTGGCTTGGTAGTTGGAGCAAAATGCCCAATAGCTCTAAACTCCAGAAGTGCAAGCTTTGAGGAAAAATACTACTCATTGCTAGCTTGTGCATATATGACACAAAATAACTAAACTAAACAAATAACCAAAACAAACAAAATAACCCAACCTAAACTAAGGAGGTAGTTTACAAAATGAAAAAATTAATGACAGGAAACGAAGCTATAGCAAGAGGAGCTTACGAAGCTGGCGTTAAATTCGCTGCAGCTTACCCTGGTACACCAAGTACTGAAATCCTTGAAAACCTATCAACTTACGATGAGATTACAGCAGAATGGGCACCAAATGAAAAGGTTGCTCTTGAAAGTGTAATCGGTGCTTCATTTGCAGGTGCTAGAGCTCTTGCATCTATGAAACACGTAGGTATCAATGTAGCGGCCGATCCACTATTTACTTGGGGATACACAGGCGTTAACGCCGGTGGCGTGCTAATCAGTGCTGACGAGCCGGGCATGCATTCTTCACAGAACGAACAGGATAACAGAAACTACGCAAAATCTGCAAAGATTGCTATGTTCGAACCAGCAGACAGCCAGGAAGCTCTTGATATGATGAAAGAAGCTTACGAAGTAAGTGAAAAATATGATACTCCTGTACTTATGAGACTTACTACAAGAGTATGTCACTCTAAGTCAGTAGTTGAACTTGGCGATAGAAAAGAACTTGAACTAAAAGAATGGACTAAAAACCCACAGAAGTATGTAACTCTACCAGCTCATTCTCGTGGCCTAAGACTAAAAGTACAAGAAAGACTAGATGCTCTTGCACAGTACGCTGAAACAACTCCATTTAACAGAGTTGAACTTGGCGATGGCAAAGTTGGAGTTATCTGCTCAGGTATGTGCTACTACTACGCTAAAGAAGCTTTTGATGAAGGAACTTCATTTTTAAAACTTGGATTTACTAATCCTCTACCAGAAAACCTAATCAAAGATTTTTGCAGCAAGGTTGAAAAAGTTTACATCCTAGAAGAAAACGATCCATTTATCGAAGAAGCTGTTAGAGCTTTAGGTATCCAGTGTACTGGTAAGGATTTATTCCCTAAATGGGGTGAAATGACTTCAGATGTTGTTAAAGCAGCTGTAACTGGAGAAGGAAACAAGATTATTGAATTTGATAAGGACAAACTAATTGCTCGTGCTCCAAGTTTCTGTGCTGGATGTCCTCACAGAGGATTTTTCTACAGACTTGGTAAGAGAAAAGATATTATGATCAGTGGAGATATCGGATGCTATACTCTAGCTGCAACTGGTCCATACTTTGCAATGGATACAACTATTTGTATGGGTGCAAGTATCAGTGTTGGCCACGGTGCGCAAAAAGCGTTTAATATGGGAGATAGCGGCAAGAGAGTTGTTACTGTTTTAGGTGACTCTACATTTTTCCATACTGGAGTTAACTCTCTAATCAACACTATTTACAACAACAGCAACACTATCAATGTAATCCTTGATAACCGTATCACTGGTATGACAGGACATCAGCAGAACCCTGGTTCAGGTTTCAATGCAAAAGGTGATCCTACAAATATGATTGATATCGAAACTCTAGTTAAAGCTATCGGTATTAAACATATCTTCGTTGTTAACCCTAACAACCTAAAAGAAGTTGATGAAACACTTGATAAATGTCTTGCAATTAAGGACGAACCATCTGTAATCATCACAAGATGGCCATGCGTACTAAAGAAATTCTCTGATGCGGACTTAGCTGAATTTGACAACCTATTTAAGACTAAAAATGTTGTTGATCACGACAAATGTATCGGTTGCAAAGCTTGTCTAGGCACAGGTTGTCCAGCATTGAGCTTTGATAAAGAAGCTAAAAAAGTAAGTATTAACCATGAACAGTGCGTTGGATGTGACGTTTGTGCACAGGTTTGCCCAGTTAGCGCTATCGCAAAGGAGGACTAGTAAAATGACAAAGAGTATACTTTTAGTTGGAGTTGGTGGACAGGGAACTATCCTTGCAAGTAAAATTTTAACACTTGGTCTTATGGAATCAGGTTATGATGTAAAAATGAGCGAAATTCACGGTATGTCACAGAGAGGCGGCAGCGTATCTTCTCAGGTTAGATATGGCGAAAAAGTTGATTCTCCTGTTATTGAAAAAGGAACAGCAGATATGATTGTTTCTTTTGAAAAAATGGAAGCCCTAAGAAATCTAGACTACCTTAAAGAAGGTGGCGTACTAATTATAAATGACGAACAGATTGACTCTATGTCTGTAATCACAGGCAAAGAAGAATACCCAGATGATGTTCTAGAAGAAATCCAGTCACATGCAGAAGCAAAAGTACTTAACGCAACTGCACTAGCTGAAGAACTAGGCAACGTAAAAGCTGCAAACATCATCTTACTTGGAACTATTATTAAGTCAATGGGACTTGAAGCAATCGATTGGGAAAGCATCCTAAAAGCAAATATCAAACCTCAGTTCGTCGATTTAAACTTAAAAGCTATAAAAGTAGGTATGGATGAGGTGTAAAAATGACTCCTAAATTATTGGTAATTAACCCAGGCTCTACAAGTACAAAACTTGCAGTGTTTGAGGGACAAAACAAACTTGTTCAAGAAAACATCGAGCATGATGCTCAGGAAATTGGTAAATTTAATACAATCGTAGAACAAGTACCTTTTAGAACTAAAATAATCAAAGAGTTTTTAAATGACAACAATATTTCTGTAGAGGAATTAGCTGCAGTTGTAGGCAGAGGCGGTATCGTCTTTGGCCTACATGCCGGTGGCTATATTGTGAATGACGATTTGGTAACTGCTCTAAGTAGTGATAAATACAGTTCTCCTCATGCATCAAATATGGGCGGTCTACTAGCTAAGGCTTTTGCCGATGAAGCTTGCGTGCCAGCATATATTTACGATGCAGTTACAGGCGGAGATCTTGAAGAAATCTCTACAGTTACAGGTTTTCCTGAAGTGGTGAGAAGTAGTACTTCTCACCTACTTAACAGCCATGCAATGGCAGTTAAATACGCACAATCAATCGGAAAAGAATACAAAGATTTAAATCTTATTATCGCTCACCTAGGTGGTGGGATTTCAGTTAGCGCACATGCTCACGGTAAGCTAATCGACTCAGTTGGCGATGACGAAGGTCATTTCTCACCTGAGCGTTCAGGCACAATACCTCAGTTTGCTCTAATCGATCTTTGTTACAGTGGTAACTACACAAAAGATGAGATGAAGAAAAAAGTTAGAGGTAAAGGTGGTATGTATGCTCACCTAGGAACTAGCGATTGCAGAAAAATCGAAGAAATGATTGCAAATGGCGATGCTCATGCAAAATTAGTATATGATGCTGAGGCATTGCAGATTGCAAAAAGTATTGGACTACTAAGTGTTACTGAAAAAGGTAAAACAGATGCTATTATTTTAACAGGTGGTGTTGCTCACTCAGAAATGCTAACTGAAAAAATAAAAGAGTATG
This sequence comes from uncultured Clostridia bacterium, assembly GCA_963558965.1. GTDB lineage: Bacteria > Bacillota > Clostridia > Peptostreptococcales > Anaerovoracaceae > Gallibacter. The sequence goes on along the minus strand of CAUWIT010000004.1, from coordinate 19,749 downwards.
TTGGTTTTATTGCTCCAGTTGTGGTTTTACCTGGAGAAAATGAAATGGAAGCTCTTGCATTTGGTGCACTTCGTATCCTAAACAATGAAGAAGAAGCTCGAATTTATACTCTTCCTAATATTTAATTTAATATAACGCAAATCAACCAAAAAGGAGCTGTCGTTAAATTGACAGCTCCTTTTATTTCCTGAGGGTCATCCCGACTTATTGTAAACGAATATAATACGTTGCCTTGCCAGAGCCACCCCTCTTCAAATACTCTTCTTTTACTAATTTTCTCAATGAACCTTCTATTGAACTTAGACTTAAAGATGGGCATAGTTTTATAATATCCTGTTTGGTAAATTTCCCAATCTTATTTTGTGTTGCTTTTCTTACCATTTCCACTGCCGGCAATTTTTCCTCCACAATAGCAAATCGCTCGTCAAATTCCTTGTACGCTGCGAGAACAATTCCAAGAAAATATTTGATAAAAGGAACTGTATTTGCCATTCCTTCATGCCAACCATCCTGTGATCTAGCAAGGGCATCATAGTAAAGATCCTTATTGTTTGCAATCTTTGATTCCAGCGAAATATATTTCCCAACATAAAATCCATTTTGATATAACAATAATGTTGTAAGCAAACGGCTCATTCTACCGTTGCCATCATTAAAAGGATGAATACATAAAAAATCATGGATAAAAGTTGGTATTGCAATCAACGGCTCTACCTCAAAATTACCTATTACTCGATTGTATTCTTCGCAGATTTTGTCCAGCGCTTCCGGTGTTTCAAAAGGATCAAGGGGAGTAAACAATATTGATGTATGTCCATCTGGATATGTTGCACTAATATAGTTTTGAACTTTTTTTGTCTGTCCTGCATGAGAATTATTCATGTGACTATACATAATTTTATGCAATTGTAAGATGTAATTTTTAGAGACAGTTATTACATCAAAATTTTCGTGGATAATATTCAACACATCACGGTATCCTGCAATTTCCTGTTCATCACGATTTTTTGGTGTTGTTTTTTCCTCAACCAACTGCTTTATACGTGTGTTTGTTGTTACAATCCCCTCAATTGCATTTGACGCTTCGGTGCTCTGTATTTTAGCAATTTCCACAAGTTTTTCCAGTTCTTCAGGACGCTGTTTTAAGTATTGCTCCTGTTTTCCAACTTCTCTATAAATTGCTGCTATGTATCCAAGGATTTCTGAATCCCAGTTTTGTTCTTTAATTTTCGAATAATTGAATGTTCTCATGCCCTTACTCTCCTCTCTTTTCCCTTAAAATATAGCATAAATTAAGGGCAAGTTCAAATATTAAGGGCATTTTATCATTAAAATGCATTAAGGCACCCTCTTCAAAGAAGGTGCCTCAATCTGTTTAATTTATATAACTGGTACATTTAATTTTTACCTTATTATTAAATTATTAAATTACTGAAGTACTGCTGTTAGCTGAGGGACAATCTGTTTTTTACGAGAAACTGCTCCCTTTAGATAAACGCTTCTATCTCCTGGTTCTACTCCAAATGCCTGACATGCAGTGCTTAAAGCTCCATTGCCTGCACATAGAAGTTCTGAAGACTCCTCTAAAATATCAGTCATCATTAGGTAAACCATATTTTCTTCACCATTTGCTACAACTTTTTCCATATAGGCTAACATCTGTTCCTTAAGATCGTCTAGTTCCTTTTTGCTAACTGAAGAAACCTGACCGATACCGTAAGTAACATCGCCTACATTAAATCTCTTGTAGTCTAGGTTGAATATTTCCTCGTCAGTTTTTGAACCGAAGTCGCTGCCAGCTCCAAACATATCCATTGCGTATTTTTCAACATCGATACCTGCGATTTCACCTAGTTTTTCACCTGCTTCTTTATCCATTGGTGTGCAAGTTGGTGATCTAAATAACAATGTGTCAGATAAAATTGCTGAGCACATTAGACCTGCAATTTCCTTAGGTATTTCGATTTGGTTTTCTAAAAACATCATATATACAATAGTTGCTGTACAGCCAACTGGCATATTTCTGTATAAAATTGGTCCAAGAGTTTGGATGTGACCAACTTTGTGATGGTCGATAATTTCCTGAACTTCAGCTTCCCACATACCGTCAACTGCCTGAGTTTTTTCGTTGTGGTCAACCATAATAAGTTTCTTTTTGTCTACATCTATAATATTGTTTCTGTGTAGCACGCCTTTAAATTTACCAGCTTTATCTACAACTGGAAATTCTCTATGTCTAGTTTCTGTTACTACAGCTTTTACATCATCGATGTATTCATCTTCAGTAAATTGGATAATCTGCTGATCGTCTATTAAGTAACCAATAGCTACGCTTTGGTTAAGAAGTCTTGAAGTAACGTAAGAGTCATTCTTGCATGTAACTAATACAACATCTTTTGATTTTGCAAGCTCAATTACTTCATCTGTAAAATCTACCCCAAGACATGAAATCAAACATGATGCTCCGTTTTCAATAGCAGTTTTTTGTGACTCTACTTTGTCGGCCAAAATAACCACATCGCCTTGGCTTACAAGGCTGCCTAAAACTGAAGCATTTGCTGTTGCAACTACAACTTTACCTCCAGTTAAAATTTTGTTTTCGTCGCCTGTAACCAATTTGCCTTCGATAGCTTCTAAAATATTTTTCAATGGAGTTTTTGCTGTCATAACGATGCTGTCGTCGTGCTCAGCCATAAAAAACTTAGCAATATCACCGTCAGAAATAACTCCTATAACTTTTTCGTCTTCGCAAACAGTAAGGATAGTATCGTCGTTTTCGCAGATTAGCTGCCACGCTTTTTTAAGTGAAATGCCCTTATCTACTGCGATGCCTTCTTTGTAATCTGCATCTTTTACTTGTGCTCTAACATCTTCTGTTAGCTGAGGCGCTTCAACATTGAAATAATCCAAAACGTAAGCTGTTTCAGGGTTTACTTCGCCAGCTCTCATAGGTACGTAATTTCCATCTGAAATTTTATTTTTTAGGTAGGCATAAGAAATTGCTGAACAGATAGAGTCAGTATCCGGATTTTTATGCCCAATTACTATTATATCTTTTTTCATCTTTTCTTCTCCCTCCTACTGTAGTACCGCCATAATTGGTGGAATAAGCTGTTTTTTACGAGAAACAACGCCTTCTAGGTATACTCCGCCGTCTGCTGATTTTGTTTCAAATGCTGACTCTAGTACGCCTTGTGCGTTTGCGCCTGCATAGATAAGCTCTGTTGATTCGTCTGAAACATTTGTAATCATCAAGCAAACCATATCGATTTTTTCATCTGCCAATGCAGTTTCAAGATATGGCAACATACGATCTTTTACAATTTTAACATCTTCTTCGTTTGCTGCTAACACCTGTCCTGCACCAAAAGTGAAGCCCTGAGCTTCAAACTGTTTGTAATCCTGATAGAAAATTTCTTTTTCAGTTTTTGAATCTAAATCCAGGCTGGCTCTCAACATAGACTGCCATAAATCGTCTAAGTCAATGTTTGCATCTGATGCTAAAGCCTTAGCCGCTTTTACGTCTTCATCTGTGCAAGTTGGTGATTTAAATAACATAGTATCTGATAAAATTGCTGAGCAAAGCAATCCTGCAACTTGGTTTGTAATTTCGATGCCGTTTTCCTTGTACATCTGGTAGATTATAGTTGATGTGCATCCAACTGGTTTGTTTGTAACGCTAATAGGCTGCAATGTTTCAACTGTTCCAAGTTTGTGGTGGTCAACGATTTCGACAACATCAGCATCGAAAAGTCCTAAAACTGCCTGATTCATTTCGTTGTGGTCTACTAAAATAACCTGTTTTGAATCCATATTAATCAATGATGATTTGTTTATCATGCCCACAAAGTTTCCTTCTCCATCGCAAACTGGGAAATCTCTAAATCTTTTTTCTGAAATAACAGCTTTTACATCATCGATGTACTGATCAATATTGAAGCTGCACACTTCGTCCATAGGTCTCATTAGGTATTTTGCTGACAATCCCTGATTTATAAGTCTTGCAACTCTGTGTGTGCCGATTTCTGTTGCGATTAAAACCACGCCTTTTTCAGCAGCGATTTGTCTAACCTTTTCAGAAGGTTCAAATCCATGTGTGATTATTAAACATGCAACACCTTTTTCAACTAAAAATATCTGGCTCTCTTCGTCATCACTAAGAATGGCAATGTCGCCTTTTTCGATGTTTGTATCGATTAGCTCAGTAGTTGCTGTAGCAACATTTACTTTGCCACCACTAACAACTTGGTTAGCATCTCCTACTATGATTTTACCTTCTAGAACTTCTGCTATATTTGCATAAGTTGCTCCTGCATCTGTGATTGCTGTATTGTTAAATACATCCATATATGCTCTTGCCATATCTCCAATAGTTAATATGCCTAGCATATTATCTTTGTCATCTTTTACTGGAACAGTATATGTTTTTTCTTCATGCATGATTTCCCATGCTCTTTTTAAAGTTGTATCAGCACTTACTGAAACTACATCTTTAATAGTTATATCAGAAATCTGTCTTCTAATATCTGTTGCAACTTTTGGTGCTTTTACTCCAAATCTTTCAAGTACATATGCTGTCTCTGAGTTTGGTTCTCCTGCAGCCATTGCTACATAATTTTTTTCCTTATCTACTTTACCCCAATATTTTGTATTATCTGCCTGCTGCGCCTTAGCCATTTCGTTTTTTAGATTTGCTAAGCTAAGGGCTGCACAAATTGAATCTGTATCTGGGTTTTTATGACCGTAAATGTATATTTCTTTTTTCATAAGCTGGTCTCCTCTTGACACCTTTCTTCCAATATTTTCTTAACACGATATTATACCATAAATAAAGTAGGTTGTGCTAGACTAGTTGATTAGTTTAGAGGGTAAAAAATGGTTTATATCTAGTTCAAATATGGATACTTATTTAAATATATGTTAGTATGTATAAGTCAGTTATTTTTATTTTTTTAAAGGAGAAAACAATATGAGGGGAAAAACAAAGAAAATCATTGCTCTTTTAATTGCACTATCCATGGTTTTATCGCCGCTTAATCTAACTCTTGCTTTTGCATCGGATTACTCTGCTCCAGAGATTGAAGATGTCCAAGCTTCTAGCGATAATGTAACCTATGGTAGTTCAGTTACCATATCTGCAAAAGTTACAGATATATATGATATATCATCTGTAAAACTAACATAAAAAACACCCAATGGTGGAGAAGAAAATCATAATATGACATATAATGCTCAAACAGGTAAATATCAATGTACAATAGCCTTTAATGAGTTAAAATATCTTGGCTATAATTCTTACGGCATTGAAGCTACTAATAGTAAAGGATACGCCTCTACTAGTGATTATTACTATTCTTCCAGTATATATGTAAATGACTATAGTTCATTTAATAGTAAAGGCTATGGTACTATTGTCATTGATTCAAGTTTTTTATATGATGAGTTAACATTTAAAGTTACCGAAAAATCAAGACAAGTAAATATCAATATACAGGCTTTGTGTAATTCTACTAATAGCATCAAAATTTATAAAGAAGTGTCTTATGATGAGGAAAAAATATACTCAGATAAATTCATAGATAATTTTTCGAAGACTTTATCACTAGGCAAAGGAACTTATCGAGTTGAAATAGAGAACCTATCATATGATGATGTACCTTTTAAAATATCGATTTCAGATGTTACAAAATATCCTCAATCAGGAAAACTCGTATCATCAACATCTCTAAAGACTGGTAAATCAAAAACTTTAACTTTAACTAACATTTATCCTAGCAATGCTAATTGTAACTACATTAGCTGGTCAACAAGTAACTCTAAAGTATTAAAGGTTAAAGGAAATAGCCAAAAGTGTTCTGTTACAGCTAAAAAAGCCGGTACTGCTTATGTCTATGCTAAATTAAAAAATGGTAAGACTTATAAAACAAAAGTGAAGGTAACAAATCCTCCACCTAAATTAAAATATAAATCAAGAAAACTTTATAGGGGCAATAGATGTAAAGTAAATTTACTTTACACAAAAGGTAAAGTTACTTATAAAAGTTCCAATAAAAAAATTGCAACTGTTTCATCAAAAGGAACAATAAAAGCAAAAGGCTTAGGCAAATGTACTATCTACGCTAAAAATAAAGGAAAAACATATAAGCTAAAAGTTTCTGTTGTTAGACAGCAACCAGACTTCGGTGCATTTTTATACGATTACGATACGAGAAATAATGTGTTTGTTGTAAAATTTAAAAATAATAGCAATAGAACTCTTACTATTAACAGCGGTACATTTAAAGTTGAAGACATAGATTATAAATCTTATGACAGAAAAATCAAATTAAAAAAATCTTACAAGATTAAACCTAACAAAACAAAATATATACGTTTTAAAGTAATAGGACGTAATACATGGTATGATTATAGAGATTTTACATTACACTACAAATTTACTTTTGATGGAAAAAAATATATTGGACACGTTTGGGATGAAGATAGTGTTTATAAATATGGAAAATACTGGTACGCAACATATAATAATGAAAGCTGGTATAAAAACTGGTACTATTAAAACTAATGGGGAGTGTCAATTTGACACTCCCCTGTTTCGTTTACTAAACTATAGTTTTTCTATTTCTGATACTGACAAAGCAGTTACCTCTGCTATTTGTGCTACTACCATGCCTTGCTCCTTTAGTTTTTTAGCTATTATACATTTCTCCTCTTTTTTGCCTCGTTCTTCAGCTATTTTTTCAGCTTGCTTTATATCTCTCTCAATCTTTTCTTCAAGTCTCATGATGTGCCTCCTCCACTCGCCATCTTCTCGATTTAAGATAGATATTTCATTTTCTATATCACATAAAAACTTATCGTCTTCTTCCATTTGATTATTTATCATATAGTCAAATAGGCTACTTAATTCTTTTGAAATACCCTCTTCTTTGCTGGCTAAGTTCACGTATATTATATATCGGCCCTCATCTAATTTCAATTGACGCTTTACCTATAGATTTCACTCTCATTTTCCATAGATACAATCTATACAAGTAGTATATAACAGCTGTATTAGATTTATTAGTCATAAAAAAACTAATTTTCTGACTATTTTAACTAATCTAAATATACTGCATTACCATATGTTTCCTATGCTTGTATACAAGCACTTTACCACGGAAAAATGTTGAAATTTCAAACTTGTATACTTGGTATAGACGAAATCTATATCATATAAAAAATATATATAAAATTCCAAAAACCCCTTTTCTTTTTTGAAAAAAGTAGTACAATTTGTATTGAAAAAAACATATATAAGTAACTCATATTAAAAATAGAGAATGAGTTAGAAGGAGGAATCATTATGATATCTTTTATCGTTAGTTTGATTGTTCTTATCATAGGTTACCTAATTTATGGTAAGTTCGTTGAAAAAATCTTTCATCCCGACGATAGACCTACACCAGCTATTGAACATCCAGATGGTGTAGACTTCGTACCAATGAGTGGTTGGAGAGCATTTCTAATCCAGCTACTAAACATTGCGGGACTTGGTCCTATTTTCGGTGCACTATCAGGTGCTATCTGGGGACCAGTTGTTTACATTTGGATTGTACTAGGTACAATCTTCGCAGGTGGTGTACATGACTTCTTAAGCGGTATGCTTTCACTAAGACATGATGGTGCAAGTATCGCAGAAATCGTTGGTATCTACCTAGGACCTGTTATGAAGACTATTATGAGAATCTTCTCAGTTATCCTACTAGTTATGGTAGGTACAGTATTCATGGTAGGACCTGCTGGACTACTAGCAATGCTAACACCAAATGCATTAAACGTTACATTCTGGACTATCGTAGTTCTAGTTTACTACTTCCTAGCTACACTACTACCTATCGACAAGGTTATTGGTAAGCTATATCCTATTTTCGGTATCTGCCTAATCATCATGGCTATCGGTATCGGTGGAGCTACACTACTAAACAATGATATTAGACCTATGCCAGAACTAACACTAGAAAACCTACATCCAAACGGAGCACCTATTTGGCCTCTAATGTTCATCACTGTAGCTTGTGGAGCTATTTCTGGTTTCCATGCAACTCAATCACCTATGATGGCTAGATGTCTAACAAGCGAAAGACAGGGTAGAAAAATCTTCTACGGAGCAATGGTTGCTGAAGGTATTATCGCTCTAATTTGGGCATCAGCTGGTGTTGCTTACTACGAAGGAACTGGCGGCCTACTAGCAGTTGGCGGTGGACAGTCAAGCACAGTTTACGATATGTCTATTGGTCTATTAGGACCTGTTGGTGGCGTACTTGCTATGATCGGTGTTATCGCTTGTCCTATTACTTCAGGTGATACAGCATTTAGAAGTGCAAGACTTACAATCTCAGACTGGTTTGGTATTGAACAGAAGAGCATGAAGTCTCGTCTAATCCTAGCTGCACCTCTACTAGTAGCAGGTTATGTAATCTCACTATTTGATTACAGCGTTGTTTGGAGATACTTCTCATGGTCAAACCAGACTCTAGCTATGATGGCTCTATGGGCTGGCGCAGTATACCTAGCAACTAAGGTTAGTGCTAATGCAAGCTGGATTGCAGCAATCCCTGCAACATTTATGTCAGCAGTAAGCTGCACTTACATCCTATACGCTCCAGAAGGATTTGACTTCGGAACAAAAGGATTAACAAATGTTTCATACATTATCGGTATTGTATTTGCTGTTGTTGTACTAGCATTCTTCTTATTTAAGACTTACCTACCAGCTCTTAAAAACAAGAATCTAAAAGCAGCATAGTAAGTATCGTAAAATTGATAATTTTTAATTGAAATCCAACATTATAACTATTAATAATATAACTTAATCAAAAAGAGAACTGCTAAATTGGCAGTTCTCTTTTATGTTATTTACTTGTATCCTATTTCTTCTACAATCTCTTTTACTATGCTTTTATCTTTTGCCTGACAGTAGCCATAGACTACTGTATTGTCTTTAAATGCTACAACATTGTATTTACCATCTACATCCATTTCAAAAATTTTACCACCGTTTTCTAATTCCTTTTCGTAGTTTTCTCGTTCTTTAAATTCTAGATCTTGGTTGAAATTGTAGGATATAGTATTGTATACGCCATTTGTAGTTTCTCCATCATTATATTGGTAAAACTCGATTTTACATTTGTCTTTTTCTCCTGCTGCAACAAACATAAGCTTGTTTTCTTCAAGATACCAATAAGATGTTTTCATATCTTCTGTATTGAAGCCCTCATTTACCAGAAGTTCTTTTACTTCTTCGTGATCCATTAATTTTTGAGATTCTACATTTTTACTTGCATTCATAGGGCCTATGGCACCTTTTACAAATACTACTAGCAATATTACAGTAATGGCTGTTACAACTAGGCCTACACCTCTTCTCTTTTTTCTGTTAACTGCGTAATACTCATCACTTTTAGGTTTTTCTATATTGTCAAATTCTTCTTCAATCAAATCTTCATCTTCTATGTATGCTTCAGTTTCTATCCCATTGGCTTCGTTTATTCGCCTTTGAAGTACATATATTTCATAGTTGTGAAGTGATTTTTCATATTGAAATTTTTCTATATTGCCATCTCTATCTGTGAAAACAAAGAAGTCGTAGTAATAATTAGAACCGCCATTCTCAAATCTACCAGTTCTAACTCTTTTAGTCACAAGCTCGCATCTTACTACATCTTCGTATCTGTAGTATTTCTTTTTAAACGGCCCTATCTGATATAAAAAACCTTCTCTATCGATTTTTATATTTAAGTATTTGTAGCGAACAATCAGTATTACTACTACCAATATACCTAAAAATACACCTATGTATTTAAAGACTGATCCTGTATTGTATTGAAAATATGCAGTTGCTTTACTGTAAAAAATCTGGAGGATAACTAAATTTATCAATATGACTATGCTGCCGATTATATATGCCTTGCCGTTAGATTTACCGTTAATTTCGTAAGTATCAAGTTCCTTTTGTTCTCTTTCTTCAAACCTTTTTCTCCCTTTTACCTGTTCCTTTAAAAACTCTACAGCATCGTAATTGGAACTGTAAAATGGAATTTTAATTATCTCTCCTTCGTATGTTTTAACTGTGCAATAATACTCACCTCTGTGTGAGCTAACCCAAACACCTTGGATATTTGGGTAAGTAAAAAATCTACCATTGCCCGGCCTAGTTCGATAATACATTTCATTTCTGCCAATTAGCACCTTAAATGCAAATCCTCTGTATATGGCAATTATCAAAGCTACAATCATCCAAAAATCTATAAATCCTGAAAAGATGTACGCTCCATTTTGGTTATTGTAAAGCCACAAAGTCAATGCTGTAAAAGGAATGACCATAACAAGCATTGCAACTATACCAAATTTGCCATTGCTTAACTTATACAGCCATTCTTTATTTTTATATTCGCTCATATGCACCCCTCCTTTTTTTAGATTATACCATGTAAACATATATTTAGATATAAAAAAACGAGCACCTATAAAAATGCTCGTTTAATATTTACTTAGCTACATTTGCTCCAACCACAGCTTTTGCAAATATTGCATCCCTCTTCAAAGACTACAGGTTCTCCGCATTCGGGACAGTAAATTTTATTTTTATCCACTTTAACTGCCTTAGGTTTTGGCGCTTTAATTTCAACTTCCCCGCCTAAAGCCTTTTTAGCTGCAAGCTCGTTTTGCATTTCTTCATACATTTCAAGAAGTGCATTTCCTACTGCCATTGGGCAACAAGCCCCTTTGCTAGTATCTTTTTTAGTTACTCTTCTAGCCACATAAGATGGACATGAACCACTTGAATTTAGCTGATCGACGATAGTCTCAATATCGATACCACCTCTAGCAGAAATAGATATCATTCTTGATAAACCTACCATAAAGTTATTACATCCTCCAGTTGAGCCTTTGCTTAAATATGTTTCAAGTAATGCTCCTGTATGAGGATCAAACAATGCGATACAGTGAAGACTGCCGCAGCCTGTAATCAGCTTGCGTTTTTTACCAACAACATCGTCTGTAACAAGTAAAATCTCGCCTCTTTTTAGACCGTCACCTGCAGTAACTGGTTTTGCTTTAGTTTCTTCAACTGATAAAATACCGCTTCTAGCACAGCCGTCTCTGTAAATAGTTATACCTTTTAGCCCTTGTTCATATGCATACATATACAGTTTTTCTGTTTCTTCAACTGTGAAGCTCTCTGGTACATTTACAGTTGAGCTTATTGACGCATCTATATGTTGCTGCCAAATTGCCTGCATATTTATACGCTGGTCGTAATCAAGGGTCATAGCTGTTACGAAGAAATCAGGAATGGCTGTTTCGTCTTTTATACCAAATCTCTTCATGTAGTCATCTACTATCTTTGTGTACACTTTGTAGTATACATCTGTACCGTGTAATGACTCTGTTTTTCTTTCGTAATAGTTTGCGTAAACTGGTTCTATGCCGCCTGAAATACCTAACATAGTTGAAATAGTACCAGTTGGTGCAATAGTTAAAAGCTGTGAGTTTCTCAAGCCGTAATTTCTAACTAGCTCTCTTGTATGCTCTGTTGTATTTGCCATAAAAAACTCAGTAGTCATAACTTCTTCTTTTTTAAATCCAGGATAAGCACCTTGCTCTTTTGCAAGTTTTGCTGAAGCTGCAATAGCTGCATCTGCCATTGCAAATCCAATTTTATCGCAAAGCTCTATAGCTTCTTCTTCTCCATATGTAACTTGAAGTTTTATCATTGCATCAGCAAGTCCCATAATACCTAAGCCGATTTGTCTCCATTTAGTTACGCTTTCTCTTTGTTCTTCCAATGGATGTAGGGGTAAACCTTCATCTAAAACTTCATTTAAAGCTCTAACTGATGCAGCTACACATTTTCTAAATCCATCGTAGTCAAAAGCTGCATTATCTGTAAATTCATTTTCGACAAATTGTGATAAGTTAATACTTCCAAGCAAACAGCTGCCCCCTGCTGGTAGTGGCTCTTCTGCACATGGATTTACACCTGCGTACTTAAATTCTTTTGTGTTGCTTAGCAAGTTCCAGTTTTCTACTCTATCCCAAAACAATGCACCTGGTTCTGCATAATCCCAGTTTGTTTCAGCTATTTTTCTAAATAGCTCTCTTGCATTTACAGTCTTTTTAACTTCTTCCCCTGTAACTTCACGAACGTACTCTAGTGTATAATCTTCGTCGTTTCTTACAGCTTCCATAAAATCATCTCTAATACGTATAGAGATATTTGCCTTAGTTACTTTTTCAAGGTCTGTTTTTAAATCTATAAACTCTAATAGGTCTGGATGTGAGCAATCGATAGAAATCATAAGAGCACCTCTACGGCCATTCTGCCCTATAAGGCCTGTAACCATAGAATATAATTCCATAAATGATACAGCTCCGCTAGTTTCTTTAGCTGCATTGTTGATTTTCGCTCCTCTAGGCGCTAAGCCTGAAATATCAATACCGCAACCGCCGCCGTAGCTATATGTACGAGCTAGTTTTTTTGCGCACTCAAAAATGCTTTCAATGCTGTCTTCTGGTGGCTCAATTACATAACAATTTGAGTATGTAACCTTTCTACCGTCTTTGTTTAAACCTCTGTTTGACAATATACGTCCGCCAAACAAAAATTTCTTTTCCTTTATGTACTGGGCGATTTCCTCATTGCCGCCGCTAATACGGTCTACCCAATGATCAAAATCTTCCCCTTCATAGCAATATTTCTTTTGCCATATATCCATACCTAGCTGATTATCTTCACCCAGCCAATCTTTTTCTAACATATTCACACCCTCCCCTTTTTAAGAATGTCTTTTCGGTTATTTTAAGCCTTTTTGCTAAAAATAGCCTTTTTCATCTTACCACAATATGTTGTGCTATTCAATAGAAAAGACCACTTTTAATAACTAATTATGCTTAAAAGTGGTCTTATTATTTAATTAGCTAACATTGTAATTAGGTGCAATTTTTACAAACCATTTATTAACTGGTTTTGTACATAATGCAATTACTCTGCCTGTAAATATCATAGCACAAACAGTACCAATATGTATACCTACAAGTTTATGTGCAAAGATCAATCCGTAGATTGCGCTAAATGTTAAGCACATAAAATCCAAAGCATTTTTTCCAAAACCAAAGTCTTTTTTAAACAGCTCTCCAACTGCATTTGCAAAGCCGTCTGCAGGATTTGGAATTAGCTGCATTCCTACAGTTAATGCCGCTCCTAGACCTGTGCAAAATATTGCAATTGCTAAAAACACCAATTTAATGCCTATGTTTCCTTCAACAACTGGTATCCATTTGTCAAATGCATCAACTATGTAACTTGTAATTACACTTACTATTAACTGTGACCATTGATACATTTCAAATTTTTTGCGCAATATAACCCACTGCATAAGCACACAAAAAGTATAAAACGCAAAAAGTGTCATTCCTAATGAAATACCTCCAATTTCGGCGATACTGTATGGTACGGCGATAATTGCTGAAACACCTAATTGAGTTTTCGTGTTTAGGGTAATCCCGAAGGCTAAAATTACAGTACCTACAAGGTATGTTAAATATCTCATAAATTATACTTCTCCTAAAATATCATCTCTAAGTAGCTTATTTGCCATTTGCTTAGTTCCGATAACCCAAATCAAATCACCAGACTGTATTACAGTTGCAATACTTGGATGTGTAATCAATAAATTTGCCCTCTCGATACCTATTACACTTCCTCTGTATTTTTCTCTGATACCCGAATTTTTTATAGATTTTTTAGTAAATGAAAATCTGTCTTCTGCGATTATAGGCACGCAGATAATCTGTTTATCAGCTGGGATATTGTTAAATGTCTGCCCGTATATGTAGTTTTTCAATGTTTCCTTTGGATAGTCGATTTTTTCTATGTATTCCATCTGCTCTAACATCAATAGCGAAGCTTCTATTTCGGCAGTTGTACCCATAGTATGTAGCTCGTCTCCTTTTTGTAGGACAAAAGTACCTTTTGGCATATTGTAGTGTTTACCATCTCTTATAACTTTGATAACACCAACATGTACATGAGGATTACGGCCTATATCTTTTACCATGCCTCCCTGCATATCTCCTACAATTTCAAATCTAGCAACATGTAAGCTTTCATCTAACCAATGGTGATTTCTTCTTAATCCAAGCTCCTTTTTTTCTTTGTCCAAAGTTCTTTCATAGAAATTTGCCACGAAACTCATTTCCATGCTCTTTGTTTTACCTCTGATATAATCCGATTTAATAATAAGTGATGCAGGTAGCAAGGCTACTAACATTACGATTAAAAACGGTAGTCCTAAAAGCACGTGTAGTGCCTGTGCGATAAACGCTGATGCGATAAGTATGCGTATAAATTTAAATGTTAGCAATGGCAGTTTGTTTGCATTGTGTTTTAACCAAAGTTTTGTATATAAAACTTTATTTGTTCCATGCATAAGCGGTATAAATGGTATCATCAAAAATACTACAATAGCCGCTGTTATCCATGCTGATTTTTCACTGCTAACTAAATTGTCAATACCTGGCTGGATGTATTCTACACCTACCCAGTAAACCGCAAACATTGCAGTTGCAGATATAAATGTCCTTATACCTATCCTCTTCAAATAAGTCTTCCAATCCTGGTCTTTATCATCTTCGGACTGATGCTCTGAGGTGTTTTTGCGAAGGAAAACCTTAATTTTAGCAGGTAATTTTTTATCTAACCACAAGTATACTTTTTCTGAGTTTTTAATAAACATCGGAGTTGTAAATGATGTAATAACTGATACACATACAACTACTGGATATAGGAAGTTGCTAATAACTCCAAGGTTCATACCTAATGATGCAACGATAAATGAAAATTCGCCTATCTGCACCATGCTAAAACCTCCGCAGACAGCTGTTTTTAATGACTGCCCTGAAAATAGCATACCTAGTGTTGCAAAAGTCATCTGTCCTACAATTGTTACAATAGTAATAATTATAATTGGCACTATGTATTTTACAAGTAAGTCTGGTTCAATTAACATGCCCACAGAAACGAAAAATACTGCTCCAAACAAGTCTTTAATGGGCTGCACCAATCTTTCGATGCGGCCTACCTTAACTGTTCCAGCTAAAATTGATCCTGCCATAAATGCACCAAGAGCACTTGAAAATCCAATAAAGTTTGCAATCATAACCATACCCATGCAAATTGCAAGAGATATGATAATCATAAGTTCATCATTTAAAAGCTTATCGATTTTTTTAAGAAAAGTCGGTATCAAGTAGATGCCCACTACAAGCCACACAACTAAAAGCAACAAAAGAGTGCCGATTTCAGAGAACAACGCCATTCCTGAAATATTTTTACTCACCGAAATAGTCGACAAGATAATCAACATAAAGATGCCGGCAATATCTTCAATTACTAGTGTCCCCAGCACAAGCTGAGCGAATTTTTCCTTTTTAAGATTGTATTCTTCATAAGCTTTTAGAATAATCATAGTCGATGACATAGAAAGCATACCGCCTAAAAATATGCAGTCCATAGTCGACCAACCAAGAGCCTGACCTACGCCAAATCCTATGAATATCATGGACGACATAACTGTAAGTGCAGTTACAAAAGCGCTGCCTCCCACAGTTGCTATCTTTTTAAAACTAAACTCCAGCCCAAGGGCAAACATCAAAAATATAATACCTATTTCGGCCCACGAAGTTATAGTTTCCCCTTTTATAATATTAGGCAAATACTGAAAGTTGGGGCTGATTAAAAATCCCGCAATAATATAGCCAAGTACCATAGGTTGATTTAGCTTTTTCATAATCAACGTTGCTACGCTGGCTACAATTAGTATCAGTGATAAGTCTATTATTAAAGAGTCTAAATGCATATAAGTTTTTCCTTTCATTTCAAATATTTTTTGACACGTTATTATATCACAAACACCTTGATGTCTCAACGGTTATAGGCATTTTAGTTTACAAAAAAAATGCAATAAAAAAGCACCTCTTAACCAACTTATAGACGATTGCCCTCACGTACATTTCATCGTTATAAGTAACCTGCGTTAGATGTGCTTTTTTTGATATATTGTTTTTTACACTAAAGAGTATAACAAGCTAAAAAATCATATGAGCTATCGGTGTTACGATAAGTAAACTGATAATTGTTCTCTCGATAAAAATCAAAAATAGTTCCCAGAATTTAACCGGTAGCTTTGAACCTAAAATAAGTCCGCCTACTTCTGATAAGTAAATTAGCTGTGTTACAGATACAACAGCAACAATAAACTTTGTAATAGGAGCTGTTATGCATTCTGCTGCGATGATTGTCGGTGTAAACATATCTGTAAATCCTACAACCATAGTCTTAGATGCATCAACTGCCTCAGGTATCTGCAACGCTTCAAGCAATGGCAAGAACGGTTTTCCCAAAATTTCGAAAATCGGTGTATTGTTAGCTAGTAACAATGCGATAGTTCCTATAGCCATAACAGTTGGAAGTACGCCAAACCACATGCCAACAGCATTTTTTAGACCGTTTTGGATAAATTCGCCGATACCTTTGTGTTCAGCAACTCTCATCATTGCCAAATCCATACCGTAGTCAACACTGTTTTTGTACTGTTCAGGAATGGCTTCTGGCATAGCTCTACCTTCTACCAAGTAGTCGTCCTTTTTGCGAGACAAAGGAGGTATTCTAGGTGAAATAATTGCACATGCAAGTCCGATTAGACAAATAGTTAAATAGTAAATACCAAAGTATTCCATCATATCAACCTGAGCTAATACTACAATACTAAATGTTATTGATACAGCAGAGAAAGTAGTAGCAATTACAGAAGCTTCTCTAGCTGAATAAAATCCATTTTCGTACTGGTTGCAAGTTAACATAACGCCCAATGTACCATCGCCTATCCAAGAAGTAAAACAGTCAACTGCTGCTCTTCCTGGGATTTTAAATAATGGTCTCATAATTTTAGTTAACAATGCTCCAACGAATTCAAGTAAACCAAAGTCAAGTAGTAAAGGTAGCAACAATCCAGCGATTGCAAATATGATTACAAGTACTGTCAATAAATCCCCTAATACAAATCCACCTGCGCCACCTTCTGTGATCATATGTATAAATCCTGTATCACTGTCACCTGCATCTACGCCTAAAAATGTTAGCCATATAAATACGCAACCGATTACTCTAATAATAACCCACACCGGTGATACTGAAAAAGTATCCTTTAACACTGGATGTTCAGTTATAAACTTAGGTTTTGCCAATGATATTACAGATAAAATAGCTGACACAGTTATTATTGCTACACATAGTACAGGTAAAATACCACCTAGCGCTTTTCCAAGTATATCAGCTAAAATCTTAACACAAATTGTCCATTCCCCATGGTATTTAACGGGAATCATAAATAATAAAATCCCGATTACCGATGGAATAATAAATAGCGGTAAATATCGCTTTTTCTCTGCTTTTTTATTTTCTTCCATTTTCTCTCTAAACTCCTCTTTAAAATATTTAATCAAATCATGTCTGTACAGTATAACACTTATGCAATTCCATCTCAAGTATTTTATTACAATTAATTGTATAAAAATACTTAAACAAATAGCTTCTAAAATAAAGTATAATAAAAATAAGTGATTAAAGGAGGTTCGTGATGAAGTATAAAAATTTATTTACACCGATAAAAATCGGTAACTGCGAAATCAAAAACCGCTTTGCAATGGCACCTATGGGCCCACTTGGTCTAGCTGATGCCGAAGGTGGTTTCAATCAACGTGGTATAGACTACTACACAGAACGTGCAAAAGGTGGCACAGGTCTAATTATTACAGGAGTAACTTTTTCAGACTGTGAAGTAGAGACACAAAGTATGCCAAACTGTCCTAACTCAACTTACAACCCAGTTCACTTTGTAAGAACAAGTAAGGAAATGACAGAACGTATCCACGCATACGGTAGCAAAGTTTTTCTAATGATGTCAGCTGGATTTGGTAGAGTAACTATCCCTACAAACCTAGGTGAATTCCCACCAGTTGCACCATCAGAAATCCCACATAGATGGCTTGATAAAATGTGTCGTCCACTTACAACAGACGAAATTAAAAGTATTGTTAAATCATTTGGAGACGGAGCTTACAACGCAATGCGTGGAGGATTTGACGGCGTAGAAATCCACGCAGTTCACGAAGGCTACCTACTTGACCAGTTTGCCATTTCCATGTTTAACCTAAGAAATGATGAATACGGCGGTTCTCTTGAAAACAGATTGAGATTTGCAAAAGAAGTCGTTGAAGAAATCAAATCTCGCTGCGGTCAGGATTTCCCTGTTGCACTTAGATTTAGTGTTAAAAGTATGATAAAAGACTGGAGAGAAGGTGCTCTACCAGGAGAAGAATTCGAAGAAAAAGGCAGAGATATTGAAGAAGGTCTAGAAGCTGCAAAACTACTAGTTCAATACGGATACGATGCACTTGATACAGATGTTGGTACTTATGACGCATGGTGGTGGAACCATCCCCCTATGTATCAGGAAAAAGGCCTATTTAGAGAATACTGTAAAATGGTAAAAGAAGTTGTAGATGTACCTGTTTTATGTGCAGGTCGTATGGATGTACCAGAAATGGCTTCTGAAGCAGTAGCAAACGGCTCTTGCGATATTGTAAGTTTAGGTAGACCTCTACTAGCTGATCCTGATTACGTAAATAAACTTCGCTCAAATAGATACGACGAAGTTCGTCCTTGTATCTCATGTCAAGAAGGTTGCATGGGACGTATCCAGGAATACTCAATGATAAACTGTGCAGTAAATCCACAAGCAGCAAGAGAAAGAGCAATGCACTACGAACCAATCCTAAAACAAAAACGAGTTTTAGTAGTCGGAGGCGGTGTAGCTGGATGTGAAGCTGCAAGAGTCCTAGCAATTAGAGGACACAAACCTGTTTTAGTTGAAAAATCAGATCAACTTGGAGGTAACCTAATCCCAGGTGGCGCTCCTGATTTTAAAGAAGACGATATCGCTCTAGCAAAATGGTACACTAGACAACTAGAATTACTTGATGTACCTGTTACATTAAATAAAGAAATCAAAGCTGATGAAGTTTTAGCAGGAGACTACGATACAGTTATAATTGCAACAGGTTCACAACCTAAAGTATTTTCACTTGGGGACGATGAAAAAGTATACACAGCAGCTGATGTATTAACTGATAAAAAAGATCCAGGAGAAACTACTGTTGTTATCGGTGGTGGCTTAGTAGGTTGCGAAACTGCCCTTTGGTTAGCACAACAAGGCAAAAAAGTTACAATTGTTGAAGCACTTGATACACTTCTTGCCGTTAATGGCCCTCTATGCCACGCTAACAAAGATATGCTAGAACGCCTAGTTCCATACAATGGAGTCAATGTAGTTACAAATGCTAAAGTAACTAGCTACAAAGATGGTAAACTTACTTACCAGATAGGCGATGCCAATAATGAAATCCCTTGCGATAGCGTAATTTTAGCTGTTGGATACAAAGAAGAAAACACTTTGTATCATCAGTTAGAATTTGATATTCCTGAAATTTACCTACTTGGAGACGCTAAAAAAGTTTCAAATATTATGTACGGCATTTGGGATGCATTTGAAGTAGCAAACCATATTTAATAACACAATTTACAAAAACTAAAAGAGACTGTGAAAAAAAGTCTGTAAATTAGTAAAGAATATGAGCCTTCTGTGGTAA
>CAUWIT010000003.1:0-113844 GCA_963558965.1 uncultured Clostridia bacterium | reverse complement strand
TTGCGGACATTTAAGAAGATATAAAAAGATAGTCAAAAAGACATATATAATTTAAATAAAAATCCTATATTAGCTAACATAGAAGGGATTAAAGAAAGATTTTGGGAATGTGTTGTCATTGATGGTTTTATAAATAACAATGATCGAAATAATGGTAATTGGGGACTTTTATATGAAAATGGAGAATATAATCTTGCTCCAATTTTTGATAATGGTGCTGCCTTCTATAATAAAATATCAGATAGTAAGATTGCAAATAGATTAACTGACATAGAAAAGTTAGAATCAAGTGCAACAGGTATCGAAACAATATATTCAAGAAATGGTCATAAGTTTAGATATAAACATATTTTAGAATTAGATAATGCTGAATTAAAAGAAGCAATACAAAAAGTTGTACCTAAAATAAAAATACATTTTGAAGAAATAAAAGACTTAATTTATTCAATACCAGAAGAATATAAAGGAAAGACTATAATTTCTCCTATAAGAAAAGAATTTTATATTAAAGGTATGGAATTAAGGTTAGAAAAGTTACTTATTCCTGCATTGAATAAAGATATGGAAAAGGAAAGCTTGTTAGAGAAAGCACCAACAACAAGTAAGAGTAAAGAATACGAAAGATAGTACTTTAACAAAGTAAAGAACTTCTGCTCAAATTGAGCAGAAGTTGATTTAAAGAAGTGTAAAGAAAAAAATTATACTAAAGAAGTCTAATATCTATGATATAGTATAAGGTGAAAATAGTATATTGCAGAATAATATAAAAGGCATTATAATAAAATAAGTTATCTTACAACATAAGAAAAAGTGGTTATTTGCTATTTTTAGCAGTAGCCACTTTTTTATTTTTAAGGAGGGAAAAATGAATCAAACAATAAAAGGAATGTTAGAAAAATATAATAAGAAAAGCGAAAAATTGGAATCTCTAAAAGCTAAAAGAAAGGATTTAGATAATAAGATCAAAACTTTAGAAGTAGAGCTTGTAGAATATAAATTGAAAGTAATAGAAAAAGCTTCAAGTGAAATGAGCTTAGAAGATATCGTTAATACATTGCAGCCAGAAACTGAAGTAAATACTTATATTGAAAATGAAATATCTAATGTTGATAGTGAAGAAACTACATATGATTTTTTAGAAGGTAATACATTTAATTTTGGAGAAGTAGATTATGAAAATAATGTTAATTTGTAGAGAAGGTAATAAATATATATTAGATAAAGCGATAAGTAAATATACTGATGTTGAATATATTGATTTTGTTAATAGAACAACAAATACAATAGACTTAATTGAATATAAAAAAGCTATATTGCTTCATGGTCCTGATGTAGTATATATTGGTTTATCGAATTTAAATATTGAAAACAAGAAGAATTTAGAAGTATTAAATGATATATATTTAAGTAGAAATCTTAAACTTATTATTGATAATGATCTTGATTACCAAGAAAACTCATTACTAATTAATTCTTTTAAGACAGTAAATTGTTTTATTTTACAAGGTAATTTAACTCAAAAGGAAAAACAATTACTATCTATTCTAAATGGATCTAACACTTTAGATAATATAAATATTGTAGATAGTAGAAAAAAAGAAGAGAAATACTTAAATGAAAAATATAATTTACCATCAGATACACTTGAGGTAACAATACAAAAAAGAATTGCTATTGTTGGAAGTATGCCAAGAATAGGTACAACTACTTTAGCTATGCAGCTAATAAAGTTTTTACAAGCACAGTCAAAAAGGGTATGCTATGTTGAGTGTAATTTAAATGGTTATATTGATAGTTTAGCATTTAGTTATGGACAAGAAGTTGTAGATGATAAATTCAATATATCGAATACAACTTTGTATAAAGGTATGCAAAGCTTATCTCAAAAAGATTATGATAAATATGATTATGTAATTAAAGATTATGGAGATTATAAAGGTATTAATTTAAATGATATAGCTAGTAACGATGTAATAATTAGCATTATGGGTTTAAAAGCAAATGAAATAGAATATAACCTTCCTATATATAAAGCATTCAATAATCTAAATGCAATTTATTTTTACAACTTTGTTGAAAAAGCAAAAAGAAGTGTTATATTAGAAAAGCAAAAATCTATTAGTAATAGAACTTTTTTTCTTGATTATGCTCCTAATTCATTTAATTTACAATTTGAAAATAGTAATACTTTTGAGAGAATGTTACATACATTGCAATCAAAAAAAGTAATTAAAAAAGATAAATTCTTTAAATTTATAAGGGGGTGAACTTTTGAGTAATGATATGAAAGGAACTTTTTCTGAATATCTAGTAGAGGAAGAAAAAGAAGAAAAGCAATTAAAATTAAAAAAGAAACATAAAATAGATAATAAAGAAGTGGTAGTAGTTGAAAAGAAATTCATCAACTACTTTTTTAAATTTATAAGAGTTATTTTAACTATTGTATTCTTTGGTCTTGCTACTTTTGGATTAATTGCTTTATTATATGATGTTCCAAGAGGATATATAGTGGAAGAATTATTAAAAACTGCTCTATCATTATCTATTTAATAATATATATACTTTAGCAAAGTAAAGAACTTTTGCTCAAATTGAGCAGAAGTTGATTTTTTTTATAAGATATACTAAGGCAATTTACTACTGATACATTATTATATTTATGCTATACTAGAGCATATAATTAGTATATAGGTAATTAATTTTAATGAGGTGTAAAATGAGAATATCAAGAGAAGCAAATGTCTTTATTGCTAAAAAGTATTTGATTGATTCTATATATAGAAGTGCTAAATTAGAAGGTATTGCAGTAACATTTCCACAAACAGAAGCAATATATCATGGTGGAACAGTTGAAGGGTTAAAAGTTGATGAAATAGTAGCAATTAACAATCTTAAATACGCATGGTCATTTGTTTTAGATAACCTAGATTATCCATTAGATTATCCATATATATGTAAAATAAATAATATTATTGGTAGTAATTTGTTTCAAAATCTGGGATTTTTAAGAAAGGGAGAAGTGTTCATAGGTGGAATAGATCCTAAAACATGGAAACCTAAGATACCTATTGAAGATGAATATAAAGATAAAATAAATGAATTAAGATTAATTGAAAATCCAGTAGACAGAGCTATTGAAATCATGCTATATTCCATGAGATATCAACCATTTTGGGATGGAAATAAGAGAACAGCAATGCTTGCTGCTAATCAAATACTTATATCAGAAGGGTGTGGAATTTTAACGATAGCAGAAAGTTAACAAACAACATTTAAAGAAAAAGTAGTTGATTATTATATTACTAACAATAAAGAAGAACTAAAGCAATTTTTATTAGATAATGCAATTGAATGTCCACAAATAGAAGGAAGTAGATCTTTAGAAGAATTACCACAAATGGATATACAGAAGGCAAAAGAAAGCTTACTTAAAAAATCACAAATGGTAAGTAACAACAAAGATTATGAAAGATAAAAAATATATAAAATAAATTAAGAAAGAGGTGTTTTTATGGCTCTAATAGATATATCACAATCAATAAAAGAAATAGAATTAAATTTAAAGTATATAAAAGAAATCTATAATACACCATTAATTATAGATGCTTTTAAAAAGGATTTTGAATATAGGTTTTGTTGGTCATCCAACTCTTTAGAGGGTAATACATTATCTCTTGATGAAACTATAGATTTAATAGAATATGATGAAGTAAATTCAAATCATACTTTTTCAGAATATATAGAAGCTAAAAACTTATATAATGCAATAAAAAAATATTTGTCATTTGATTATAGAGAAATTACTGAAGAATGGATAAAAGATATCAATGCAGATATTTTAAATAGAGAAGCTACATATAGAAACCATGATGTTTTTATTGGTAGTAAAATTGAAATTGTTCATTATCCACCATCATATAAATTACTTGATGATTTAATGAATAAATATATTGAAAATGTAAATGATAAATATAAAAATATTGAAGAGTTAGTCAAAAATATAGCTGTAAAGCATATAGAATTTGAAAAAATTCACCCATTTCCTAATGGAAATGGTAGAACTGGAAGAATAATATTAAATCAATCTTTAATAAATAATGGCTTATTGCCAATTTCTATATTAAAAAACTCTAAATATAAAAAAGCATTTATTCAATATGATAGAAATAAAGATACTTCTCCATTAGAATATATAATTTGTAAAAATGAATTAAAAGAAATAAAACTAGTTAGAGAACTAATGGGAAAATGTAGCTTGCTAGAGAAAGCACCAACAAATAGTAAAGAAAAGGAATATGAAAGATAGTATTTTAGTAAAATAAAGTACTTCTGCTCAAATTGAGCAGAAGTTGAGAAAAAAGTAGTTAGAATAAAATCTAGCTGCTTTTTTATTATATTTAAAGAAAGGATAAAAATAAAATGAAAGTAATAATTGCAGAAAAGCCTAGCCTTGGTAGAACTATTGCGACAGCTTTTAATAAGATGAAAAATGAAAATGGATATATGTGCAATGATAATGTAATAGTTACATGGGCATATGGACATTTATTTGAATTAAAGCCTATTGAGGCTTATACTCATAGTGATTATAAAAAAGGTAATAAATATAGATGGAATGAAACTAAATATCCTTTTATTCCATCTAATTTTGAATTTCAATTAAAAGATGATAGTGGTATAAAGAAACAATATAAAATAATACAAGAACTTGTAAATAGAAATGATGTTGATGAAATAATATCAGCAGGCGATGCTGATCGTGAAGGTGAAGTAATTATAAGATTAATCATTAATAATGCTTTAAAATCTGACAAGCAATTAAGTAGATTATAGCTTCCTGATCAAACTGTACAAACAATAAAAAAGGAATATCAAAATAGAAAAGCAATTAGTGAATATGATAGATTATATGATGAAGGACTTCTTAGAACATATATTGATTGGTTAATTGGTATTAATTTAACTAGAGAGGTTACAATAAAAAGTAGTCAACTTTTTAAAATAGGAAGAGTTGTAACTCCTATTGTGCAAGCAATATATAATAGGGATAATGAAATAAACAATTTCGTACCAACTAAATATTTAATTGTTGAATCAACTTCAATAAATAAAAATGATGAAGAATATGATATAAAACTAAAAACCAAAGAAAAGTATAAATTAGAAGAATTAGAATTAGCTAAAGAAAAAAGCAATGTATTGAACACTAACACTTTAAAAGTTTTAGACATAAAAAATAAAGAAGAGATAAAAGCAGCTGGTAAGCTATTTTCATTATCTAAATTACAAGGTGTATCAGGTAAGAAGTTTAAGTATAGTCCTTCAAAAACATTAGAACTTGTTCAAAGTTTATATGAAAAAGGATTAGTTACATATCCTAGAACTAATACTGAATATTTAGCAGAAGAAGAAAAAGAAAAAGTAAATGGTATTATTAATATATTAAGTAATAATGGAAGTAAGGTTACATTTAAAGATAAAAAAACTATATTTGATTCATCAAAAATAGAATCTCATTCTGCCATAATACCAACAGGTAAAGAAATTCCAAATGATTTATCACAAGATGAACTAAATATATATAATACTATAAATAATAGATTTATATCCGTTTTCTATAGTGAAGACTGTATATTAGATGTTGTAGAAATTACTTTGGGATATCAAAATCTTGAAGATGAGTTTATTATTAAAGGTACTACAATTAAACAAAAAGGATTTACTGAGGTAGAAGAATATAATAGTAAAGATGTAATCTTGCCAAACTTTTCTATTGGAGAAATTATAAATACTAATTTTAAACCTATAGAAACAGAAACTAAACCACCTAAACATTATACTGTTGATACATTAAATAAGTATTTAAGAAATCCATTTTTAGATGAGAAAAAAGCTACAGAAGATGAAGAATATAAGCAGCTTCTTGAAGGTGTAGAAATAGGTACAGAAGCTACTAGAGCAGATACCATTGATAAAGCTATAAAAGAAAAATATATTAAATTAGAAAAGAATACTTATTATATTCAGGAACAAGGTATTAACCTTATTAATATATTAGATAAATTAAAACTAAACTTAAATGCACATAAAACAGTTGAAATGCAAAAGGAATTAAAGAAGGTATATAGAGGGGAAAAAGAACTATATGATTCTTTGGAATGGGCAATAGAATATTTAATTGATTTTTTTAATACTTCTAAAGATATTAAAATAGAAAACAATAATTCCAACTTGCCTAATAGGGAAAATCTTGGTAAATGTCCTATATGTAGTAATGATGTTTACAAGGTTAAAGGAAAATATGGTGATTTTTATAGCTGTTCTAATTACAAAGAATGTAATTTTAAAATAAATAGTAAAATAGCTAATAAAACTATTAACGAAACTATAGTAAAAAAATTATTACAAGATGGTAAAACAAATACAATTAAAGGTTTTAAAAGTAAAGTTGGTAAAGACTTTGAAGCTAAACTAATACTTGATAAAGAAGGAAATATAAAATTTGAATTCAAGAAATAAAAAACAAGGAGAAAAAATGATATTGGAAAGAGATGGTAAAGTTAATTTATTAGAGTTCTCAGGTAATGCTTTAAATCATATTTGTAAAAATAATCCTGAGTATTATGAAGTGAATTGGGATTTAGATTTTAAGATTAATGATGTCTTAAAGTGATATTAGATTAAAATATTGCTGACTCACAAAGTTAAATGAATTATAATTGCACTAACAGTATAGTTTTAAGTGTATTAAAGGTGGTGTAATTATAATGACTAAAGGTTATAAACATTTGACTTATGACGATCGCTTAAAAATAGCAAAATGGCTTGTTAAAGGCATGAAAGTTTCTGAAATAGCAGAGTTGCTTGATAAATCCGAGCCAACAATATATAAAGAAATAAAAAGGTATACATATATGCACAGAAATACTGATTATACTGAAACTAAAAAATATAATCCTGATTTATCACAACAAAAATATGAAGAAAATTTAAGTGCTAAAGGACCTGGTCTAAAAATTGACAAAGATATTGAGTTAGCTAACTATATCGAAGAAAAAATCTTAAATGACAAGTATTCTCCTGAAGCAGTCCTACTAGACATTAAGGAAAAGAATCTTCCTTTTAAGACAACAATTAAATCAGTTCAAACTATATATTCATATATTCGAAAAGGTATCTTTGCTTCATTAAGTATGGAAAAATTGCCATATAGAAAAAAGAAAAAGAAACAAACTGTTAAAAGAGCAAGGAAAACAGCGATAGGAACATCTATCGAAAAAAGACCAAAGTATATAGAAGAAAGAGAAGAGTTCGGTCACTGGGAGATGGATTGTGTTGTTGGTAAAAGACGCAATAAGAAAACATTACTAGTCTTAACAGAAAGAAAAACAAGGTATGAACTTATTTTAATGCTAAAAAGTAAAACGATAGACGAGGTAAGAAAAGCTCTTAATAGACTTGAAAAAAAGCTTTATTCAGGCTTTTATAATCTATTTAAGAGTATAACAGTTGATAATGGAGCAGAGTTTTCTAATCCTGATATACTTGAAAAAGCATTATATAGAGTAGGAAAACGAACAAACATATTTTATTGTCACCCATATAGTTCTAGTGAAAGAGGTAGCAATGAAAATCAAAATAAATTAGTACGGAGGCATTTTCCAAAAAGTTTTGATTTTGATATGTTATTAAAAAAATCAGATATAGCAAAAGCACAAAATTGGATAAATAATTATCCTAGAAAAATGTTCAATGGAAAATCAGCACAATATTTATTTGATATTGAATGTAAAAAATTAGGATTAAATATTAATATATAGTTGCTTTTGAAAAAAATTATAGAAAAAAGTATTTATTTTTGTGCCATAAAATAGTAAAATTTTATGGCACTCTTTTAAATTGCAACTTAACTAAGTTAACTTGTAACTTAAAAGAGTTAACTTACAAGTTAACAGTGCTAAGTTTTAGCTTAAAAGAGTTAATTTGTAAGTTAAAACTGCTAACATTTAAATTAAAAAAATTTTTAAACTTAATATTGACATTAGCATATCATTGTTCATGAAAAATGATAAGTTGCGTTCACTGCTATAGGCAATTTTTTCTAAGTCTTGTACAAGTAAAGAGTCCATTGTATTTGATACAGATATGGATGTAAGAACTACGAGACGATTATCTATAATATCCAATACATAAAATTTATTATAATCATCAAATATATCTGTAATGGTTTTCTTTACTTTTAGCATATCTTCTTTGCCATCAAAAATTATAAGTGTGGAAATACTATCAATGGAAATATCGGAATTGCGCAAATATTTTTCTGCAGTGCTTTCCGATGATTTTAAAATAAGTGAAAGAACAGTATTTTTTGAATCCATATCTAATGAATATCCCCATAAATTTGTAAAATAATCAGTACAAGTACAAATATCACCCATAATTTTTTCGTTTAGTTGATTTGATGTACATGAGGCAAACATTGTAAACCAAGAGGTATCGCTGTGATAAAAGTCCAGTTTGTAAATATAGTAAGTATTATCACCATACTGTATCTCTTTTGATGAATAGATATTATTGCTATTGCCAAATTCGTCTATAAAAAAATTCATATCAAAAACACCATATGATTTTCTGTAAATCGAAGGAAATTGTACGCCTGAGTTATGGTATAAAAGCAAATTGCATTTGTAAGAGCTGGATATTAAATTTAAAAGTGTATCCATATTTCTTTTGCTTTCGGGTATTTGAACAAGTCTATTTTTTGTTGTAGTTACAAAATCATTGGAAACCATTTGATTTTGCACTATAGCAGTCATAACATCAGTAATAATATCACTGTACTTAACTTGATTGTCTTCGATTACAATCAAAGGCATCGACAATGAATCGGCGGTTTTAACTACTTCAGGTGCTATTTCAGGAATGATTTTACCAACATAAAATAAAACTAAAGCAACAACACCAGCTTCGGACAAGTATTTTATAGCAGTACACTGTTCAGCTGGTGTATCTTTTATTGCATAAAATGCAGATAATGAAAGCTCATTTGGATTAAAGACTTTTATCTTTTGACGGGCTTCTGGTATTTCAACTACTGATACAGAAGAAACTATACGATCTAATCCGTTTTTACCAGCTATAAGATTACCTGAATGTAAAGATGGCAGTTTTAAACAATCATAAACAGTTATACTCATTTGTGAAACCTCCTAACTAAAATAAATTTATGGTCTGGATTATACCAAAAATTTACAGAGTCAACAATCTAATTTGTGCAGTTGCCTAATGATAAAAAAGAAAATTTTATAAATATGCATAAACAATTATAAATTTGCATATGGTAGTATATAGAAAATTTAAAGAAAGAGGTAAATTGTATGAGTATGACAAGTAAAAAGAATTCAAAAGCAGCAGAGGTTACTGCTCTACAGGCGATACCTAAGGAGGAAAGAAAGGATTGGATTTCACTTGCTTTTGTACAAGCGGGTATCTGTGTATGTGTTCCTGCATTTTTATTAGGTGCACTTTTGGCTGAAGCAATGCCAATTTGGCCAGCTATTATTTCAGGATCTTTAGGTTACCTTATCGTAGTAATAGGTATGATTGCAACTGGTATGATGGGGTGCGATTTAGGATTAGCATCATGTACATGTTGTGAAGCAGGATTTGGTAAAAAAGGTGCAAGATTTATTGTGAGTACAATTTTTGCAGTTAATATGATCGGTTGGTTTGGTATACAAAATGGTGTATGTGGTGAAGCCTTTACAAATGCAGTATTAGCAATGACAGGTTTTGAAATTCCAGTTGTTGTATCAAACACAGTATGGGGCGTAGTAATGCTACTAACTGCAGTCTTTGGTGTACATGCACTGGAAAAGTTGGATAAAATTTCAATACCATTACTTATGATTATAATGTGCTATGGAACATATTTAGCATTTAAAATCTATGGCACAGGTGGTTTAAACAGTTCAGATACAGTTCAGACAATTAGTTTTATGTCAGGTGTTGCACTTTCATTTAACTTTACAGCAGTAGGAACAATTACAGCTGCTGACTATACAAGATTTCAGCGTAGCAGAAAAGACACAGTAAAGTCAGTATTTTATGGATTGTTTCCAATGGGAGTAATTACTTTAGTAATGGGAATACTATTAACTAAGATTTCAGGAGAATACGATATAAGTATGGTTCTAATAAATGTTGGATTACCACTTCTAGGTATTATAGCTCTTGTTATTTCAACTTGGACAACAAATTCAACAAATGCTTATAGCGCAGGACTAAATATTGTTATGGCTCTAAACTTAAACGATAAGAAAAGAAGAGAAGCAACATTAATATCAGGAATTATAGGTATTATCCTTTGCGATGTAGGTATTTTAGGACATATAGAAGGAGTTTTAAGTTTATTATCATATGTAGTTTGTCCAATTGGTGGCGTTATATTGGCAGACTACTGGGTTGTTGGTAAAGGAAAAGCAAAAAACTTCAATCCAATTGATGGTGTAAATTGGGCAGGAGTAATTGCTTGGGCAATAGGAGCAATTATTGCGTACTTTGTAATTAAAGTTGAATTTGCAGGAATTATTGCAGGATTTATAGTGTACTTGATTTTAGAACGCTTTATGCCATCTACATCTCGTCCTATAAATAACAAAACAAAATAAATTATAAAGAGCAGAAAAGGAGAAAAGAAAATGAGAGAACTTAACAAACAGGATATGATTGATGTACTTTATGGATGTACTGTTTTAGGAACAGGTGGAGGTGGTCCACTAGCTGACGGTTTAGCACTTATGGAAGAACATTTTGAAAAAAATGAAACTCTAAAACTTATCACTCTTGATGAACTTCCAGATGATGAATATGTTGTTACACCATACAGTTGCGGTGCGCCATCAGCAAAACCAGATCCTAAATTTGCAGGAATGAAAACCTCTAAAATTGCTCCATCTGTTTTAGCAGCACAGGCTTTAGAAGAAACTCTGGGCAAAAAAATATATGCAGTAGGTTCAACAGAACTTGGCGGTGCAAACACAGCTGAAGCATTACATGCAGCTTTAGTTATGGGAGTACCTTTGTTAGATGCAGATCCAGCAGGTCGTTCAGTACCCGAATTACAACATTCAACATATTATATTAAAAATGTTCCTATTTATCCAATGGGAGTAGCAACAAAATTTGGAGAAAAGATTGTTGTACAAAATGTTCAAGATGATTTAAGAGCAGAAGATATAGTAAGAGCTATAGCAGTTGCAAGTGACAATATGGTAGGAGTAGCAGACCATGCCAATGTAGGCAAGGTAATCAAAGAGTCATTGATACCTGATATGATTAGCTATGCTCAAAATATAGGTAAAGTACTAAGAGAAACAAGAGATGCTGGCGGCGATACAGCGCAAGCAATTTGCGAAGCAAATGATGGAAAGGTTCTTTTCAAAGGTACAGTTATGGATTATACTTGTGAAACCAGAGAAGGTTTCAATTTCGGTGAAATTCATTTAGATGGTCAAGGCGAATACGAAAATGAAAAATATAGAATTTGGCTAAAAAATGAAAATATAATTTCATACAGAAATGAAGAGGTAGATGTAATTGCTCCAGATTTAATTTGTATGATAGGCGAAGATGGCAATCCATTAACAACACCAAACTTTGAAAATGGAGATAAAATGACAGTTATTGCTTTACCATCACCTGAAGTATGGACAACCCCAGAAGGATTAAAATGCTTTGGACCTGAACATTTTGGTTTAGATGTAGAGTACACACCATTTAAAAAATAAAAGATAAAATTTAAAGGAGAACCAATATGGATAAAATGATAGCAGATCTTAATGAACTTGTAGGATTTAACAGTGTTTGTAAAAAAGACTTTAACAGTGAATATCCATTTGGCAAAGAAGTTCACGATGCAGTACGCAAAGCACTAGATATTTGTGGTAATTATGGGTTTAAAACTGCAAATAAAAAAATGACAGCCTATGCAGAAGTTGGTACAGGAAATGAACTTATGGGAATATTAGTTCACTTAGATATAGTTCCTGCCGGAGATGGTTGGAAATACAATCCTTTTGAAATACATATAGAAGATAATAAAATATATGGAAGAGGTGTTATCGATGACAAAGGACCAGCTATTGCAGTAATTCATGCCATTAAAGAACTTATAGAAGAAGGAGCAGACTTCAAAAAAAGAGTAAGAATAATTTTCGGTATGGCAGAAGAATCAGGCAAATGGGAAGATATTGAATACTATAAGGCGAATGAGGAAAAAATAAGTTTTGGATTTACTCCAGATGCTGATTTTCCGGCCATATATGGAGAAAAAGGCATAGCACATTTAAAATTTTCTTTTAATCGTAAAGACACTTGCTTTAAATATATCAAAGGTGGCATAGCGATTAATATGGTACCAGACTATTGCTATGGTGAGTATGTCGACGAGAATGGCAAAGTGGTAAAGCTAGAAGTAAAGGGTAAAGCGGCACATGGTAGCACTCCAGAAGACGGTGTAAATGCAATATCAAAAATGATGTTAAATTTTACAGAAAAAAATAATTGTAAATTATCTCAGTTTTTTAAACAGTTTATAGGAACTGAGTATAATGGCAAAAGTCTTGGCGGATATTTTGAAGATGAAGCAAGTGGACAGATTACGTACAATATAGGCAAAATAGAAACTTTAGACGATAAGATAGAAATTATGGTAGATGTAAGATATCCTGTAACTTGCAGTATCAATAATATAGTAAATAATATTATTGAAACTCTTATAGCAAATAAATGTAATTACACATGTGCAGAGTTAGTATCTGATACACCATATGTTTATATGGATAAAAATGGAGAAGTTATCACAGCTTTACTTGAAGCATATAGACAGCACACTGGAGATACAAGTGAGCCCACAGTAATCGGTGGTGGTACATATGCAAGATCTATGGAAGGAATTGTAGCTTTTGGGCCTATGTTGCCAGGAAGAGAGTTAACAGAACACCAAGCAAACGAATACATATATGTAGAAGATTTAAAATTAGCAAAGGAAATATATAAAACTGCAATAAAAAAATTAGCTGTCCAATAGTAAAATCAAAGAAGAAGTTACTAAAACTTAAAAAAGTAGCTTCTTTTTTGATTTTTTAAAATAAATTGCAACATTTTTGCCAAGTCAAGTGTATTAATTAACAAAGGTATATAGGAGTGTATCAATATGAATATAAATTGTGGAGTTAGTGGTTGGTTTACAGGGGAGGGGAGAAACTGTATAATAGTGCATAAAGAATATGAAGAAGAGGTGTCTACTATGCAGTTTACAGATGAGTTGTTTAAGACTTTGGTAGATGAATATGGAGATACAGTATACAGGTATGCCATTATTCATTTGAAAAGTGAAACAGAAGCACAGGATACCTACCAAGAAGTATTTTTAAAACTTTATGAAAAAAAACCTGAGTTTGAAAATATGGAGCATGCAAAAGCGTGGCTTTTAAGGGTATGTATCAATATGTGCAAAAACAAATTAAGATATTCGTTTATGCATAACCATGGTGAATTAGATGAACGAGTACAAAACATGGCTGACAATAGCCAAAAGGATGAGAGCGAAATAGATATGGTTTACTATCTCAAGCTTATTCCAGAAAAATATAGACGAATTATTTATTTGTATTATTATGAAGAATACAAAACCATGGAAATTGCGAAGATATGTGAAATGAAAGAATCGACCGTAAGATCGCTGCTTAAACGAGGTAGGGAAAAGCTTAGGGTAATTTTAGAAAAGGATGGTATTGCAAATGGATAAGAAGTTTTTTAAAGATATAGACAATATCAAAGTTCCTGAAAAGACCAAAGCTGAGCTATTTGAAAAAATTGAGCAGCAAAAAAAGGAACAGGCAAATCAGTCTGTAAAATCAGGAACAACGGATAAAAAAGAGAACAAAAAAAGTTGGTTTACCGGCGGTAAATGGCTTATTACAGGTGTAGTTGTTGGAGCTATCTGTATGATGCTTGTTATACCTTTTATCAATGGCGGCGTAGATTATCAGCAATATGTATCATCAGCTTCAGAAAAAGTTACTAAGCCTTATGAACAGCTTATACAAGAGAAAAAGGATTTGAAACAAAAACTTGAAAATGGTGAGATAACATTAGATGAGTTTTTAGAAAAATATGATGAATTGCAGGCAAGAGCTGCAGAAATCGATGCCCAGAGGGCAGCCTTAAATAAGGAATACGGCATCGATGAAACCGATTTAGATAATTCTCTAAAAAAAGCGACAACTGAAGAAAAAGAAAATATTAATTCATATATGTCAGAAATTGAAAAAATTGAAGCGGAAGATGACAAACTAGATGAGCTTGAAGATAAGCTAGAAAGAGATTACAGGAATGGCAAGATTAGCAAGTCAGAGTTTGTTAAGCAAATGCAAATATTGGAAGAAAAAGAAGATGAATTAGATCGTCAAGAAGATAAGTACGAAAACGACAGGGACGACGATGACGATGACGACGATGATCGTGACGATAAATATGAACATGATGATGACGATGATGACGATGATGACGAAGAGGATGACGATTAATTAATTTTATGTTTTGCCTATGAAAAGCTTGTAACCGTTGGTATTACAAAGGTTACAAGCTTTTAGTTTATACGAAAACAAAACTAATCTTGTTAAAACATAATAAAAATGTTATAATACTCGTTGACAATTTAAATATTTAGGTGCTCAGTAAAACCCCGCTGAGAGAATAGGGAAGTCGGGTGAAAGCCCCGCACGGTCACGCCACTGTAATGTAGGAGTCTCGTCCAAAGAGTGTCACTGTATCTTATATGGGAAGATAGGACGAAGCGATGATAACTAAGTCAGGAGACCTGCCTAAGTATAATGACGTCGTTAACTTATACGATTAAAGTTAACAAAGCTAACGGTGTTTACATTTTCCTACGAAGGATGGGCGAGTGTACAAGTGAGAGCACTGTTTCTTTTTATGTAGAAATAGTGTTTTTATTTTTTTTAGGAGGTTATATTTTATGAAAAACAAATCAAAGTTTGCGATTATGCTTAGCATTGCATTTGTAGCAGTCTTCGGATGTGTACAAGAAGCAGGTGCTATGCATATCATGGAAGGCTATTTACAGCCTAAATTCTGCATAATGTGGGGCGTAATATGCGTACCATTTTTAGTTGCAGGATTTCTTTCAATTAAAAAGACACTTCAGCAAAACAGAAAAGTTTTGATGATTCTAATGATGGCAGGAGCGTATGCATTCGTTTTATCTGCTCTTAAGATTCCATCAGTAACAGGAAGTAGTTCACATCCAACAGGTACAGAGCTTGGAGCTATTTTATTTGGGCCATCTTCAATGGCAGTAGTTGGAATTATTGTACTTTTATTCCAGGCCATCTTACTTGCTCATGGGGGACTAACAACTCTTGGAGCGAATACATTTTCAATGGCGATTGCTGGGCCATTCTTAGCGTATGGCATTTACAAACTTTGCGATAAGTTAAATGCGCCTAAGACAATCAGCGTATTTTTAGCAGCATTTTTAGGAGATTTATTTACTTATGTTATCACTTCATGTCAGCTTGCGTTGGCACATCCTTCAGAAGTTGGTGGCGTAATGGCTTCTCTAACAGAATTTATGGGCATCTTCGCAGTGACACAGATACCTCTCGCAATTATTGAAGGTTTAGTAACTGTTGCAGTTATGAAAGCTCTTGAAAGCTTTGCAGCACCTGAACTTCATCAGTTAGGATATTTGAAGGAGGGCAAGTAAGATGAACAAAAATTTAAGAACTGTTTTAATTTGTCTATTGCTTTGTGTAATCATTGCAATTATACCGCTAACTACTATTAAGGATTCGGAGTTTGGCGGCGCTGATGGGGCAGCTGAAGAGGCTATTACAGAAATCGACAAGGATTACGAAGCTTGGTATTCTCCTATTTTAGAACCACCTGGTGGAGAAACTGAATCACTTCTATTTTGTTTACAGGCAGCTTTAGGTTCTGGTGTATTTTTCTATGGATTGGGATATCTTGTAGCTAGAAAAAAATACAACGGAGGCAAACAGGATAATATTGATAAGTCAGCAGAAAAAGAGGATGATAAATAGATGATAATTATCGACAAATTAGCTTATGCATCACCGATAAGGGATAAAAGTCCATTCTTAAAAGGGTTGTTAGCAGTGGGTACACTGTTATTTTGCATTGCAATTAGGTCATTTGTCGTATCTATTTTTATAATGTGTGTAATGGGATACCTTACTGTAAAATTCAGTAGGGTATCTTTTTATAAATATTTTAAATTGATGACTGCACCAGCTGTATTTTTATTAATTGGTACTGTTGCTATTGCAGTTAATTTCACTACGGAGCCTATGGATTTGTGGAATTTACAAATAGGCAATCACTATATTGCAACTAGCGTGTATTCACTTACATACGCTATAAGGCTTATTTTTATAGCCTTGGCATCAGTTTCTTGCCTTTACTTTTTGTCATTGACAACGCCTATGTTAGATTTGGTGCAGGTTATGAAGAAATGCAAATTGCCTTGGCTGTTTGTGGAGCTGACTATTTTAATGTATCGCTTTATATTTGTAATAGGCGATATGGCAGCAGCTATAATGCTTTCACAGGATTGTCGTCTTGGAAATATAACATTGAAGCAAAAGATAAATTCCATGGGGCAAATGTTATCAGTAGTGCTTATTAGATCTTTAAATAAGTCAAATAAACTTTACGATGCTATGGAATCTAGATGTTACGACGGTCGTATAGAAGTTTTATGGGATACGAAAAAAGCTGACACAAAAGACAAAATAGTAGTAGCTATATTTTTTGTTATATTGGCAGGACTAGGAGCATTTTGTAAGCTACATGGAGGTATATAGGTATGGACACAATAGTTAAAACAGAAAATTTAAAATACACATATGCCGATGGTACAGAAGCCTTAAAAGGCATAGATTTAGAGATAAAAAGAGGGGAAAAAGTTGCCATTATGGGAGCTAACGGTTCTGGTAAATCAACATTTTTCCTTACTTTAAACGGGATATCACAACCCACAGATGGCAAAATATTTATAGACGGTGAAGAAATTAAATACGATAGAAAAAGTTTAATTGAAGTTAGAAAAAAAGTAGGGATAGTTTTTCAAGATCCAGATAACCAGCTTTTTTCTGCAAGCGTTAGACAGGAAATTTCATTTGGCCTTTTCAATCTTGGATACAGTCAGGAAGAGGCGGCAAAAAAAGTAGATGGGATTATTAAAGAGTTAAATATCGCACCATTTGCCGACAAGCCAACACATTTTTTAAGTGGAGGTCAAAAGAAAAGAGTAGCTATAGCTGATATATTAGTTATGGATCCAGAAATAATCATTCTCGATGAACCTGCTTCTGGCCTAGATCCTAAACATATAAAGTTAACTGATGAAATTATCGACAGCCTAAGTGCAAAGGGCATAACAGTTATAATAGCCACTCACGACGCCCAAAGGGCATTATCTTGGGCTGATAGACTGGTGCTTTTCCATGAGGGAATGGTTATAGGTGAGGGCAAACCTGAAGAGTTACTAAGAAATGAAAAGCTTTTAGGTGAGACAAACCTTGAAAAACCAGCAGTTTTAAAGCTGTTTGACAATTTGGTGGAAGTTGGCATATTAGATAAAAATTTAAAAACACCAGTGAATACCGATGAACTGGAATCATATATAAAAGAAATTAAAACTAAAAAAGATGAGGTATAAAAGATGAAAGATACAGCATTGTTAGTAGTAAGTTTTGGTACAAGTTATCAGGAAACTAGA
Source organism: uncultured Clostridia bacterium (assembly GCA_963558965.1). Taxonomy (GTDB): domain Bacteria; phylum Bacillota; class Clostridia; order Peptostreptococcales; family Anaerovoracaceae; genus Gallibacter. Next base: position 96,014 of record CAUWIT010000003.1, on the reverse strand, counting down.
GAAAAAACAATTGAAGCAATTGAAAAAGATATGGCTGCCGCATTTCCAGAAGCTGATTTTAAAAGAGCTTTTACAAGCGGCATGATTATAAAGCGCATAAAAAATAGAGATGGCATACATGTAAACAACGTTTCAGAAGCTACGGAAGAAATGGTAAATGAAGGTTACAAAAAACTATTGGTACAGCCGACTCACATTATAAACGGAGAAGAGTTTGAAAAAATGCTTAGCATGATTATTCCGTACATTGAAAAGTTTGAGTCAATTAAAATCGGCAAGCCTATGTTAACAAGCTCTGATGACTATGCAAAAGTTGTAGAAGTAGTTATGGAAGATGTTAAAAACACAGTAGGTTTAGACGAGAATGACGTTTTGGTGCTTATGGGCCACGGTACAGGTCATTACACTGATGCGGCTTATGCAGCTTTAGACTACAGATTTAAAGCCATGGGATATAAAAATGTTTTTGTAGGAACTGTTGAAGGTTACCCAGAAATCCAGGATGTTTTGCCACAAGTTAAAGAATTTGGAGCAAAAAAAGTTAAGCTTATGCCTTTTATGATAGTAGCAGGAGACCATGCTATTAACGATATGGCAGGAGACGATGAGGATTCATGGAAAAACATTTTTGAAGAAGCAGGCTTAGAGACACAATGTATTTTAAAAGGTCTTGGAGAAATAGAAGGAATTAGAAATATATATATTGAACATTTAAAAGAAGTAAAATAATCTCATGAAAAAAGGATATACAACAGGTAGTTGTGCTGCTGGTGCAACAAAAGCAGCACTTACAGCTTTATTAAATGGAAAATTTGAGAAATCAGTTTCTTTGGTAACTCCAAATGGAACAGATTTAAATTTAAAAATATTAGACGCAAAATTAGAAAAACATCAAGGAATATGCGCCATTGAAAAATACAGTGGAGACGATCCAGATGTGACCAATGGCGCTCTTGTTTATGGAAAAGTTAGGCTGATAAAACAAGAGGAATATGAAAAATTAAAAGAAAAAAAATCAACAGTTGATTTAGGCGATAATATTTTGCTAACTGGAGGTATAGGCATTGGTCATATAACAAAACCGGGATTGGCTTGTAAAGTTGGAGAGCCAGCTATAAATCCAACACCTAGGCAGATGATAAAAAATGAAGTGATAAAACTAAAAGATACCAAAGGTTATGATGGTTATATGACAATAGAAATCTCCATACCAAAAGGAGTAGAGCTGGCACAAAAAACTTTTAATCCTAAGCTGGGGATAACAGGAGGTATTTCAGTGCTTGGAACTACAGGCATAGTAGAACCTATGAGCGAACAGGCACTAGTTGATACAATTAAAGTAGAAATGAGTGTTTGCAAGGCTTCAGGTTCACCTTTGGTAGTTATAACCCCTGGAAATTACGGCAAGGATTTTTTAAAAAGTTCAACTGAGATAAAAGAAAATATCACTGTAAAATGTAGTAATTTTATAGGGGATGCACTTGATTTTGCAGAGGAAATGGCTTTTGAAAAAGTTATTTTAAGCGGTCATATGGGTAAACTTGTAAAAGTTGCAGGTGGCATTATGAACACCCACAGCAAATACGGAGATAGACGTATGGAAATTATGGCCATTCACGGCAAAAAAATGGGAGCAAGCGACCAGTGTTTAGATGAGATAAAAGAGTGCGTTATGGTTGATGAAGCTATAAGGATATACGAAGAATTTGGCATAAAAGAAAAAGTTATGCAAAGTATTTTACATAGTATCGAAGACCAAGTTAAAAGTAAGATAAAAAGAGCTGAAGTAGGAGTAATTGTATTTTCAAATAAATACGGCATACTGGCACAAAGCAGCCATATAGATAGATTGTTAAATGAGGAGTGTAAATAAAAATGGCAAAATTATACGGTATAGGAGTTGGTCCTGGAGACAGCGAGCTACTGACTTTAAAAGGCGCCAGATTGATTAAAAAATGCGATGTAATTGCATTACCGAAATCAGGCCAAAAAAGAAATGTAGCCTATGAAATCGCCAAGGGAGCCATTCCGCAAATAGATGAAAAAGAAATTGTAGAAGTTCATATGCCTATGACTCGCGACAAGGCAAAACTAAACGAAGCCCACCAAAATGGAGCAGCTGTAATTGGAGATATTTTAGACCAAGGCAAAGATGTAGCTTTTCTAACGCTGGGAGATCCAACCGTATACAGCACATATTGCTACGTACATAACCTAGTGATAAAATCCGGCCACGAGGCTGAAATCGTACCGGGAGTTCCTTCATTTTGCGCAGTAGCAGCTAAACTAAACGAAGGATTGACGGAAGCCAAAGAAGGATTGCATATTATCCCAGCTTCCTACGATGGATTGGAAGAAGCCCTTGAATTAAAAGGCACAAAAGTCCTTATGAAAAGCGGCAGCAAACTTGGAAAAGTCAAGGAATTAATAGAGGAAAAATGCCCTGATGAAACAGTGCGCATGGTTGAAAAATGCGGCATGGAAGGGGAAAAAATCTACAACAGTTTAGACGAAATAGATGAAGATGCAAGTTATTTTTCAGTTTTGGTTGTTAAAAAAAGATAGGAGAAAAAAATGGTACATATAGTTGGAGCAGGTTCTGGTGCTACAGACCTGATTACAGTTAGAGGATATAATCTTTTAAAAGAAGCAGATATAATTATATACGCTGGATCCCTTGTAAATCCCGAGCATTTGGCTATTGCAAAGGAAGGTTGCGAAATTCATAACAGCGCTAAAATGACTCTTGAGGAAGTTATAGAAGTTATGAAAAAAGGGGAAGAAGCAGGCAAGATGACAGTTCGTTTACACACTGGCGATCCAAGTATTTACGGAGCTATAAGAGAGCAGATGGACAAGTTAGACGAGCTTAATATTCCTTACGAAGTTACACCGGGAGTTAGCTCATTTTGCGGGGCAGCGGCAGCGCTAAAAGCCGAATACACACTTCCAAATGTTTCACAGTCAGTTATTATTACAAGAATGGCAGGTAGAACTCCAGTACCTGAAAAAGAAAGCATTAGGTCTTTCGCGGCTCACGGCGCTACTATGGCAATATTTTTAAGCACTGGTATGCTAGAAAAATTAACTGAGGAATTAATCGCAGGTGGATATACTGCTGATACACCAGCTGCAATAGTTTACAAAGCCACTTGGCCAGATGAAAAAGTTGTAAGAGGTACTGTTGGCCAGCTTGCAACTATGGCATCAGAAAACGATATTACTAAAACAGCATTGATTTTAGTTGGGGGATTTTTAGGAGACAAATATGACAGATCTCTTTTATACGATCCAGGATTTAGTCATGAATTCAGAAAGGCAGAAAAATAATGCAAGTAAAAATGGTGGGTATCGACCACAATTTAGCATCAATTGAATACAGGGAAATCTTTTCCTTTGGACGTGAGGAAACTGTTGAGGCTATGAAAAAGGTAGTTTCAATAGAAGGCGTAAGCGGATGTGTTATCATTGCAACATGTAACAGAACTGAACTTTGGATAAGCTGTGAAAATACTATGACAAAAGAACCTGACGAGATTTTATGTCAGTTAAAAAACCAAGAACACCATAAGTTTAAGGAGTTTTTTACAGTTAGATCTGATAAAAATGCAATAGAACACCTTATGGTAACAGCATGTGGCATCAATAGCAGAGTCTTTGGTGAAGATCAGATTATATCTCAGATAAAAGATGCATTGCAGCTTTCAAGAAAAAATGGATGTACAGGTAGAACTTTGGAAAAAGTTTTTCAAAATAGTATAAGCGCAGCAAAAAAAGTTAAAACTTCAATTAAGCTGAGCGGATACAATCCATCTGTTGCAACTAGTGGAGTTAAGGAACTTCAAGAAAAATATGGCAGTTTAAAAGACAAGTCATGCCTAATTATAGGAAATGGAAAAATGGCAGCTTTAATAGCTGAACATCTTGTAAGCTGTGGTGCCAAAGTTATGATGACATTGAGACGTAAATATCACCATGGAGAAGAGTTTCAATCTCTTATACCAAATTCTTGTGAGATGATACCTTACGAAAACAGGTATGAAGCTATAGGTCAAGCTGATATAGTTATAAGTGCTACCTTAAGTCCACACTATACCATTACATTGGACGAACTTAAAAATCACCATGTGAGAGAGCCAGGAGTATGGCTTGATCTTGCTGTTCCAAGAGATATAGATCCTAAGATAGCAGATAATTACGATGTTAAAATCTGTGATATCGATGGACTTGAAAGCGATGTAGATACAGAACTTTTTAAGGACGAATTAATTAAAGCAGGTGAAATCATAGGTTCATACAGAGATGATATTTTAAATCAGTTAGACTTTAGGAAATTAGTACCAGAAGTTAAAGAAATTATAAGATTGACTAAAGAAGATACATCTCTAAGAACAAGTAGAGACTTAAAAGAAATAGAATTTTGTGAGGAAAATCGCAAAGAAATAGAGCAGGTTATGGAAGATGCAGTTGGCAGAGCTGTAAATAAGTTAATATTTGGATTAAAGGAAACTTTGCCAAAAGAACAATGGGAATCTTGCATCACAGGTCTTTTAAAATCAGCTCAAAAGGATACATTGAAAAGTTAAAAGAATAAAGAGGGAGTTAAAATGAAAATATTTGTAGTTGGACTTGGTCCAGGAGAACAAAATCAAATGACAAGTATGGCTATGGAAGCCTTAGAACAAAGTCAGGTGATTATTGGATACACAGTTTATATAGATTTAATCAAGGACAAATTCGGACATAAAAAACTAATGTCTACACCTATGAAAAAAGAAGTAGACAGATGCAAAATGGTTTTAGATGAAGCCTTAAAAGGACAGACAGTTTCACTAGTTTGCAGTGGTGATGCAGGTGTCTACGGTATGGCAGGACTTATGTATGAAGTAGCAAAAGAACATGAAGAAGTGGAAATCGAAATAGTTCCTGGTATAACAGCAGCAAGCAGTGGGGCAGCAGTATTAGGGGCACCACTTATACACGATTTTGCAGTAATAAGTTTAAGTGACTTACTTACTCCATACGAGTTAATAGAAAAAAGACTTGAATGTGCAGCAGCAGGAGATTTTGTAATTTGTCTATACAATCCATCAAGTAAAAAACGTCACGACTATTTGAAAAAAGCTTGCGATACTATATTGGCATACAAAAGCAAATATACTGTTTGTGGCTACGTTAAAAATATCGGTCGCGAAGGCCAGATTGCAAAAGTTGTAACTTTAGAAGAACTTAGAGATATTGAAGTAGATATGTTTACAACTGTATTTATAGGCAATAGCCAAACAAAAAATATTAATGGCAAAATGGTAACACCAAGAGGATACAGAGGAGTATAGTATGGGAAAAATATTAGTTTTTGCAGGTACAAGCGAAGGACGTAAGCTTGTAGAGTCAATCTCAAATAATATTGAAGTAGTATGCTGCGTAGCAACAGAATATGGTAAAAATTTATTGCCAAAGGAAAGAGAAGGATTAACAATTTTACAAGGTCGTATGACTATAAACGATATGGGCAGTCTTATGGCCAAAGAAAAATTCGATTTAGTAATAGATACAACTCATCCTTATGCAAGTATTGTAACTGAAAATATTAAAAAATCAGCAGAAGCAACAGATACGACTTACGTAAGATACCTAAGAGAAGGTGCAGACAAAGACAGTTTGGAAAACAGCTGTATTTGGGTGGACTCAATAGAAGAAGCTGTAAGTTATTTAAACGGAACTAGCAGCAAGGCATTGTTAACAATAGGCAGCAAAGAACTTCATAATTTTACAGAAGTAATTGACTACCAAGAACGAATTTTTGCTAGAGTATTACCTATGGCAGAAGTAGTAGAACAGTGTAATGAGCTAGGATTTAAAGGAAAACATCTTATATGTATGCAAGGACCTTTTTCATTAGAAATGAATAAGGCATTGATAAACCAGATTGACGCAAAAATATTGGTAACTAAGGATAGCGGTAAAACTGGTGGATTTATAGAAAAAATCGAAGCTGCAGAGGCTTGTGGCATAAAGGTTTTAGTTATCGGCAGACCAGTAGAAGAAACAGGATACAACTTAGATGAAATCCAAGCTATTTTAAAAGCACAATTTGGTGAAGATGTTTTAGCAACAAAAGATGAAGTATTCAAAACAGAAACTGAAGAAGTTTCAAGAAATTGGTTCCCTATGTTTTTAAATATAAAGGGAAGCAATATTTTAGTAGTAGGTGGCGGACAAATTGCCATGAGAAGAGTAGAGACTCTAAAAAAATTCACAGGAAATGTAGCAATTGTAGCTCCAACAATTTGTGAAGAGTTGAAACAGTTAAAGGACTTACCAAACTTTGCAGTTATTGAAAAATCATTTGAACCTGAAGACTTAGACGATGCGGATATGGTAATCGCAGCGACAGATAGACACGACCTAAATGAAAAAATAGGTAAACTTGCAAAAGAAAAAGGCATAGTAGTAAATGTTGCATCAAAAAAAGAATTATGCGATTTCTATTTTCCAGGAGTAGTTACAAAGGGCAATGTAACAGTTGGTATTACAGCTCAAGGTTCAGATCATAAATTGGCAAAAGAAGTAACTGAAAAAATTAAAAACGCATTAGAGGACTAGATAAAATGAAAAAGAAAAAAGTTATTGTAGGAAGTAGAGAAAGCAAACTAGCAGTAATGCAAACTCAGTTAGTAATAGACGAACTTGCAAAAAATAATCCTGACATAGAATTTGAACTAGTTACTATGAAAACTACAGGGGATATTATTTTAGACAAAACCTTAGATAAAATAGGCGGCAAAGGACTTTTTGTAAAAGAGTTAGACAAGGCCCTTATGGAAAAAAGAGTGGATATAACTGTTCACAGCCTAAAAGATATGCCTATGGAAGTATCAGAAAAACTGCCATTGTTAGCTTTTTTTAAGAGAGAAAATCCATTTGATACTTTAGTGCTTCCAGAGGGAGTAAAAGTAGAAGATATGGATTTAACTAAACCTATTGGCAGTTCAAGTGCTCGCAGAAATATACAGCTTGGAGAAATATTTCCAGGATATATTAGCAAACCAGTTAGAGGCAATGTAATTACAAGACTTGAGAAACTAGACAGCGGAGAGTTTGGAAGTATTATTTTAGCCCATGCTGGACTAAAGAGAGTAGGACTTGAAAATAGAATAACAAAGACATTTACACCAGAAGAAATGATACCGGCAGCAGGCCAAGGCATTTTAGTTGTTCAAGGTAGAGCAGGCGAAGACTACAGCTTTTTAAATTGCGTAGACGATCCTTTAAGCCGTCTTGAAGCAGAAGTAGAGAGAGCTTTTGTAACTAAACTAGATGGAGGATGTAGCGCGCCTATTGGTGCATTTGCAAAAGTAAATGAAGATGAAATAGAAGTATATGGACTTTACGCCGATGAAAAAACTGGTAAATACAAAAAAGGATATGTAAAAGGCAGCGCAAAAGATGGCGTAAAAATGGCTTTAGATTTAGCTGAAAAATTAAAAAGGGAGGTGACCTGTGATGAGTAAAGAAATGGGTAAAGGCAAAGTTTGGCTTGTAGGTGCAGGCCCATCAGACCAAGAGCTATTGACTTTAAAAGCTGCAAGACTAATAAAAGAAGCAGACGTAATAGTTTACGATAAACTTGTAGGCGACGGCATTTTATCCACGATACCAACAAATACAAAGACTATAAATGTTGGGAAAGTAGCAGGAAATCATCCGGTACCACAACATGAGATAAATCAAATTTTGTTAAAAGAAGCATTAGATGGCAAAAAAGTTGTGCGACTAAAAGGTGGAGATCCATTTGTATTTGGCCGTGGCGGCGAAGAACTAGAACTTTTAGTTGAAAATCAAATACCTTTTGAAATAGTGCCAGGGATTACATCTGCCGTAAGTGTACCAGCCTACAATGGCATACCAGTAACTCATAGAGATTTCACCTCATCATTTCATGTAATTACAGGCCACACCAAAAGCGAAGACGAGGCCAATGTAGATTATGAGTCACTAGTAAAATTAGATGGAACATTGATATTTCTAATGGGCATAGGCTCTATGTCAAAAATTTGCAACGGCCTTATTGATGCAGGAATGGCAAAAGATATGCCAGCAGCTGTTTTGGAGAAAGGGACTACATCACATCAAAGACGTGTAGTTTCAACAGTTGAGAAACTTTACGAAGACTCTCAAAAAGCTAAAATCAAAACACCGGCAATTATAATAGTCGGCAAAGTATGTTCACTTGCCGAAGAATTTGCCTGGGCAGAAAAAAGACCACTAGCAGGACTTAAAATAGCAGTAACTCGCCCTAGAGATAGAGCTTCAAAACTTGCTGATCAACTTGTAAGAAAGGGAGCAGAAGTGGTATTGATGCCAGCGATAAAAACTGTGAAAATCCCAACTGTTTTAGATGATTTAAACAAGTTTACTTGGTTAGGATTTACAAGTCCAGCAGGTGTGGAAATATTTTTCGAAATTCTAAAAGACAATAAGATAGATATTAGAAGTTTATTAGGAATAAAAATAGCAGCTATAGGCAGCGGAACAGCCAAGGCAGTAGAAAAACTAGGGATTAAAGTAGATGTCATTCCTGAAAAATACAATGGAGAAGCTATGGGCAAACTGCTTGCTAAGACTTTGACAAAAGATGATAAGATACTAATTGCACGTGCGAAAATTGGAACTTCTGAAGTGATAAAACCTCTTGAAGAAAAAGGCATAGAATTTGTCGATTTGCCTATTTACGATACGTTATATGAAGAGGAAAACAATGTTGTAGCTTTCGATGAAACAATAGATTTAGTAACATTTACAAGTGCATCAACTGTTAAATCTTTTGTGGCTAACAACAAAAATTTGGACTTTGCAAATGTCAAGGCTCTTTGCATTGGTGAGCAGACAGCAGAAGAAGCAAGTAAGCACAATATGCAGGTACAGATTTCGGAAAAAGCTACCATTGCAAGTATGGTTGAGTATTTAGTAAACAACAAGGAGAAATTTTTAAAATGATATTTTATTTGCAATTTATCTTGCCAGGATTGATGTTTGGCTTTATTTTGGATTACGTTTTAGGAGATCCAAAGTGGCTTCCTCATCCTGTTAGACTGATTGGCAAGACTATTGAAAAAGGTGAAAACTTTTTTAGAAGTAAATTTCCTGATACGGAAAAAGGTCAATACAAAGCAGGGGTGATAGTATCTTTAATCACTGTGGTACTTTCATTTTTAGTGCCTTTGCTAATTTTGTTTTTGTGTAATATGCTAACTCCATATTTACTTGTAAAGACAGGATGGCAAATAAATGTTGCAGGTATTGTAAATGCTATTATGTGTTATCAAATTATAGCTGCAAAATCTTTAAAAGTGGAATCAACTAAAGTTTATGACAAACTTGTAAAGGGCACAATTGAAGACGCAAGAAAAGAATTATCTATGATAGTTGGCAGAGATACTGAATTTTTAAACAGGAATCAAATCGCCAGAGCTACAGTTGAAACAGTTGCTGAAAATACTTCTGATGGAGTAATAGCACCTATGTTTTTTATGATGATAGGCGGTGCACCTTTAGGATTTGCATACAAAGCGATAAATACTTTAGACAGCATGATAGGATACAAAAATGACAAGTACATAAATTTCGGCAGATTTGCAGCAAAGCTAGATGATATTGCAAACTTTATACCGGCGCGTATAGCTTCATTTTTAATGCTATTTTCAGCATTGATTACAAGATGCAGCGTAAAAAATGCTTGGAAAATTTTTAAGAGAGATAGAAAAAAACATCCTAGTCCAAATGCAGGAAACTTAGAAGCAATAGTTGCAGGAGCTTTAAATATACAGCTTGGTGGCGACAGCTATTATTTTGGAAAACTTCACAAAAAACCATATATTGGAGATGACATTGAAGAGGCACAGCCAAAACATATAAAGATGGCAAACAACCTTATGTATATGTCAGCTTTGTGGATGATGATGTTAGCATTTTTTATAGGTCAAATTGGAGCTAGATTTATATGAAGACTTACACACATGGTGGCGATATATACCAATTAAAAGATACAAATAAAAAAATTTATGACTTTTCAGCGAATATCAACCCTTTGGGAGTTCCTCAAAGTGTAGTTGATGCAGCGGCGGATTTAATAAAAAATTGTTTTAACTACCCAGATCCCCTGTGCAGAGAACTGACTTTGAAAATAGGAAAATACGAAAATGTAAATCCTGACTATATCGTATGTGGCAATGGTGCAGCCGATTTGATTTATCGAATCGTAATGGCCCTAAAGCCTAAAAAAGGAATGGTAAATGCACCTACTTTTTCAGAGTACGAAGACGCTCTAAAAGCTATGAACTGTCAGGTAGTTCACAATTATTTAAAAGAAGCAAATGGGTTTAAATTGACATCTGATATTTTACAAAAAATTGATGATGAAAAACCGGATATTGTATTTATTTGCAATCCTAACAATCCAGTTGGCAACTTAGTGGACAAAGAGCTTTTAATTGAGATTTTAGAAAAAGATATTACAGTAGTAGTCGATGAGTGTTTCGTTGAATTTACAGGAATGGCTGAAAATATCACTTTGAAACCTGTTCTCGAAAAGTACAAAAATCTCATTATACTAAAAGCGTTTACAAAAAACTTTGCTATGGCAGGTCTAAGACTTGGCTACATTATGTCATCAGATATGGAAAAGCTTGATAAAATATTTCAAAGTGGACAGCCTTGGAGCGTATCAACACCTGCACAAGCAGGAGGTATAGCAGCACTAGATGAAAAAGCTTATCTTTTCGATGCAGTTAAAATGATAAAAACCGAAAAAATAAAACTTTGTGACGGACTTAAATCAATGGGTATGGAAGTTTATCCACCAGCTGCAAATTACATATTTTTTAAATGCAAAGACGGCAAAAGATTTTGTGACGAAATGAAAAAGCACAATGTTCTAGTTAGAAATTGTGGAAACTATCCCGGTCTAACAGATGATTATTTACGTATTGCCGTTAGAACACCAGAAGAAAATCAATATTTTTTACAAGTTATGAAGGAGGTAACAAATGGCTAAAGCAATAATGGTACAAGGTACTATGTCCAATGCGGGCAAAAGTGTATTAGTCGCAGCCCTATGTCGTATATTTAAAGAAGACGGATTTAAAGTAGTACCATTTAAATCGCAAAATATGGCATTAAATAGCTTCATAACAAAAGAAGGTTTAGAAATGGGAAGAGCTCAAGTTGCTCAAGCTGAAGCAGCGGGAGTAGAACCATCAGTACTTATGAATCCAATACTTTTAAAGCCTACAAACGACACTAGCTCACAAGTAATTGTAAACGGTGAAGTTTGGGACAATATGAGCGCAAAGGAATATTATAAAAATAAAAAAGTCCTAGTACCCCAAGTTGAAAAAGCTTTTAATAAGCTTTCAGAGGAAAACGATATAATCGTTATTGAAGGAGCAGGCAGCCCAGCGGAAATAAACTTAAAAGAAAATGACATAGTAAATATGTTTATGGCCAAAATGGCAAAAGCTCCCGTATTGCTAGTTGGCGATATTGACCGCGGCGGAGTATTTGCCTCACTTGTAGGTACTATGATGTTGTTTGATGACGAAGAAAAGGAAATAGTTAAAGGCCTAGTTATCAACAAATTTAGAGGCGATGAAACTATTTTAGCCCCAGGTCTAAAAACTCTAGAAGATATGACAGGTAAACCAGTAGTCGGCGTCGTACCTTATTTAGATGTTGATATAGATGACGAAGACAGCTTAACAGAGCGTTTTACTGCAAAAAATCAGCCTGCACTAATCGACTTAGTAGTAATTAGAACACCTCGAATTTCAAACTTTACAGACTTTAGCGTATTCGAATCAATAGAGGGCGTAAGAGTTAGATATGTAAAAAACGTAGAAGAATTGGGTAATCCAGATATGATATTTTTACCTGGAACTAAAAACACTATGGAAGATCTTTTGTGGCTTCGTCAAAATGGCATAGAAGCGAAAATCAAAAAAATGGCAGCAGCTGGCACTCCAGTTTTCGGTATTTGCGGCGGTTATCAAATGCTTGGAGAAGTGCTAAATGACCCACACGGTATAGAACATGGAGGCACTGTGGCAGGAATGGCACTCATTCCTACTGAAACTACTTTTGAAAAAGAGAAGGTTCGTACTCGTGTCGAAGGTGAGATTTTCGGTGCACAAGGTATCTTCCAGGGATTAAATGGACTGTCAATTGAGGGATACGAAATCCACATGGGAACAAGCAAAATCAAAGAAGGTTCAAAGCTGGTGAAACTAAAATCCCTAGATGGAGTAGAAAAAGAAGATGGAGTTTCCAACGGAAATGTATACGGTTCATACGTTCATGGATTTTTTGACAAAGAAGGTATAGCAAATGAAATCGTTTCAGCTTTGCTACGAAAAAAAGGTTTAGACGATACAAAAGCCAAGTCAATAAATGTTGAGGAATACAAAGAATCTCAATATGTAAAACTTGCTCAAGGGGTTAGAAAAGCTCTTGATATGGATAAAATATATGAAATTATGGACTTAAAACCTAAAAGAGGTAAATAAAATGAGTGAAAAAATTAAGTTAGCAAATGTGCTACCAAAAGATATAGAAAACAGAAGTATGGAAATAATCGAAAGTAAAATTCCTAAGGAAATTTTAGATGAAATGGATCCACTGGAAAAGCCAATTATAAAGAGGGCAATCCACACTAGTGCCGATTTTGACTATTTGGAAAATCTAAAGTTTTCTAAAGATGCAGTTAAAAAAGGGCTAGAAGCTATAAAAAATGGAGCTGTTATCGTAACTGATACCAATATGGCAAAAGCTGGTATCAACAAAAAAGAAATAGCAAAATACGGTGGTGAAGTTTTATGTTTTATGGCAGATGAAGATGTTGCTTTGGAGGCTAAAACCAATGGAACAACTCGTGCAACAGCATGTATAAACAAGGCGGCAAAACTTGATAAACCGATTATTTTCGCTATAGGTAATGCACCGACAGCTTTAGTTCGCATCTATGAATTAGTAAAGGAAGGCAAGTTAAAACCTGAGCTAGTTATAGGTGTGCCTGTTGGATTTGTAAATGTTGTTGAGTCAAAAGAATTGATATTGCAATTAGATGAAACTCCTTTTATCGTAGCTCGTGGGCGCAAAGGGGGCAGCAATGTTGCAGCATCTATATGCAATGCAATTTTGTATATGCTAAGAGAAAAAAATTAGCATTTAAGAAAATTCAGAAAATTAAGATTACATATTGATAACAATGATGAAATTGTGTTATACTCAACTTATCAATTGAAAAAATAGGAGGGCTTATTTATGAAAGGCTATACAAGCGAAACTATCAGAAACGTTGCACTTTTAGGACATGGTGGATGTGGTAAAACTACATTTTTAGAGTCAGTATTAAAAGAAACTGGCGCAATAGATAAAATGGGTAAAGTAGAAGATGGTAATACAGTTTCCGACTATGACAAAATGGAAAAGGAAAAGGGTTACTCAATTAACACTTCTGTTGTTCCTGTAATCTGGAAAGAAAACAAGATTAACTTTATAGATACACCAGGATATTTTGATTTTGTTGGTGAAGTTAATGCAGCATTGAGAGCGGCTGAAGCAGCTATTATTTTAGTAGATGCAGGCGCAGGTATCCAGGTTGGAACTGAACAGGCTTGGAAAGCATGTGAAAGATACAAAAAGCCTAGATTTATTGTAATCAATAAGAGAGATAAAGACGAATTTGACTATTATAAAACTTTTAATGAATTAAAAGAAAAATTTGGAGACCATCTAATTCCATTTAGCTGGCCAATTACAACAGAAATAGACGAAGAATTAAAAGAAGCTATCGCTATGACTGACGATAGTCTAATGGAAAAATACTTTAACGGTGATAACTTCACTGAAGAAGAAATTAAAAAAGGACTAGCAGAAGGTATCGCTGACGGCGCTATGGTACCAGTTTTATCAGCTGCTTTCGAACTACAAAAAGGTTCTCAAGGATTGTTGGATCTATTGGTAACTTATGTACCAACTCCACTACAGCATGGTCCATATCAAGGATTTAACGATAACAATGAACCAGTTGAAAAGATTTCAGTAGTAGACGGTCCTGTTTCAGCATTTGTATTTAAGACTATAATCGACCCATTTGTTGGTAAGATTTCTATTATGAAAGTTGTAGCTGGTGTACTAAGAGCTGGCACTGAAGTTCTAAATGAAAGAACTGGCAAAGTTGAAAAAATCGGTAAGTTATTCTTCTTAAGAGGTAACCATCAGGAAGAATTAAATTATGCAGAAGCTGGAGATATAGTTGCTGTTGCTAAATTACAGCATACATTATCAGGTGATACATTGTGTGATAAAAATGATATTATCAGATACTTACCTTTGGATTATCCAAAGCCATCACTATATGTAGCTATTGAAGCAGCTGAAAAGAAAGATGAAGACAAAGTATTCTCTGGATTAGCTAAGCTAAGAGAAGAAGACCCTTCATTTGTTATCGAAAGAAACAATGAAACTCATCAGACATTGCTTGGTGGTCAGGGTGAAATCCAGTTAAATATTATTATGGCTAAACTTAAAGATAGATTTGGCGTAGAAGTAAAAACTATCCCACAGAAGATCGCTTATAGAGAAACTATCAAGGGTAGCTCAGACGTACAGGGTAAACATAAAAAGCAATCTGGTGGTGCTGGACAGTACGGAGATGTACATATTAGATTTTCACCATCAGCTGAAGAATTTGAATTCACTGAATCACTATTTGGTGGATCTATTCCAAAGAACTATGTACCTGCAGTTGAAAAAGGACTTGTTGAATCAATGGAAAAAGGTCCTCTAGCTGGTTGCAAAGTAGTTAATATCAAAGCTGACTTATACGATGGTTCATACCACGATGTTGACTCAAATGAAATGGCATTTAAGATTGCTGCTTCATTGGCATTTAAAAAAGGTATCATGGAAGCAAAACCTGTATTGCTAGAGCCTATTATGAAACTTGAAATCTTCGTACCAGAAGAATACATGGGCGATGTTATGGGTGATATGAATAAGAGAAGAGGTAAGATTTTAGGTATGGAACCTCAGAACAATGGAGATCAGAAGATTATGGCTGAAGCTCCACAGGCTGAATTATTCGATTACTCAATCGTACTAAGATCTATGACTCAGGCAAGAGGAAACTTCGAAATGGAATTTGCTAGATACGAACAGGTTCCTCAGCAGATTGCAGACAAGATTATTGCTGCACATCAGGCTGGAACAGACAAATAAAATTTATTTAAGACTACACTAACACTTATAACTTAATTAATAAAATCAAAAAGGCTGTTGTATTGAAGATACAGCAGTCTTTTTACTTAAAATGTTAAAATGGAGGATAACTTATGAAAAGGTTACTCAATATAGATTATGGTGCTATTCATGGTTCATATTGGATGTCATTTGGAATTGTATATAGCTTTGCATCAGTTTTTTTGCTCGCGAAAGGCTTTACAAATTCACAAATCGGGATAATCCTAGCTGTTGGAAACTTGCTGGCAGTAGTAATACAGCCATTTCTAGCCGATTTTGCCGATAGGACTAAAAAATTTACCCTAATAGGCATTACGGAAATTATGACGGTTATGCTTATGATTTTTACAGGTGTAATGTTCGTCTTAAAAGGCGCGACTATGGCCCTGGCAGTAATTTACATCTTGACAATAGCTTGGCTAACCATGATACAGCCATTCTTAAATACCCTAAATTTCAAGTTGCAGGAGAGCGGATATTATGTAAACTTTGGAGTGACTAGAAGTTTTGGCTCTTTTACATATGCGATTTTGTGCGCAGTTTTAGGCAGCATAGTGGAAAAACACGGAACTAATGTGTTGCCGATTTCTGGAGAAATAGTTTTAGTATTGTTTTTAATAAGTTTGATTTTTACTAAAAAGCATTTTGACAAAGCTAAAGAGGCTTCAGGAATGACACGTTCTTTTGAGGAAAAGGATGATGAAAGCATAAATTTAGTGGAGTTTATCAAGCGTCATAAAATGTTTTTCGTGGTGAATATCGGTGTAGTCGGTGTCTATTTTAGCAATCAGATTTTAAACAGTTTTATGCTGCAAATAGTAACTAATGTTGGCGGAAATAGCGAAGATATGGGCAGAGTTTTTTCTGTATTAGCATTTTTGGAAATACCTACCTTAATATGTTTTGATAAGTTGCGAAAGAAATTTAGATGTGAGACTATGCTAAAAGTTGCATCTATTTGTTATACTTTGGAAATCGGAATATGTCATATGGCTAATTCGGTAACTGTTATTTTTATGGCTCAGTTTTTACAGCTGTTTTCATTTGCTTTATTTATGCCGGCTATGGTTCATTTTATAGATGAAATTATGAGCAAAGGTGAAGCGGTTAAAGGGCAGTCTTTGTATGTTATGATGACTACAATTACAACGATTATAGGCTCTTTGGTAGGTGGTGTGATAATAGATTACATGGGTGTAGATATGCTTACTTTGGTTTCAACAATTGTAACTGCAATAGGTGCTGTAATTATGTTTGTAACAGTGGAAAAAGTAAAATAGAAAATATTGACAATAGCAAATAAAAAAAGTATAATTGAAAAAAGAACAAATGTTCTAAAATGTTTTAAAATTGATAATTTTGATATATTAATATGAAATTGTAATAGGAGATAAGATGGCTAAAAAAGTTAAGACAGTATATGTGTGTCAAGAGTGTGGCTACGAAAGCCCAAAATGGATGGGCCAATGTGTATGTGGCGCATGGAACACTTTTGTAGAAGAAAAAGTTTTACCTACAAAGGAAGATGATCCTAGAAGACGAAGTGGGATTACAGGAGGTAAAAATAGCAAAGTAAACAAACTTTCAGATATTAAGGTAAGCGGTACACAGGATAGAGTTGATACAGGTATTAGAGAGTTAAACAGAGTTTTAGGTGGAGGTATTGTAAAAGGATCTTTAACTTTGATTTCAGGTGAACCTGGTATAGGTAAATCAACTTTGATAATGCAAGCTGCAAACAATATTGCCACTGCTGGTAAAAGAGTTTTATATATTTCAGGCGAGGAGTCTGAGATACAGCTTAAAATGAGAGCTGATAGGATTTGTCCTAAACTTAGCGAAAATCTTATGGTGCTTTCTGAAACCAATATGGAAAATATCTCAGAGTGTGCAAAGGCAATGAAAGCTGAGTTTTTAATTGTTGACTCTATACAGACTACTTATTCGGCAGCTTTAGATGCAGCACCTGGAAGTGTGTCACAAGTTAGAGCATGTGGCAATGAGCTTATGAGACTTGGTAAAATGGAAAACATACCTATATTTATAGTAGCTCATGTAACTAAAAGCGGTGAGCTAGCAGGGCCTAAAATCGTTGAGCATCTAGTAGATTGTGTGCTTCATTTTACAGGGGAGCGAAATCACGAGCTACGTATTTTAAGATCTTTTAAAAATAGATTTGGTACTACAAGTGAAATAGGTGCATTTGAAATGGCCCAAGAGGGATTGATAGAAGTTGAAAACCTATCACAAACATTTTTGGAAGGATTTGAAGGTGCCAAAGAAGGCTCAACAGTTACAGCAGTTTATGAGGGAACAAGACCTCTTTTACTTGAAATACAGGCGCTTACATCGCCTACTAACATAGGCTTTGCAAGGAGAACGGCTATTGGTATAGATAGTGCTAGACTAAATATGATATTAGCAGTTTTAGAGAGAAAAGCAGGCTTGTCTTTGATAAATCAAGATGTATATGTAAATGTTGTAGGTGGATTGAAACCAGAAGGAACTTATACAGATTTAAGCGTAGCTATGTCTATTTATTCTTCATACAGGGATAAGGTTTTTTCGCCTAAAACTATTTTACTTGGAGAAATCGGATTGACAGGTGAGCTAAGAAATGTACAAAATGCTGACAAAATTGTAAAAGAAGCAGTTCGTATGGGCTTTACAAAAATAATACTCCCATATGGAAACGCTAAGAAAATAGGTTCCGATATGGGAGCAGATGTTCAGATTGTTGGTGTAAAAAATATTAATGAAGCAATTTGTTCCAGCTTTCTTTAGGAGTTTGGTGGTGCTTAGGTTCTGGTGCAACTTCTAGTTCAAACCAAAAAGTTGTGCCTCTACCTACTTTACTTTCGGCACCAAAACGTGCATTGTGAGCAGTAAGTATAGTTTTTACAATTGAAAGACCAATACCTGAGCCTTTTGTTGCTCGCACGTGGTTAGTACTTGATTTGTAGTATTTTTCCCAAATATATGGAAGCTCATCAGGTTTAATACCTTGTCCGTGATCTACTATTTCACAATGTACTCTTTTGCCCCATTTTTTAATATTTACAAATATTTTTTTATCTTCACCACAGTATTTTATTGCATTTGTAAGTAGATTTGAAACTACTTGTTTTATACGTTCTTCATCGCCTATTACTTCAACATCTTGGCGACAGTTAAACATAATATGATATCCTTGTTCTTTTAAAAGTTCGTAAGGTTGTAACAGTGAAGCTACCAAGTCCTTAATACTGAACTTAGTAATATTAAGTTCAAGGGTACCAGCTTGTACAGCTGACAAAGTTAAAATATCGTTTACAAGTTTATTTAATCTATCTGACTCATCTATAATTACTTGTAGATGAGCATTTCTTTTTTCAGCATTATCTCCTGACAAATCTCTAATCATTTCAGCATAAGATTTTACCATTGTTAGAGGGGTCTTAAGGTCGTGTGAAACATTTGCCATAAGATCCTTTTGCATATTTACAGATTTTTCTAATTCCGAAGATGTTTTGTTTAAAGTATTTGCAAGTTCATTTATTTCAGAGTAAGCGTAGTTACTAGGGAATGTTATGCCATACTCTCCATTGGCAAGTTTAGTTGCTCCATCTGTAATCCTTGAAATAGGTTTTGAAATCCTAGATGAAATATATACTGAAAGAGCAAATGCAAATATCAAAGAAATAAGGGTTATGTATATAAGCTGATTTTGTAGGATTTTTATAGTTGAAGTAACAGGATACAAAGGTGCTACAACGTATAATGTCATATCGTGGGAAGCATCTAAATATCCAGCGTAAATCCAAGTTTCTCGCTTTGTCTTTTCACCTTGCAAAGTCAGCGCTATACTGCTATCATCTTTTGATATTTTACTTAAAGAATCTTGAGCCTTTTCCAGTTCTGGTTTATATGCGATAATCTGGTCGTTAGAAGAAAAAACTTCTTTTTTTTCAGAAACGACTTTAACGAAAATATCGTCATTATCTATTTGACTTTCGATTTTATCGAAAAAAGCCTCTTGATTCATATGTTGATAACTATCTGTAATAGTTGCAATAGTTTTTTGAGTTTCAACGATTTTCATTTTTTCATAGTAGTTGTTTAAAAAGAAAATCTGAAGGAACCAAATTAGAAATAATATTACAAATGTAAAGATTAAAAAGTACATCCATACTTTAAATCTAATACTTTTAAAGTTTAGTTTTAATTTCAATTTTGTACACCTCATATATTACTACTATATTTTTTATAATTCTATCTACGCTTCAAATTTGTAGCCTACACCTCTTAAAGTTACTATGTACTCTCTGTAATCACCTAGATGGTTACGTAAATTTTTAATATGGGTATCGATAGTTCTATCGTCACCGTAAAAATCATAGCCCCAAATATCACCAAGAAGTTGTTCTCTTGAAAGTGCGATATTTTTATGTTCTATCAAGTAACAAAGCAAATCGTATTCCTTTGGTGTTAAGTCAACACGATTGCCATCGACTTCAACTGTTCTGCCAGCAGTATCAACAACAAGTCCCTTAAATTCGTATACGGGATGTGTTGGAGCGGCTGGTGCTTCATGTGCTGGAGCAGCACTAGCAGCATTTAGATTTGCTGATGCTAAAGCTGCATCGGCAATTGCTCTATGACGAGTAATTACTGCATTTACACGTGCCATTAATTCCTTAGGACTAAATGGTTTAACAACGTAATCATCAATACCTAGCTCAAAACCGAAAAGCTTATCGTATTCTTCGCTTCTAGCCGATAGTAAAATAACTGGTATATTTTTGATTTTTTTAATTTCTTTGCAAGCGCTGTATCCATCTAGCTTTGGCATCATAATATCCATAACTATAATATCGTAATCGTTAACTTTTACTTTATTTATAGCATCAAGGCCATCTTCGGCTTCATCAACTAAAAAGTTGTTGTATTCTGCGTATTCTCTTATAACTGTTCTTATTTTAATTTCATCATCTACAACTAATAATCTATCCATTGGTTAATCACTCCTAACTTTTTTTGTCATTCGGGTTTATTATATCATAAAGTGTGGTAAAATAGTATAGAAACATAAATGTGCAAAGATGCATTTTAATGATAAATATTAAGTAGGAGAGGTGAAAATTGAAAAAAGAAAAATTCGATGTAACCGGCATGACATGTTCAGCATGTTCTGCAAGGGTTGAAAAAACAGTATCTGCCATGGATGGTACAACAGATGTAAATGTTAATTTGCTTAAAAATACCATGGTGGTTTCATACGATGAAAATATGACAAATACAGCTGAGATTGTAGATGCTGTAGTAAAAGCTGGATATGGAGCTCAGGTTCAGGGAGAAAAAAATACTCAAAAGAGCAATGAAGCTGTAGATTTAGCATCACAGGAAGCGAAAACTATGAAAATCAGATTAATAGTTTCGCTGATTTTTACTGTCCCTATTTTCTATATTTCCATGGGACATATGATGGGATGGCCACTTCCAGGCTTTTTACTTGGAAATGAAAACTCTATGATTTTTGCATTTACACAGTTTTTACTTTTAATACCAGTAGTATTTGTCAACTTTAAATTTTATAGGATAGGATTTAAAACACTTATTGCCAGAGCACCAAATATGGACTCTCTAATTGCCATAGGTTCATCGGCAGCAATTCTATATGGCATATACGCTATTTACAAAATTGCCTACGGCCTAGGACATGGGGATTTAACTATGGCTCATCATTTTGCGATGGACATATACTTTGAGTCAGCGGCAATGATATTAACACTTATTACCCTGGGCAAATTTTTCGAGGCGAGAGCTAAAAACAAAACATCGGATGCCATTTCCAAACTTATGGACTTAGCACCTAAAACAGCAGTAGTTATAAGGGATGGAAATGAAGTGACAATATCAGCAGAAGAAGTTTTAAAAGGCGATATTGTAGTCGTTAAAGCAGGTGAAGCAGTTGCCGTAGATGGCGTTATAATAGAAGGTAATGGATCACTAGACGAGTCTGCAATAACCGGCGAATCCATTCCTGTAGACAAGACAGTGGGAGATAAGGTTATAGGTGCGACTGTAAACAAAAGCGGATACTTTAAAATTGAGGCGACAAATGTGGGCGACGAGACAACTCTTTCACAGATTGTAAAACTTGTTGACGATGCAACATCTTCTAAAGCACCGATTGCAAAGCTAGCAGATAAAATAAGCGGAGTGTTTGTTCCAGCCGTTATTTGCATAGCTCTTGTGACTTTTGTAGCGTGGTTAGCTTTAGGAATGACATTTGAATTTGCTTTGTCAATGGGTATCTCAGTGTTAGTTATTTCGTGTCCATGCGCTCTAGGACTAGCAACTCCAACAGCCATAATGGTAGGTACAGGACGAGGAGCTAGCAATGGTATATTGATTAAGTCCGCAGATGCGCTTGAAACTGCTCACGGTATAGATGCGATTATCCTAGATAAAACAGGTACAATTACAGCGGGCAAACCAGAAGTTACAGATATAATCTGCGCAGAAAATATAGAAGAAGATAAATTTTTAAGAATGGCTTATTCTATTGAAAAACTTTCTGAACATCCTTTAGGTCAGGCTATTGTTCAAAAAGGTGAAGAAAAATCAATGGACTCGCTGAAAGTTGAAAATTTCCAGCAGATAGCTGGCAGAGGACTTAAAGCAACAGTAGATGGAGTAATTTGCTTAGGTGGCAACTTGGCACTTATGAAAGAGGAAAAAGTAAAAGATGTAGATGAAAACGCAGGTTTACAAATTGCCCAAGAAGGCAAAACTCCTTTGTATTTTTCTGTAGATAGTAATTTTATAGGAATTATTGCTATTGCAGATACAATAAAAGAAACAAGTAAGGACGCAGTGGAAGAACTAAAATCTATGGGTATAGAAGTTCTCATGGTAACAGGAGACAATGAAAAAACTGCAAATGCAATTGGCAGTCAAGTTGGTATAGACAAGGTTATTTCACAAGTTATGCCACAGGATAAGGAAGAACAAGTCAAAAAATTACAAAATCAAGGTAAAAAAGTTGCAATGGTTGGAGATGGTATAAATGATGCACCTGCCCTTGCAAGAGCAGATGTTGGTATTGCCATCGGTGCTGGAACAGATATTGCAATGGATTCGGCTGATATAGTTCTTATGAAAAACGATTTGTTAGATGTGTCAACCGCTATACAATTAAGTCGAAAAGTTATGAGAAATATTAAGCAAAACTTGTTTTGGGCATTTTTTTACAATATAATTGGTATACCAGTGGCAGCAGGAGTATTTTATCTTTCATTTGGATTGAAACTAAGTCCAATGATTGGAGCAGCTGCTATGAGTTTCAGTTCAGTCTGTGTAGTTTCCAATGCACTTAGATTGAGATTTTTTAAACCTAAGAGATTAAAAGAAAATAATTTAAATATTGAAACTGGTGAAGAAGTGAAAGGAGAAAATCAAATGAAAAAAACTTTAATGGTAGAAGGAATGATGTGTCAGCATTGTGTTAAACATGTAAATGATGCTTTGGCAAAAGTTGAAGGAGTCTCAGAAGTAGCAGTAGATTTTGAAGGGAAAAAAGCAGAAGTAACTTTAAGCGCTGATGTTAGTGATGATGTTTTAGCTAAAGCAGTTACAGATGAAGGATATGAAGTTAAAGAAGTTAAATAGTTTGGAGGCTTTATCATGGAATTAATGGAACTTTTAAAGACAAGAAGAACTTATAGAAGATTTGATCAGTCTCATAAAATAGAATCAAATGTAATTGAAGATATGAAAACATCTTTGAGACTTGCATCAAGTGCAGCAAATTTACAGCCGTTAAGATACCTATTTATTACAGATGAAAAAGTTGTAAATGAAGTTTTTCCTCTAACTAAGTGGGCTGCAAGACTTCCAAAGGAACTTGGAGAACCTAAAGAAGGTGAAAAACCTGTTATGTTTGTAGTAGTTTTATACGATGAAAAAGACAAATCAAAATGGGTTGATACAGATGCTGGCCTTGCAATGAGCAACTTAACATTGGCAGCATGGAATCATGGAGTAGGAAGCTGTATAATAGACAATGTAAACAGGGAAGAACTATATAAAGTTGCTAATATTCCAGCTAATATGGTTATACAAAGTGTAATTGGATTTGGTTATCCAACACACAAATCAGAAATTGTTGATATGAAGGATGATCAAGTTGGATATTACTTAGATGAAAATAAAGACTACTTTGTTCCAAAAAGAGACAAAAAAGATACGATTGTTATGTTATAATATTAAATTGAGGTTTAGCGAAGCCTGATGGCTTCGCTTTTCATTTCAAACAAATAGTTATATGTTTTAGGAGGAGAAAAATTGAAAAAAATATTTTCAAGCTTACCATTTCGTCTTTTACTTGGCGTAGCCGCTGGTATTGTTGTCGGACTAGTTGCCAATGAAGCCGTAATGAATGTAGTTGTAACTTTGAAGTTTGTACTAGGTGAGTTTATCAATTTCTGCGTACCGTTAATCGTAATCGGATTTATCGCACCATCTATTACAAAATTGGGAAACAACGCATCAAGAATGTTAGGAGTAGCACTTGTAATTGCATACGTATCATCAATCGGTGCTGCATTTATGTCAACTGGAGCAGGATATGCACTTATTCCACACCTAAATATTGCTTCACAAGTTGAAGGTTTAAAGGAACTTCCAGAAGTAATATTCCAGCTAGAAATCCCGCAGATTATGGAAGTTATGAGTGCTTTGGTACTTTCTGTTTTAATCGGTCTTGCTGCTACATGGACAAAGGCTAAAACTATTACTGCAATTTTAGATGAATTCCAAAAAATAGTTTTACAGATTGTATCTAAAATTGTAATTCCGGTATTGCCATTTTTTATCGCTCTAACATTTTGTGCTCTTTCATATGAAGGAACAATTACAAAACAGTTACCAGTATTCTTAAAGGTTATTGTAATCGTAATGATTGGCCATTATATCTGGCTTGCATTGCTATATGCTGTTGGTGGTGCATACTCAAAGAAAAATCCAATAAATGTTTTGAGAAACTACGGACCTGCATATATCACTGCTGTAGGAACTATGTCATCAGCTGCAACTCTTGCTGTTGCTCTTAGATGTGCTAAAAAATCAGAACCAACACTTAGAGAAGATATGGTAGATTTTGGAATTCCACTATTTGCTAATATCCACCTATGCGGTTCAGTTTTAACAGAAGTATTTTTCGTTATGACTGTATCACAGATTTTATACGGTGAAATTCCAAGTGTAACAACTATGATTTTATTCTGTCTACTATTAGGTATCTTTGCTATTGGAGCACCGGGAGTACCAGGTGGAACAGTTATGGCTTCACTAGGTCTAATCACTGGTGTTTTAGGATTTGACCAGACAGGAACAGCTTTGATGCTAACAATCTTTGCTTTGCAGGATAGCTTTGGTACTGCATGTAATGTAACAGGAGATGGAGCATTGACTCTAATGTTAACAGGCTATGCTGAAAAACATAATATAGAAAAACAAGAAAATATTTCTGTAGATTTATAAAATGTTGAAAATATGCCCTATGGTGATAATCGTAAAGCCATTAGGGCATTTTTTATATATTGACACAAATTTATTCTTATGATATTATAATTAATTTTAGTTATTGACAATTTGTTATTATATGGATTATACTAAATTTGGGACAGTTTATTTTTTAACAACGTTCCGAAAGGAGTATAAAAATGTATAATGTAGGAGATAAAATTGTTTATCCTATGCACGGTGCAGGTGTAATTGAAAAAATAGAAGTTAAAGAAATATTAGGAGAACAAAGACAATATTATATACTAAATACACCCCATGGAGGTATGAAGGTTATGATACCTGTAGATAAAAGCGATCAAATAGGAGTTCGTGAGATAATTGACGAATCAAAAGTCCAGGAACTTTTAGATGTTTTAAGTGCAGAGTCAACCCCTATGCCATCAAATTGGAATAGAAGATATAGAGCTAATATGGATAAGATGAAAACAGGAGATATTTTGCAAGTTGCAGAAGTTGCAAGAAATCTATATCGTATAGAACAGACAAAGAGCTTATCCAATGGTGAAAAGAAGATGCTTTCAAATGCTATGCAAATCATGGAAAGCGAGCTAGTACTTGTAAAAGATATTACAACTGATGAAGCTGAGAAGATGATATGTGAAGTGATTTAGGCAAGTCACTTCACTTTGTTATTTTACGGAAAAAATAAAAGAGAAGGGAGGTAGTGCATGGTAAAAAAACTGTTAAAGGGTATATTTTTCTTTATAGGTGCATATGTAGGAGTTTATTTATTTTTGGCTACAAGTAAATTGCTCGAAGCGACTAAGTGGTTTGGAGAACCATTTACTGTAGGGCAGGAAATAGGCATGTCTATATTTTTTGCAATTATTTTTGGTTTTATATTTTATAGCTTGTTTCCAACGTTCGCCCAATTGGGAAGGGTTCTCTCTAAGAAATTAAGTAAAGAAGCTAGATCTGTTTCTGCAAATAAACTTGTATTTGGTACAATTGGACTTATTGTAGGATTTATAATTGCATTTTTATTGAGTTTAATATATATGCAAATCGGTATAGATTCGGTTGCTACAGTATTGACAATACTAACATATGTAATTTTAGGATATATGGGAGTTATGATTTTAGGAGAGCGTGGAACTGAGATTTTCAATCAACTTTATTTTGAGAAAAAACTTAGCACCTTTGGAAGCAAATTAAAAGATAAAAAAGGAGCTTCACCTAAAATATTTGATACTAGTGTAATTATCGATGGTCGAATTTTAGACATTATGAAAACAGGCTTTTTAGAAGGGCCTATAATTATACCTGAGTTTGTTTTAGTAGAACTTAGACATATTGCAGACAGTAAGGACTCGCTAAAAAGGAAAAGAGGTCGAAGAGGTCTTGATATATTAAAAAAGATTCAAGAAGAATACGGCATAGATATATACAATACCGATTCGGAAAAAGCATTAGCTGAAATACCGGAAGTAGATGTTAAACTTTTAAAACTTGCTAGTATTATGAAAGGGCAAGTTGTTACAAATGATTTCAACTTAAATAAAGTTGCTAAAATTAAAGAAGTAGGCGTGCTAAATATAAATGAACTAGCAAATGCTATTAAACCTATAGTTTTGCCAGATGAAGTGATGGAAGTAACTATTGTTAAGGAGGGCAAAGAAAGAGACCAAGGTCTTGCTTACCTAGATGATGGTACTATGATTGTTGTTGAAGGCGGTAAAAAATATATAGGTGAAACTATAAAGATAAAAGTTAGTACAGTGTTACAAACAGCAGCTGGACGTATGATATTTGGTAAACCATATAAATATTAATAAAGTATTGGAGAAATAAATGTATAACAATAAAAAAATAGGTGTTGTTATTGCAGCGGCTGGAAAGGGAAGCCGCATGGAAATGGATATTCCAAAACAGTTTTTAAAAGTAAGCGGTAAACCTGTTATAGTTAAAACTTTTCAGGCTTTTGCCGATTGTGATTTAGTGGATAATATATATGTTGTAACTGATGAAAAATATATGAAATGGTGCAGAGATTTAATGGTGCCATATTTAACTAATAGACAGTTAAACAAGTTTACAGGTATAGTATCTGGAGGCGAGCAAAGACAGGATTCTATTTACAGAGCTCTGCAAGCGATAGACAATCAAAATATGGGCATAGATTATATTTTAATTCACGATGGAGCTAGACCTTTTGTATCACAGAGAATAATAGAGCATACAATAGCTGCATCTGTGCAAAATGATGCTGCAATAGTTTGCGTCAGACCTAAGGATACAATTAGAACAAAAACAGAAACTTTGAACCGCGACGAACTTATGGCAGTTCAAACACCTCAGGGATTTCGATATGACATTCTTAAGGCTGCATACGAAAAAGCTTATGAGGATGGTTTTTACGGCACTGACGATGCTAGCTTGGTGGAAAAGCTTGGAGTGTGCCCAGTTTTCGTAGAGGGAAGTTACGCAAATATTAAAATCACAACTAGGGAGGATTTGCCGGTGGAAACACGTATAGGTAAAGGATTTGATGTCCATAAACTTGTGGAAGATAGAAAATGTATCTTAGGCGGTGTTGAAATACCGTATAAAAAAGGATTGTTAGGACACAGCGATGCCGATGTGCTTTTACATGCGATTATGGATGCAATTTTAGGAGCGGCTGCTATGGGAGATATCGGTAGACATTTCCCGGATACAGATGAAAAATACAAAGGTGCAAACAGCTTGGAACTTTTGGAGCAAGTGGGGTATATGGTTAGAGAACAGGGATATTCAATTAGCAATATAGATGCTACTGTTGTCTGCGAAAGGCCTAAAATTTCACCTTATGTTGAACAAATGATTGAAAAAATTGCAAAAACCCTTACAATAGATAAAGGACAGATAAATATTAAGGGAACAACTACTGAAAAGTTAGGGTTCACTGGCAGAAAAGAAGGAATAGCTGCGGAAGCAGTTTGTATATTGAAAAGTAATTAAAAAGGAGAAATGAGTAAATGAGACTTTCAAAGATGCATTTGAAAACTTTAAGAGAAGTGCCAAATGAGGCGGAACTACCAAGTCATGTATTGCTACTTAGAACTGGTATGATCAGAAAATTAGTTTCTGGTGTATATGGATACATGCCTTTGGGATGGAGATCACTAAGAAAAATTGAAAATATTGTTAGAGAAGAAATGGATAAGGCTGGTGGACAGGAAATTTTAATGTCAGCTATACAGCCTTCAGAACTTTGGGAAGAGTCAGGTAGATGGTTTGCTTACGGCCCTGAATTGTGGAGACTTAAGGATAGACATGGCAGAGAATTTTGTCTTGGACCTACACATGAAGAAATTTTTACAGATATCGTAAGAAATGATATTACATCACATAGACAGCTACCTATTAACCTTTATCAGATTCAGACTAAATATAGAGATGAAGCAAGACCAAGATTTGGACTAATGCGTTCAAGAGAATTTATTATGAAGGATGCTTATTCTTTTGATAAAGACCAGGCTGGATTAGATAAGAGCTACGAAGATATGTATGCTGCTTACGAAAAAATCTTTACAAGATGTGGATTGACATTTAGACCTGTAGAAGCTGATACAGGAGCTATTGGCGGTAGCAACAGCCATGAGTTTACAGCAATCTCAGAATTCGGTGAAAGTGAAATCGCATACTGTGAAAACTGCGATATGGCTGCAACTACTGAAAGAGCAGAAGTAAAAGACGCTGAACCTCAAACAGATGTAGAAATGTTACCACTAGAAAAGAAATTCACTCCTGATACAAAGACAATTGAAGATGTTGCTAATTACCTAGAACTAGATAAAAAGCAGACAATCAAGGCATTGCTATTTGTTACTTATGATGACTTTGGTAAGGAGAATGGCTATGTTGCCGCATTTGTAAGAGGTGACAGAGAGCTAAACGAAATCAAGCTTGTAAACGCTTTAAATATCCCAGAACATGCAATCGAATTTGCTGATGAAGCTAAAATGGGTGAAGTTACAGGTTGCGTTGGTGGATTTACAGGTCCTATGGGACTACATGATTGCACTATCGTAGTAGATAGCGAATTAGTTGGATTGAAAAACCTATGTGCAGGCGCAAATGAAAAAGATCACCACTACATCAATATGAACTATGGAAGAGACTATAAAGGCGATATCGTAGCAGATATTAAAACTCTTCTAGAAGGTGATCCATGTCCAGTTTGTGGAGCTCCAGTTAAACATGCTAGAGGTATTGAAGTTGGTCAGGTATTTAAACTTGGAACTAAATATTCAGAAGCAATGGGTGCTTACTACAAAGACGAAGAACAAAAGGATAAGCCAATTGTAATGGGTTGTTACGGTATTGGAGTATCAAGAACTTTAGCAGCTGTAGTAGAACAGCACTATGATGAAAATGGTATTATTTGGCCTATGTCAGTTGCTCCATATCATGTAATTATCACTTTGGTAAAACCAGATGATGAAGTACAGGCAAATATTGCAGAAAAAATTTACGATGAACTTGGAAAAGCAGGAGTTGAAGTACTTCTAGACGATAGAAAAGAAAGACCAGGAGTTAAGTTTAAAGATGCAGACTTGTTAGGTATACCAGTACGTATTACAGTAGGTAAAGGTGCAGCAGATGGTATTGTTGAGTACAAACTAAGAAGAGATGCAGATAAAACTGAAATGCCTGTTGATGAAGCTGTAGCAGCAGCTATAAAAATTGTTAACGAGGAAAAATAAACATGGAGTTTATTTCACTAATGGAGATAATAGGTACTGTTGCATTTGCAGTAACAGGAGCATTAGTTGCTATTGAAAAGGATTTAGATTACTACGGCATTTGCTTTTTAGCGATTATTACAGCAGTTGGTGGCGGTATTGTAAGAGATATAATTATCAACTTGAAAATGCCAGTTTCTTTAGACAATCCTTTTTATGTGATTATCAGCTTAATTACAGCTTTGGTTGTTATAGTATTTTATAATCATATCCATTACTTGGAGAGATTGATAACTTTGTGCGATGCTTTAGGCTTGGCGGCATTTACAGCTATAGGAAGTGCATCAGCTACAAACCATGGTTTTTTCGAACCATTTATAATTATCACATTAGCAATGCTAACAGGTACAGGCGGAGGTACAATTAGAGATATTTGTGCTGGAGAAGTACCATTTGTATTTGAAAAAGAAGTTTATGCGGTGGCTTCATTGCTTGGAGCCATCGGCTATATAATATCTTATGAAAACATGCACCAGTTGGTAGCTATGTACATAAGTTTTGGTATTACATTTGGCGTCCGCATGGTGTGTGTAAAGAAAAATATACATCTAGGAAAGGTCAAAAAAAATAACTATGACAAATAAGCAAGATAAACATATATTGCTATCACTATTTTGGGAGTTTTTTAAAATAGGATTGTTTACTATAGGTGGCGGAATGGCAATGATTCCCCTTATGACGCGTATTGCTGTCGAAGATAAACATTGGGTCACAGACGAGGAAATGCTAGACTGTATTGCGGTGAGTCAAGCAGTACCTGGAGTAGTAGCAATAAACACAGCAACTTATATCGGCTATAAAAAAGCTGGATTAAAAGGTGGGCTGTTTGCAACTATTGGAGTTATTACACCATCCTTTTTAATTATATTGGCCCTTGCAAATGTTATAAATGCAATAAATGACAATAAGTATATACAAGGTGCATTTACAGGGATAAAAGCTTGTGTAACAGGACTTGTTGCAGTAGTTGCATTTAATATAGGCAAACAAACATTAAGTCATTGGTTTCATTGGTTTTTAGCAATATTAGCATTTGTAGGTGTGGTATTATTTAAAATAAATGCTATAATAGTAGTAATACTAGCAGCGATTTTGGGAGTTATATATTATTGGAATAAAACGGAGGGGAAATAAATGTTACATAGTTTATGCCTGATGTTTTATTTGTTTTTCAAAATCGGGCTATTTAGTTTTGGCGGCGGATTAGCTATGCTGCCTATAATATTTCAAACAGTTTCATCATATGGATTGATGGGGTCAGATGAATTTGCAAATTTAGTTGCCATAAGTCAGGTTACTCCTGGACCTATGGTAGTAAATGCAGCTACATATATAGGATTTAACTATGCTGGACTTGCAGGAGCTTTTATAGCAACTTTAGGTGTTGCTATACCATCTTTTGTAGTTGTAATTGTAGCAGTTAAATTTTTAAGCAAATTCAATGATAGCAAAATTGTTCAGGGAGTTATGAAAGGTATTAGACCTGCTACAGTAGGATTAATTGCTGCAGGTGTTATCTTTTTAGCTCAAGAAGTTCAGTTAGCCATTGTGCCGATAGCCATATGCGGTGCAACTATAATAATGTCGGGATATTTTAAGATAAATCCCATTATTATAACGGTAGTTATGGCGATTGCAGGAGGTCTATTATGTGGGTAGGTGGAGTAAGAGTAATAGTTTTCGATGATGATGATAGATTGTTAATGGTAAGACAGCATCACGAAGGCAGAGACATTTGGATGGTTCCAGGTGGAGGCATCGAAGAAGGCGAAACTGCAGTAGAAACAGCTATTAGAGAGATGAAAGAAGAAACAAATGTAGACGTTGAAATAGGCCGTATGGTATGGCACGTAGAAGAAGTGTCACCTGAAAGAGGTCAGAGATTTGTTAACTTCTTTTTAGCAAAGATAGTTGGGGGCGAGCTGAAACTTGGATCAGATCCTGAATTCGATGAAAAACATCAGCGTATGAGAGAAGTAAGATTTGTATCACAAGAAGAAATGCAAGAACTTGAAAATGTATTTCCTCCTCAGCTAAGAGATGAATTGTGGTACCTAAAATATACTGATTATGTAGATAATGAAGTATTTAGATTTAGAGAAAGTATTTAATAATAAAGGAGAAAATTATGAAAACTTTTAAGATTGAAATGGAAAATGGTGATATTCTAAGAGGCGAGCTTTATCCAGATGTAGCTCCTATCACAGTTGAAAACTTTGAAAAGCTAGCAAATGAAGGATTTTATGACGGTTTGAAGTTCCACAGAGTCATTCCTGGATTTATGATTCAGGGGGGATGTCCAAATGGAAATGGCATGGGAGGCCCAGGATATACAATCAAAGGCGAATTCAATATGAATGGCCATGTAAATGAAATACTTCACGAAAGAGGAGTTCTTTCAATGGCAAGAGCTATGGATCCTAACTCAGCAGGTTCTCAGTTCTTTATTATGGTAGCAGATGCTCCACATCTTGATGGACAGTATGCTGCATTTGGAAAAGTAACAGAAGGTATGGAAGCAGCAGATAAAATCGTATCAGTAAAAACTGATCCAATGGATTGCCCATACGAAGATCAAATCATTAAAACAATCATAGTAGAGTAGTTTATGTGCGCACAATTTATTTGTGCGCCTTTTTTTAAAAAATAAGTATGAAATGTAAAAGGAGATGGCTAGTTATGAATGTATACAAAAATATGACAGAGCTTGTAGGTAAAACACCTCTTTTAGAACTTGGAAATTATGGTAAAGATTTAGATGCAACTATTATCGCCAAAGTTGAAGCTATAAATCCAGGTGGTAGCGCAAAAGATAGGGTTGCAAAATATATGATTAAAGATGCAGAGGAAAAGGGCCTGTTAAAAGCAGGAGGTACAATTATAGAACCGACTTCAGGGAATACTGGTATCGGTCTTGCTGCAAATGCAACAGCTAAAGGATATAGAGCTATAATAGTAATGCCTGATTCTATGAGTGTAGAAAGAATTAATTTGATTAAGGCTTACGGTGCAGAGGTTATTTTAACACCAGGAGCAAAAGGTATGGCAGGAGCTATTGAAAAAGCCGAAGAATTATCTAAGGAAATAGAAGGCTCATGGATTGCAGGCCAGTTTGAAAATCCAGCAAATGCCACAGCTCACAGGGAGACAACTGGGCCAGAAATTTGGGAAGATATGGATGGAAAAGTTGATATCTTTGTAGCTGCAGTTGGAACAGGTGGTACATTGACAGGAACTTCTGAATATTTAAAATCAAAAAATCCTGAAATTAAAGTTGTTGCAGTAGAGCCAGCATCATCACCTCTTTTAAGTGGAGGTAAGGCTGCACCTCATAAGATACAGGGAATAGGTGCAAACTTTATACCAGAAGTATTAAATCAAGAGATATATGATGAAGTCTTAACTGTTAGTGATGAAGATGCATATGAAATTACAGATAAACTTGCAAAAACTGAAGGTATATTGTGCGGTATTTCATCTGGAGCAGCATTGTCAGCAGCAACTGAGTTGGCAAAACGTCCAGAAAACAAAGGCAAAAATATAGTAGTTGTATTACCGGATACAGGTGAAAGATATTTATCAACAGGAGTATTCAAATGAAAATAAAATTTTGTGGGGCAGCAAATGGAGTTACAGGTTCATGTCATTTGCTGACAGTGGGAGATCATAAAATATTACTAGACTGTGGACAATTTCAAGGTGGCAAAACAATAGAAGCTCTAAATTATGAGCCATTTCCATTTGATCCAGCAGAAATAGAATGTGTAGTTTTATCACATGCTCATATTGACCATTGTGGTAGGTTGCCACTTCTAATAAAAAGAGGGTTTAAAGGAAATATCTACTGTAGTGATGCTACAGCTCAGCTACTTGATATAATGTTAAAAGATAGCGGATATATCCATGAAAAAGAAGCCGAATGGAAAAATAAAAAAGCTCTTAGAGCTGGTAAAAAATTAGTTGAACCTCTTTATACATACAACGATGCCGTTGATACTTTAAAATATGTTAAGCCGGTTTTATATGATCAACTTGTAGAAATAAATGAAAATATAAAAGTTGTTTTCAATGAGGCAGGCCATATATTAGGTTCATCTATTATTGAAATTTGGGCCACAGAAGACGAACATACTTCAAAAATAGTTTTTTCAGGAGACCTTGGGGTTATTGGCAGACCAATTTTAAGAGATCCAAAAGTCATAAAAAAAGCAGATGTTGTTATTATGGAAACAACTTATGGAAATAGGGTACATCCACCTAACCAAGACAGTATAGATGATTTGATCGAGATAATTTTAAAAACTGCTAAAAGAGGTGGAACAATTGTAATACCTTCATTTGCAGTAGGAAGAACTCAAGAACTTATATATGAGTTTAACAAGTTTTATGCTGAAAAACCCGAATTTAAAAATGAACTTGAAAAATTGAAGGTGTATATTGATAGCCCTATGGCTACTAATGCTACAGAAGTATTTAAACAAAATGCTCAGGTTTACGATGAAGAGGCGAGAGAATTTTTAAGAAGAGGAGACAATCCTTTAGACTTCCCTGGATTGAAGTTTACAAAGACAACACAGGAGTCTCAATACTTAAATCTTGATCCTTCACCTAAAATAATTATATCTGCCAGCGGTATGTGTGAAGCAGGTCGTATTAGGCATCACTTAAAACATAACTTGTGGAATCCTAAGTCAAGTATTGTATTTGTAGGATATCAAGCTGAAGGTACACTTGGTAGGTTGCTAATTGACGGAATAAAAGATGTAAACCTATTTGGTGAAAGTGTTCATGTCAATGCGGAAATCTACAATCTTGAAGGTTTTTCAGGTCATGCAGACAAAAATGGATTAACAAGTTGGATTGGAAGTTTTCAGCAAAAACCTAAACAGCTATTCTTAGTTCATGGAGAAATGCAAGCAAAATATGATTTTGCAGAACATGTTAAAGAAGTGACAGGTATGGATGCGACTGTTGTTACAGGTGTTTCCGAATACGAGCTTGAAACAGGAGTTAAGCTAAGTCAAGAAGAAGTGATTAGAGAAGAAATTGATCAAGGAGCAATAGAGGAAATGCATAAGCGTATTGCCGATGTTCACTATGACTTGGAAGACTTATTATACAGAGCAAATCTATCAATTTCAGAAACTAGCGATGTAAATAGAGTTAATGAAATCAACAATAAATTGCTTGAACTTGAAAAGAGTATTTTAAACTTAAGCACAGCAGTAAGTGACGAATAGCAACTTATAGCAACTGCTAATAGAATAATAGAAAAAACAATAAAACAAAACTCGCATAAATTGGATAACCAGTCTATGCGAGTATTTTTTATAATATAAATCCTTTTTCTTCTAATTTTGATTTGATCATTTCGAAGATTTCTTCTGTTTTACAACCGATTTTGTGAAGATGTATACCTCCTGAAATAGTGCTAAGAGGCTTATCCGATTCACCGCTTACACTTTCAACGAAAAGATCTGCCTCATATCTAGATGAGATATTTAACTGACCTGACAGCTGACCATATATGCTGTGTTCAATAGTAACATCTATAACAGTGCCACCAAAATCTACGATTGTATATAGTTCTTCACGTAATTGTTCTGAAGTGTGTTTACACGCAATAATACCTACAAAAGGATGAGATGTTTCTTCTCCTTCCAAAACATAGCCTCGTGGTGTTGCTGTTATATCGTGACCTCCAGCACGAAGAAGGGCTATATCACCGACTATAATTTGGCGACTGACTTTATATTCGTCAGCAAGAGAAGAAGCACTAACAGGTACTTGCGAATTAATAAGTTTTATCAGTATTTTTTTTCTTCTATCTTGTGCATTCATGCTGTCATTATAACACAGGGAAAAGTGAAAATAAAGGTGTCTTGACACATATATTTACATTTGGTATCATATAAGCAACAGTGTTAAAAGTGTATTGAATGATATACATGAGAGGAGTAAAAAATGGAAGAAAAACAGAGTTTTTTAAAGCGTAAAAATATTGTATTTTCAACGAAAAGATATTTACAAGACGCTTTATCAGCTATGGCCCTAGGACTATTTTCATCATTGTTAATAGGACTTATTATCAAGACAATAGGTGAACAGACAATCAACTTATTTGGTTCAAATATGGTGTCAACATTTTTAGTAGACACAGGTGCCCAGGCGATGGATTTAATGGGTGCCGCTATTGGTATTGCAGTTGCATGGGGCTTGCAATCACCGCCGTTAGTTATGTTTACAAGTGCGATTACAGGTATGATGGGAGCAGCGCTAGGTGGACCTGCAGGCTCATTTTTAGCAGCAGCAGTCGGCGCAGAATTCGGTAAAGCAGTATCAAAGGAAACTAAAGTAGATATTATCGTAACTCCAGCAGTTACAATGATTATGGGCGCACTAACAGCAACAGCAGTTGGACCTTTAGTTGGTAAATTGATGGAAGGTCTAGGCGATATAATTATGACAGCAACAGAATGGCAGCCATTCGCATTTGGCATAGTTGTATCAGTTATAGTTGGTCTTGCTTTAACAGCTCCTATTTCAAGTGCAGCCCTTTGTATGATGCTTGGCCTTACAGGACTTGCAGCAGGTGCAGCAACAGTAGGATGTTGTGCCCAGATGGTAGGATTTGCAGCCATAAGTTACAAGGATAACGGCATTGGAGGAGTAGTTGCACAAGGTATAGGCACATCTATGTTGCAG
Source organism: uncultured Clostridia bacterium (assembly GCA_963558965.1). Lineage (GTDB taxonomy): Bacteria > Bacillota > Clostridia > Peptostreptococcales > Anaerovoracaceae > Gallibacter. The sequence continues at coordinate 59,712 of CAUWIT010000003.1, read as the reverse complement.
ATTTCAAACATATGTAAAAACCCTTGGATTTTGTTGCCGCCAACAGCAGCCGCAGCGATTATAGGACCTATAAGTACATGTTTATTTAAAATGACAAACAATGCTATGGGTGCAGGAATGGGTACTTCTGGCTTAGTAGGGCAGATTGGTACTTTTACAGATATGGGCTTTACAGCATATGTGTTAATAGCAGTAATAGTATTACATATAGTATTGCCAGTAATTATATCACTGATATTTGATAAACTTTTAAGAAAAGCAGGCAAAATTAAAGATGGAGATTACAAGTTAGATCTTTAAAATACAAAGAAAAAACTTCTTACTACCAAATGGTGTAAGAAGTTTTTTCTTTATCACTTATAACTTATCTATTGAGAAAGTCGCACTCCAAATTAATTTGTGCGAGAAACCTAAATTGCAAAATATAAACTTTATTAACTGCAGCACATATAACGCAGAATAAGCACTGCAGCTTGTAAAGTCGGTATTATAACTACGAGATTTGACTGATCTCGATGAAAAGACAAATAAAAAAACTGTGGATACAAAATCCACAGTCCGTATTTACTGTATCAAAATAATAGTTGCAAATTAGATTACCCGTCTAATTTTGTAACATCAATTATGCATGTCTCCTGACTTAAACATCAACGCTTTATCAAAACCTTCCCGATTTAATCAGTGGCATAAAATGATAAGCTCCGTTATTACAGTGGCGGGACCGTACAAGATTTACACTTGTTTCCATCTTAGCTCTGTTAAAATATAAAACAGAGAACATAAAAGATTTATTAACTTACATCAATAGGATATACTTATATATATAATTTGTCAAGGAGTATAGAGAAAATGTATATGAAAACATATGTGTCATCACTGGGATTGATAACTATGACAAGCGATGGAGAAAATTTAACAGGATTATGGTTCGAAAACCAAAAGTATTTTGGCGGCAAATACGATTTAAGGGAAGCAAAACCATGTGGTGAGCAACGAGATATATTTCAAAAAGTAGAGAAATGGCTTGACGACTATTTTAAAGCCATTCCTAGATCTAACAGTGAAATACCTGTAAAACCTGTAGGAACTGATTTTCAACAAAAGGTTTGGAAAATCTTAATGGACATTCCATACGGGGAGACTATAACTTATGGAGAAATTGGAAAGCTCATTGAAAAGGACAGTGGCAAAAGGGTGTCTGCCCAAGCGGTGGGCAATGCAGTAGGAAGAAACCCTATCTCAATTATAATTCCATGTCACAGAGTTATAGGAAGTGATGGCAGTCTTAAAGGATATGCAGGAGGGATTGACCGCAAAAAAAAGTTACTTGAAATGGAAGCTTTTTCTAAGTAAAGTATTGACGATTTTGTATAATAGGAGTATAATTGTATACAAGAATACAATTGTTTTAAAATTAAAAAGTTTTAGTGATATTAAATATGGTGAATATATAGATATCCAAGAAATGGAGGCAAATTATGGGTAAGACACTTGCATACAAAATTTTAGAAGATCATTTGCTAGAAGGAGAAATGATACCTGGTACTGAAATTAAAATTAAAATGGACCAGACTTTGACACAGGATTCAACTGGTACAATGGTATATTTACAGCTTGAAGCAATGGATGTTGATAAAGTAAAAACTGAACTTTCAGTTGCATATATCGACCATAACACATTGCAGACTGGATTTGAAAATGCTGATGACCACGCTTTTATTAAAAGTGTAGCACAGCGTCATGGCGTACTATTTTCAAAGCCTGGTAATGGTATTTGTCATCAGTTACATCTTGAAAACTACGGCAAGCCAGGTAAAACTCTACTAGGTTCAGATAGCCATACTCCAACAGGTGGCGGACTTGGTATGATTGCAATCGGCGCTGGTGGACTTGATGTAGCAGTGGCTATGGCTAAGGGTACTTATTCATTAACAGTTCCAAAAGTAATAAATGTAGAATTAAAAGGAAAATTACAGCCTTGGTCATCTGCAAAAGATGTTATCCTAAAAGTTTTACAGGAACTTACTGTAAAAGGTGGAGTAGGCAAAATCGTAGAGTATACAGGTGAAGGTGTTAAAACTTTATCTGTTACAGATAGAGCGACAATTACTAATATGGGAGCAGAACTAGGTGCGACAACTTCTGTATTCCCAAGTGATGAAAATACAAAGAAATATTTAGAGTCTCAGGGAAGAGGGGAAGACTTTGTACCTTTGGCAGCAGATGAAGATGCTGTATACGATGAAAAATTAGTTATCGACCTTGATCAGCTAAAACCATTAGCAGCTATGCCTCATAGCCCTGACAACGTTGATAGCGTTGCAAATATTGGTGAAATTAAAATCGATCAGGTTGCAATCGGAAGCTGTACTAACTCTTCATATGCTGATTTAATGAAGGTTGCAGCTATACTAAAAGGACGTAAAGTACATCCAGATGTATCATTGGTAATTTCTCCAGGATCAAGTAAAATACTTAAAAAACTTGCAGAAAACGGAGCATTAGCTGATATGATTGGAGCAGGTGCTCGTATTATTGAAAATGCTTGTGGACCTTGTATAGGAATGGGTCAGTCTCCTAAGTCAGGGGCTGTTTCTCTAAGAACATTTAACAGAAACTTCAAAGGTAGATCAGGCACACTGGATGCAAGCGTATATTTGGTAAGTCCAGAAACAGCGGCTATTTCAGCAGTTAAAGGCGTATTAACTGATGGAAGTACAACTGGCGAAAGCATTGCAGCAATTGAAGATGTAGATTTCCCAGCAAATGATAATTTCATCGTATACCCTGAAGGCACAAACGTTGAAAACACACCAGTAGAGATGGGACCAAACATTAAGCCATTCCCACGTAATGAAAAACTAGTTGGTGACTTAGACGTAGAAGTTTGCTTACATCCAGGAGACAATATTACAACTGACGATATTATGCCTTCTGATTCAAGATTGTTACCATATCGTTCAAATGTGCCTCATCTAGCAAATTACTGTTTCGAAAAAATCGATGGAGAGTTTGCTTCAAGATGTAAAGAGGCTGGTAGATGTGCAATTGTTGGAGGAGAAAACTACGGACAGGGTTCATCTCGTGAACATGCTGCATTGGCACCTCTATACTTAGGAGTTAAATTTGTAATTGCAAAATCATTTGCTCGTATCCATAGATCAAACTTAATCAACAGCGGTATTTTACCATTGGTATTTAAAAATCCTGCTGATTACGATGACTTTGAAATCGGTCAAAAACTTGTTATCGAAAACGCAGTTGATCAGGTTCAAAATGATGTTATTGAAGTTAAAAATCTAACTAACGGTAAGACTTATGAAGTGTTACATAACTTCTCAGATCTTGAAAAAGCTATGATTTTAGCAGGTGGAAAAATCAACTATATTAAGGGTGAATAATTATGGAAAACAATATTAAACATATAGAAGAACTTATAAAAGCTCAGCTTAAAAGAGTTGAAAATCTAAAGGAAAATTCTGAGTTAACAGATTTCGATAGCTTGGATCAAATCGTAATAGGAACAATTGCCGGCGACGGCATTGGTCCTGTGATTATGGACAGCGCTTTAGCAGTTTTGAAAAAACTTTTAGCTGATGAAATCGCAAGTGGTAAAATTGTAATAAAGGAAATCGAAGGCTTAACTCTTGAAAACAGAATTGCAAAAATGCAAACAGTACCTGATGATGTACTTGCGGAAATAAAAACTTGCAATGTGCTTTTAAAGGGACCTACAACTACACCAGGCAAAGGTGATAACCTACCAAATATTGAAAGTGCCAATGTTACACTTAGAAGAGAACTTGACTTATTTGCCAATGTGAGACCTGTAGTTGTACCAGAAAAGAACATCGATTGGATTTTCTATAGAGAAAATACAGAAGGTGAATACGCACTTGGTAGCCAGGGCATAGATATTTCAGACGAAATTTCAATGGATTTTAAAGTTACTACAGATGTGGGAACAAAAAGACTTGCAAAAGCTGCATTTGAATACGCAAAAAACAATGGCAACCTAAATGTTTCAATTATTACAAAAGCAAATATTATGAAGAAGACAGACGGCAAGTTTTTAAGCCTATGTTACGATGTTGCTAAGGATTATCCTGAAATTAAAACAGACGACTGGTATGTTGATATATGCGCAGCCAATTTGATCAATGACAATATAAACAGCAACTTCAATGTATTTATTTTACCTAACCTTTACGGTGATATTATTACAGATGAAGCAGCTCAAATACAGGGCGGCGTTGGTACTGCAGGCAGTGCAAATATCGGTGGCAGATATGCTATGTTTGAGGCTATTCATGGAAGTGCTCCAAGAATGGTTAAAGATGGCATTGCAGAGTATGCTAACCCTGCAAGCTTGCTTAAGGCTTCAGAGATGATGTTAAGACATATTAACTTTATTGATAAAGCTGATAAACTTATTGCAGCACTAGAAAAAACAAATGAAGCAATGAATATGCCAGGAGATGGCACTGGTAACACTGCAAAAGACTGTACAGAATATATTTTAAATGAACTATAAAAAAGGAGAAAAGTAAAATGGCTATTTCAGCTGATTTGTTTTCTACTTTAAAAGATGAGATACTTACAGGCAAGCTTATAAGCGGTCAAAAACTTACTGAAAAAGTTATTTGCGATAAATATGGAGTAAGTAGAACTCCTGTAAGAGAAGCCTTGCAAAAATTAGAAATGGAAGGCCTAGTAGAAAGCATTCCAAATAGAGGATTTTTTGTGTTAGGTTTAACACAGCAGGATTATATAGATATGTTCACACTTCGTAAAATCTATGAAATCCAAGCTATTACTTGGGCTATAGAACGTATTACAGATGATGAAATGGACGCTTTAAAAGAGTTATACGAATTTATGGAGTTTTATACCATGAAAGAGGATGTAGCTAAAATGCTGATTATTAACAATAATTTTCATCAGACAATTTACTCTGCTTCTCACAATCGCATGCTTAAAAATTTACTTTCTTCTTATCAGGAAATGTTAAAACATGTGGAAAATCCAGCCCACAAAAAAGAAGGATATCTGCTAGAAGTTTTTAAAGAGCACAAAGCTATATTTGATGCTTTTGCGGCTAGAGATAAAGAGGCTGGTATAGCTGCAATGGAGATGCATATGGATAACTCTAAACAAAGATATATCAAGTCCATGAACATAAAAAAATAGCATTAATAAATTAGTATAAAAATTAGGCATAGCCGCAAATACCGGCTATGCCATTTTATATTTGTCTAATATTTAATCTTGCAGATAACCTTTAGAGCTTAGCTCGCTTCTTATTTTGTCTAGTGTTATATCGCTGTCGGCGCAAACTGTATGGTAGTGTATACCATCGGTAAGGATTTCCAAAGGATAAATACAATTATCTTTAAAAGAAGATATAAAATCCTGAGCTTTTACGCGAGAATTAATACTTAAATTGGCCTTTATTTTGCCGTAAGGTGGAGCATCTACAATTATATCATCAACTGCACCTCCAAGATCTACAATAGTTAAAAGCTCATCAGCCATAGAATCCTTGCTGTGACAAACTTTAAATACAGCAGTAGCAGGGATGCGGTTGTTTAAAATATAACCATTGTTTGTAGAGATAATATCATTTCCCTCGGCACGAAGCAAAGCGACATCTTGTACAATTACTTGTCTACTAACATCACAAATCTTTGCGAGCATTTTGCAGGTAATAGGTTTATCAGTTTTTTGAAGCTCGTCTATTATTATTTTCTTTCTATCAATACCTTTTACCATGTTGACCTACTTTCCTTAAAAAATTAAATAGCGTGTAGATTTTTTAAAGAAATATCCATAATAGGAGCAGAGTGTGTAAGAGCACCACTTGAAATATAGTCAACACCTAAAGCAGTAAGTCTAGCAATATTTTCCTTTGTAACATTGCCTGAACATTCTGTTTCGGCTCTTCCATCTATAATTTCGATAGCTTCCTTCATTTGCTCTGGAGTCATATTGTCTAGCATAATAATATCAGCACCAGCTTCAACAGCTTCACGAACCATATCTAAATCTTCAACTTCAACTTCTATTTTTCTAACGAATGGAGCGTAGTCCTTAGCCATAGCAACTGCTTTTGTAATGCTGCCAGCAGCTCCAATATGATTGTCTTTTAGCATAACTCCGTCAGATAAGTTATATCTGTGATTGTGGCCACCACCAACAGTAACAGCATATTTTTCGAAAATACGCATATTAGGTGTAGTTTTACGAGTATCCAAAAGTTTAGTTTTGCTACCTTCAAGAAGTTTGGCAACGCTGTTTGTATAAGTAGCAATACCACTCATTCTCTGTAGATAGTTAAGAGCAACTCTTTCACCAGAAAGTAAAGTTCTCATATCACCTGTAACTTTGGCCATAAGCTGTCCTTTTTTAACCTCATCGCCATCTTTACAGAAAAATTCAAATTTAACATCATCGTCAAGTAGTTCGAAAACTCTTTTAAAAACATCTAGTCCAGCAATAATACCATCCTGCTTACAAATTAAATCAACTTGACCTAAAACAGCTTCACGCATAATTGCATTTGTACTAACGTCTTCACTTGAAATATCTTCTCTTAAAGCAGATAAAATTAAATTATCCACCTGAAGTAATTTTGTAATATTGTTCATATCAGTTGTCCTTTCATCCTATTTTGCAATATCCAAAGCAGCTCTTTTTGCAAATACCAAAGCTTCAAGTAAAGAGTTACTTGCAAGTCTGTTTTTGCCGTGGACGCCGTTGCAACTTGTTTCGCCAACAGCATAAAGATTGTCCATAGAAGTTTTGCTGTTGTTTTCGTCAACCCAAATGCCACCCATAAAGTAGTGCTGGGCAGGCACAACAGGGATACATTGTGTTAGAGGATCGTAGCCTTCTTCAACACATTTTTTGTATATATTAGGGAAATGGCTTAGTATGTCTTCATCAGGAATGTTTTCCATGGAAAGCCATACATGTTCTGCGTTTGTAGCTTCCATTTGATCCCAAATTGCCTTAGTTACAACATCTCTAGGCTGTAATTCATCAGTGAAGCGCTTCATATTTATATCGTACAAAATAGCGCCTTCCCCTCGAACTGATTCGGAAATTAAAAATGCTCTACCTGGTTTTTTTGTGTACAAAGTAGTTGGATGTATTTGTACATAGTCTAAATCTTGCAATTTAATATTATGTTTTTTTGCAATTTCAATAGCATCTCCAGTTAGGTGAGGGAAGTTAGTAGAGTGTTTGTAAGTCCCACCTATACCACCGGAAGCTAAAATTGTATTTTTTGCGTAGATTTCATAGTTTTCACCATCTTTTGATTTGGCGATTATACCTTTACAAATATTATCTTCTACTATGATATCTGTCATTTCTACATATTGATACATTTTAACATTTGGCAAGTTTTGTACATATTCAAGAAGTGTACTTGTAATAGCTTTGCCTGTTATATCTTTGTGAAATAAAATACGAGGTTTGCTGTGAGCACCTTCTTTGGTGTAAAGCAATTCATTGTCTTTTCTGTCAAAATCCACGCCGATTTCAATTAGTTGATCTATAACTTGGCGGGAATCCTTAATCATAATATCTACAGCTTCTTTTCTGTTTTCATAATGTCCAGCTTTCATAGTGTCTTCAAAAAAGCTATCGTAATCATCATCGTCTCTCTGAACGCATATGCCACCTTGAGCTAAAAATGAGTCACTGCTTTCAAAGTCGCTTTTTGAAATCATAATGATATTGTAGTCTCTAGGTAGATTGATAGCGCTAAAGAGTCCTGAAACTCCTGTACCTACAATCACTACATCGGAGTTTAATTTCATTTTGTGTCACCTCGGTTCTTATTTTGCAAGTTCTAACATCATTTCCAATGGTTTTTTAGAATTGATTTCAAGTTCTTTATCTACATGCATTTCGTTTTCATTAGTTCTAAGTACCTGAGCAATTTTTTCTAGTGTTATTTTTTTCATGTCAGTACATACTGGAACTGTTTCTGTAAAGTAGAATTTTTTATCTGGATTGTCTTTTTCTAGTTTATGTTTTACACCAACTTCTGTACAGATGATAAATTCTTTTGCATCAGAAGATGAAGCAAAATCAATAATACCTGAAGTACTACCGATATAGTCTGAAATCTCAAGGATTTCCATTTCACATTCGGGATGTGTTAAAACTAGAGCTTCAGGATAAGTTTCTTTTAGTTTTAAAACTTGATCCTTTTCAATTTGTGTATGTATAGGACAATATCCAGGATTTTGGATAAAGTTTTTTTCTGGTACTTGAGAAGCAATATAGCTACCTAAGTTTTTATCTGGTGTAAAGAAAATATTTTTTTGTGGTAATGCCTTAACAATTTTTAAAGCATTTGAAGATGTAACGCATACATCACAATATTTTTTTAATTCTGCTGTTGAATTTATGTAACATACTACAGCAAGATCATCGTATTCTTCACGAACTTTTTTAATCGCTTCGATACGTGCCATATGTGCCATTGCACAATCTGCTTCAAAATCAGGCATAAGTACAGTTTTAGATGGATTTAAAACTTTTGCACTTTCGCCCATAAATGATACGCCACAAAATACTATTGTCTGTTCTTTTAAGCTTGTAGCTAATTTGCTCAAATAAAAAGAGTCACCTATGTAATCAGCTATTTCTTGAACTTCTGGATTTACATAATAGTGAGCTAATATAACTGCATCTTTTTCTTTTTTTAATGCTTTTATTTCATCGATAATTGTCATAAAATCTACCTCTTTGTTTCAATAAATTACAATAAAAATCTATGATATTATAGCACATATACTTACACATGACAAGACACATATATTTACTGATAGGTAGACCTGTTGAAAACCACTGTATTCAATAGGTCTAGCGAAAACATAATCTTGAACATATATAAAAAAAATGCTATAATTTATAACTGTGTTAGTGAGATATGCTTGACAGGAGGTATATATGTCAACAAATTATACAAGTCCTCTTTCAGAGAGATATCCAAGCAAGGAAATGAAACAAATATTTTCTCCAGATATGAAATTTAAAACTTGGAGAAGACTATGGATCGCTCTTGCAGAGGCGGAAAAAGAATTAGGATTAGATATTACAGACGAACAGATTGAAGAGTTAAAAGAACATAAAGATGATATAAATTATGATGTAGCAAAACAAAGAGAAAAAGAAGTTCGCCATGATGTTATGAGTCATGTTTATGCCTATGGTGTACAGTGCCCTAAAGCAAAAGGGATTATTCACCTTGGAGCAACTTCTTGTTATGTAGGTGACAATACAGATATTATCGTTATGGCCGAAGGCCTAAAATTGATAAAAAAGAAAATTGTTAACACTTTAAGTGTGCTTGCAGATTTTGCAGATAAATACAAGGATATGCCAACTCTTGGATATACACATTTCCAGGCAGCTCAGCCTACAACAGTTGGTAAAAGGGCAACTCTTTGGATGCACGATTTAGTTATGGATTTACAGGATTTAGAATACGTGCTTGCATCGCTACGACTTTTAGGTTCAAAAGGAACTACAGGAACCCAAGCGTCATTCCTAGAACTTTTTGAAGGAGACCATGAAAAGTGTAGACAGCTTGATAAAAAAATTGCTGAGAAAATGGATTTTCCAGGATGTTACCATGTTACAGGACAGACTTACTCTAGAAAAGTTGATAGCAGAGTCTTAAGTGTTCTTGGAAGCATCGCTCAGTCTGCTCATAAGTTTTCAAATGATATAAGATTGTTGCAGCATCTTAAGGAGATAGAGGAGCCTTTTGAAAAGCATCAGATTGGCTCATCAGCTATGGCATACAAGAGAAATCCTATGAGAACAGAGAGAATGGCTGCTCTTGCTAATTATGTTATCAGCGATACTTTAAATCCGGCTATGACGGCTTCCACTCAGTGGTTTGAAAGAACTTTGGATGATTCGGCTAACCGTCGTATCTCTATAAGTGAGGCATTTTTAGCGACTGATGCAATTTTGGAACTTTACTTAAATGTTGCCGATGGACTAGTAGTATATCCTAAGGTTATTGAAAAGCATCTTTTAGCAGAATTACCTTTTATGGCTACTGAAAATATTATGATGGATGCTGTAAAAGCTGGTGGAGATAGACAGGAACTACACGAAAAAATCCGTGTTCACAGTATGGCAGCAGGCAGGGTTGTAAAAGAAGAAGGCGGCGAAAATGATTTGCTTCAGCGAATTAGTGAGGACCCGTCATTTAATGTTTCACTAGAGCAATTACAAAAAATAGTTAAACCTGAAAATTATGTGGGCAGAGCTCCACTTCAAACAACTGAATTTATAGATGAAGTCATCAAGCCTATATTAGAAGAAAACGCCGATTTACTAGGTGTTGAAGCTGATATATATGTATAAAATATTACTATGTGAAGTCCTTTAAAGGAGATAGAAAAAATGATAAAAGCAATTGTAGGCGCCAACTGGGGCGATGAAGGAAAAGGTAAAATCACTGATACGCTGGCGGAAGGAAATGATATTGTTGTTCGTTTCCAAGGAGGTAGCAATGCAGGTCATACAATAAAAAATAAATATGGTAAATTTGTTTTGCACATGTTGCCATCAGGGGCGTTTTATGATCATGTAACTTGTGTTTTAGGAAATGGTGTAGCACTTAATATACCTAAACTTATGGGAGAACTAAAGGAACTAACAGACAAGGGAGTACCTGCTCCAAAATTACTGGTTTCAGATAGAGCTCATGTTGTAATGCCATATCATATTTTGTTAGACGAATACGAAGAAGAGAGATTGGCTGGCAAGTCTTTTGGCTCAACAAAATCAGGTATAGCTCCATGTTATTCAGATAAATATGCAAAAATTGGTTTTCAGGTAAATTCACTTTTTATGGAAGATGATATGCTAAAGGAAAAAATCGAAAATATATGCACTATTAAAAATACATTGATTGTAAATCTATATAACAAAGAGCCATTGAAGCCAGAAGATATTTACAATACAGTAATTGAATACAGAGAAATGATTAGACCTTATATGGCTGACACTGAGCTGTTTTTAAGAAATGCAATTAAAGATGGCAAAAATATTTTGTTAGAAGGTCAGCTAGGAGCTATGAAGGATACAGATCACGGTATTTACCCAATGGTAACTTCTTCTTCAACATTGGCAGGTTATGGTGCAGTAGGTGCAGGCGTACCTCCGTATGAAATCAAGGAAGTAGTTACAGTTGCTAAGGCTTATTCTTCAGCGGTAGGCGCAGGCGAATTTGTAAGTGAAATTTTCGGTGAAGAGGCTGATAAGTTGAGAAATATGGGAGCTGATGGTGGCGAATTTGGAGCTACTACTGGTAGACCTAGAAGAGTGGGATGGTTTGATGCAGTTGCAACTAAATACGGTTGTGCTTTGCAGGGCGCAACAGATGTTGCATTGACAATTATCGATGCTCTTGGATATCTTGATGAAATCCCAGTTTGTGTAGCTTATGAAATCGACGGAGAGGAAGTAACTGAATTTCCAAATACTACTCAGCTATACAAAGCAAAACCTGTATATAAAACATTTAAAGGCTGGAAATGCGATGTTAGCAAGGTGAAAAATTGGGATGATATGCCACAGGAAGCTAAGGATTATGTAGATGCAATTGAAAAAATGATAGGTTATCCAATTACAATGGTATCAAATGGCCCAGAAAGAGAAGCATTGCTAGCTAGAAAACCTTTAATCTAAAACAAGGTTAATAGCATGGGGTGCAAGGAAGAAATTTGAATTTAAAGCGGCATAGTTTAGGAGAAATCCGACTATGTCGTTTTTTTAGTTTTTATGTTAAAATATTCAATACGAAAATATAAAATGTAAAAAATAAGGAAGGTCAAAAAATGTACTTAGAAACATCAGAAAAATTACTTACTTTTATTGAAAACAGCCCAAGTTGTTTTCACGCAGTAGATAATATAAAACACTTTTTAATATCATCAGGATATCAAGAATTAAGAGAAGATGAAAAATGGAATATAGAGCAGGGAGGCAAATATTTTGTAACTAGAAATGATTCGTCTCTAATTGCGTTTACCATACCTCATGAAAAATTGGAGTCATTTAAAATCACAGCAACTCACAGCGACTCACCAACATTTAAAGTAAAAGAAAATCCGGAAAACTGTGACGGAAAATATATAAGGATCAATGTCGAGCCGTACGGAGGCGGTATCTATAATACTTGGCTTGATAGACCATTGTCAGTAGCAGGTAGAGTGTTGGTGAAGCAGGGAGATGAATACGTAACAAAACTGGTACGTGTAGACAAAGATCTGCTTATGATACCTTCCCTTGCAATCCACGTAAATCCACAGGCAAATAAAGGATATGTTTTCGATCCTAAAAAAGATATGTTGCCTATTTTTGGCAGTCAAGAAGCCGAAGGTCTTTTTATGGAGCAGATAGCTGAGTCTGCGGGAGTTGATAAATCAAGTATTTTAGGACATGATTTGTTTTTATGCGAAAGAACAGGCAGTAAAATTTGGGGCGTTGCAGATGAGTTTATAAGTTCTGGTCGTATCGATAATTTACAATGCACTTTTGCTACGCTAATGGGCTTTATAATGGCGAAAAAAGAAAAGCACGGCGCAATTTATTGTGTGTTTGATAACGAAGAAGTTGGCAGTTCAACTAAACAAGGAGCAGCATCAACATTTTTATCATATGTATTAGAGCGTATTGCTTTTTGTCTAGGAATGACAGATGAAGAACTCAAAGTTGCCATCGCTAAAAGCTTTATGGTGTCTGCGGACAACGCTCACGCATACCATCCAGCTCATGGAGATGTAGCAGATGGGCTAAACAGTCCATTAATAAATGGCGGAGTAGTTATAAAATACAATGCAAATCAAAAGTATTGTACAGATGGAGTTTCAGCTGCGATTTTCAAAGACTTATGCAATGAAGCTGAAGTGCCATATCAGATTTATACAAATCGTGCAGATATGCCAGGAGGTTCAACTTTAGGAAATATTTCAAATACAAAAGTATCCATGGATACAGTAGACGTTGGATTGCCACAGCTTGCTATGCATTCGGCATATGAAACAGCAGGAACTAAGGATACAGAGTATTTAATAAAAGTTATAAGCAAATTTTTTAAATAGTCTAATTAGATAGAAGCAAAAAAGCTGGCCTTATTTAACGGTTATTTTTCCATTAATAAGACCAGCTATATTTTTTATTATAAATCCTTACATTGCATAAATCCGCTCATAATACATGCTCCAGCAGCTCCAGCCTCTTTTACTAGATGAAGATTTTCTCTATTGATACCTCCAATAGCCAAAACAGGTATATCGATGTTTTTACAGATATTTTTTAAAAAGTTTACACCTCGAGGTGGCAAATCCTTTTTGCAGTCTGTTTGGAAAACATGGCCTGCAGTAATATAATTGCAACCAAGAGAGTAGGCTTCTAGAGCCTCGTCAATACTGTGACAAGAAGCACCTATTATCTCAAAATTAGATTTTTCATCATCAGTTAAACTGCGCAATATTGGCAAAGGCAAATGTATATTTTTTATACCTTGTTTTATAGCCATATCCACATGGCTATGCCATATAAATAAAGTATTGTATTTATCGCAAATTTTTTTAACAGAAGATGAAAGTGTTAGATATTCATCATCGGATAAATCTTTTTCACGAAGAATAACAGCACTTACTTTTTTTTCTGATTTTAAACTGGCAATTTTTTCAATTTGTTCTAAAAAGTTGCCTGAACACAATGTTCTGTTAGTAACGCAAACAAGTTTAAACATATAGATAGTCATTCAGCACTGGCTGAAGCCCTTCCTCTGAAATATTTTCGTACATTTCTTTAAAACTTCTGTTATCATTTATTTCAAACTGTTCGTCACCAGTATCTTCGCCTGTTTCCTTGCCGCTGTATTTGTCTTCATGGTCACCGATACCAGTAGAAACGCCAGCTGAAACTTTTGTGGCAGCGATTTTTATAATACCATTTCTAAAAGAAGCACTTTCTCTTGAAGATACAGTAATTCCAACAAAAGGTAGGAAAATACGATATGCGCATATAATTTGGCAAAGCTGTTTTTCGTGAACATCCAACGGATTGATTTTGTCGTTATTAATAATTGGTCTAAGTCTTGGACAAGATAGTGACATCTCTGCATGAGGATATTTTCTCTGTAAATAGTAAACGTGTAGAGCACTTGCAAGAGCATCTTTTCTAAAATCTGAAAGACCTAAAAGTGCAGAAAAAGCAACGCCACGCATACCGCCCATAAGAGCTCTTTCTTGTGCTTCAAATCTATAAGGCCAAACTCTTTTATGACCTGCTAGATGAAGAGTTTCGTATTTGTCTGAGTCGTAAGTTTCCTGAAAAACTGTAACATAGTCAGCTCCGCATTTGCGAAGATATGCGTATTCATCTGTGTTAACAGGATATATTTCAAGGCCTACCATACGGAAATATTTGCGTGCTAGTTTGCAAGCTTCTCCAATGTATTCAACATCGCTCATAGTACGGCTTTCACCAGTTAAAATCAAGATTTCTTCCATACCAGAATCAGCTATAACTTTCATTTCCTTTTCTATCTGCTCCATAGTAAGCTTCATACGATCTATATGGTTGTAGCAGTTAAAACCGCAGTAAACACAGTAGTTTTCGCAGTAGTTAGCAATATATAAAGGAGTGAAAAGATAAACGGTATTACCAAAATGTTTACGAGTTTCAATACGAGCTTTTTGAGCCATCTGTTCTATAAATGGCTCAGCGGCAGGAGATAAAAGTGCCTTGAAATCTTCCAAAGTACAAGTGTCGTGTTCCAAAGCGCGCATAACATCTTTTGCAGTGTATTTGTCATAGTCGTATGAGTTCATTTGACTCATAACTTTGTCCATAATATCCGAATCTATTTGTTCCATATCTGGCAAGTATTCCATATGATCTTTACGGAAACTTGGATCTTGTTCCAAACGATGTTTTTTTTCTAAAGCTTCCTTAGATAAAAATTCTGAATCTACAAAAAAATTATTTTCCATAATACATAGCTCCTCCTCTTAATTAGTCTCTTAAAAATCCAGTAAGTGAATCTGATGCAGCAGCACCTCTCATCAATACTCTGCCAAGTCCAGATAGATAAGCTTTGCGGCCTGCTTCAATAGCCTGTTTAAATGCAGAGGCCATCATTGGTAAATCGCCAGCAGTTGCTAGGGCAGTATTAGCCATAATAGCAGCGGCACCCATTTCCATAGCTTCACATGCCTGAGAAGGTTTACCTATACCGGCATCGACGATAATAGGTAAATCGATTTCATCTATTAGTATTTGTATAAATTCTTTAGTTGCAAGTCCTTTGTTTGAACCGATAGGAGATGCAAGAGGCATAATAGTTGCAGCGCCAGCATTTACAAGGTCACGAGCAACATTTAAATCAGGATACATATAAGGCATAACTACAAATCCTTCATTTGCTAAAACTTCAGTAGCTTTTATAGTTTCCTGGTTGTCTGGAAGTAAGTATTTACTGTCACGCATAATTTCAACTTTTACAAAATCTCCACAGCCTAATTCTCTAGCAAGTCTTGCTATACGGATTGCCTCTTCAGCATTACGAGCACCTGAAGTATTTGGAAGTAAAGTAACTCCCTCAGGTATGTAATCCATAATGTTTTCCTGATCTTTTGTATTGGCTCTTCTAACTGCTAAAGTGATTATTTCGGCACCAGCATCTTTTACAGCTGATTCAATAAGATTTAGTGAGTATTTACCAGAACCAAGTATAAATCTTGAGTTAAATTCGTGACCGCCTATAATTAATTTATCGTTATTTTCCATTTTGATTACCTCTTTTCTAGTTTTCTGAAATTATTTGAATTATTTTATGGGCCTGATGAGATGCACATATCATAACTCGTGAAGCAACTAAGCCCATACCGTCTTTAATATCTGTTACTCCATCGCCACACAGGTAAAATTTATCTGTAATTTTACGAGTTACAATAGAGTTTGCATCACCGATACCTGCCATTCCTGAAGCAGCTACTAAATATTTATCAGGGCAGTTTTCCAAAATAAGGTTAGTTAACATGGCTTTGCAAGCAGCATCATCAAAAGCTTCGCAAATGTATGTATCACCTTTGAGTATTTCTAAACTGTTTTTTTCGTCAAGCTTAATTGAGTCAAAAGTTACATCTATATATGGATTTATTTCCTCTATAATATTTTTCATAGCTTCAGTTTTTTTAGTGCCTATTTGATTTAAAAAATACTGTTGCCTATGGATATTTGAAAGATCAACAATATCAAAATCTATTAAATGTAAGTTACCGACACCAGCTCGAGCTAAAGCGATTGCAATATTTGAACCAAGCCCGCCAAGTCCGCAAATGGCAACTTTGCTACCGGCCAGCTTTTCAAAAAGTTGTTGCCCGTGTCTTAAAATAAGGGTGGCATCTATATCGGCTTTAGATGGATAGTTGTTCATCAGCCACCTCCAACAAAACTTACTATTTCCAGTGTGTCGCCGTCTTTTAAAACGACTTCATCGTATGTTGATTTAGGAATGATATTACCGTTTTGCTCAACTGCTATATATTGCAGCACATAATCGGTTTGTTCCAAGTATTGGGTAATAGTTTTCCCATCAACATCTAGAGATTTACCGTTGATTTTTACCATAAACATCGCCTCCGTTTTACAATTTTATTTTTGTAAACCTGACTTTGTAAAAAACCAAAACAAAAAAGGAAGTTAACCAATATAGGTAACTTCCTTAATAAACAATCAAAATGCAATATGTTTCAGACTTCCTACGTTGGCATTATCCAAATCAGGTTATAAGGTCGAAGGTAAACACCTTCCTCTCAGCCTGTAACACAAGCTCCCTTGCTGTTTAATTTTCCATATACTATTATACCCTTTTTTTAGAGATTTGCAACTAAGTTTTTTGATGGATTTGTGAAGGCGGATAAATAAAGTGTAATAAATAATTTTTTTATAGATAATTCAAGGTAGATATGATAAAATATCGGTCGTAAATTAATTTGGGAACCAAAAGAAAGGCTGGTGATTTGATGTTAGGTTATGTACTTCCATACAAACCTGAAATGAAAGTCAAGGAAGCAGATTTATATAAAGCATATTATTGTGGGATTTGTAAGTCAATAGGTAGAAGATATGGACAACTTCCACGTTTTACTCTTAGTTACGATGCAGCATTTTTAGCTATTATGCTAGATTCATTGTACGATGAAAAAGAGTATTTAGTAAGAGAAAGATGTATAGCCAATCCCTTTAAGAAAAAAGCGATAGCATACAATGAAGCAATAGAGTTTTCAGCTGATGTTATGTTGATTTTAGCTTGGCATAACTTGAGAGATGACGCTGAAGATGAAGGCAAAAAGACAGCAGATGTTTTATCAAAACTATCTCATGGGCTATATGAAAAAATCCATGGTGCAAGACCTGCGTTTTGCAATAGTATTGAAGAACATTTACAATTGTTAAAAAAAGTAGAAAAAAAGGATAGCCATAGCATAGATGAAGCAGCTGAAGCTTTTGCAAAAATAATGGAAGATATTTTTAGAGAAGGTACTAGATTAATATCAAAAGCTCATGCTATGGAAGCCGTTTACGATGAGTTGGCATACGAAGATGGTGATGAATCCATTACTAAAGAAGGAGTCGTAAACTCAATAAAAATTATGGCACGCATAGGATATCATTTAGGTAAATGGATTTATCTAATGGATGCCTATGATGATATAGCAAAAGACGTTAAAAGCGGAGCATACAATGTATTGTTAAATAGATTTGACTACAGACAAGGCGAAGCTATTTGCGCATTTAAAAACAGAATTATAGATGATGTTAAGAGAAATCTATTTACATATCTTGCAGAAATCGCAAAGGCAGTAGATCTCTTAGATATAAAGAAAAACAAAGGTATTATTGAAAATGTTATTTACGTAGGCTTACTGAAAAAAACAGAAGCTCTGCTTGATGGCAAAGGAGAAAAAGAAAATGAATAACCCTTATGAAGTATTAGGAATAAACGAAAACGCAACAGATGAAGAGATAAAGGCAGCATATAGAGAGCTTGTTAAAAAGTATCATCCAGATAAATATCAAAACAATCCTCTAGCTGATTTAGCCGAAGAAAAACTAAGAGAAGTAAATGAAGCTTATGACTATCTAATGAAAAACAGCAGAAGCTCTTCATATAGCTCAAATGGTGGATACAGCAATACATCAGGTAGAAGAGATCCTCAATTTGAAACAATCAGAAGAGAAATAGATGCAAACAATCTAGGTGCAGCAGAAGCTATGTTAGAGCGTATAAGCGTAAGAAATGCAGAATGGGTTTTCCTATCTGGCATGGTTTCATACAAAAAAGGATGGTACGATGATGCAGTAAGCAAAATCCAACAGGCAACATCTATGGAGCCTAGCAATCAAGAATACAGAAGAGCTTTAAATGCTATGATGAATATGGATACAAGTTATAGAAATACAGCGGCAGGCAAAGGGTATTCTTCAACAGAAGATATTTTTTGTCAGGCACTTCAATGTTATTGCTGTGCAGACTATTGCTGCGATTGTATCTAATTATTAAAGACGAAAAGAAAGGCCAGTAAAATGAATAGGGCAAAAAATAAAAAGACATATAGTATAGCTTTAAGCGGTGTCTGTCTAGCCTTTGCTGTAATTTGTGTAAGTGCAGCGAGTATAGTTCCAGGAGCAGAAATGACACTATATGCTCTTAGCGGTATTTTTACAGGTGTAATAATTTTAGAAACAAGTATAAAAGGTGGAGCACTCTTCTATGTAGGAGCAGTGCTTTTATCATTAGTATTGTCACCAAATAAAGTCAATGTTATACCATATATTTTCTTCTTTGGTATATATGGATTTATAAAATACTTTGCAGAAAAAGCAAAAAATCCTCTAATCCAAATGGTTATAAAAATCGCAGTATTTCTTGCTGTATTTGCAATTGGATTTACATGTTTTAAAGATTTGTTTTTTGGGAATATAACATTGCCAGATGTTTCAGTGTGGCTACTTGCAATAGGAGGGATAGCTCTTTTCGTATTGTATGACTACATATTTACATTGGCTATTGAAATTTACAGAAAACGAATTAAAAGAGAGTCAAAAAAGGAAATAAAATTATCAGGTGACTTAAATGGTGATGAGAAAAGATAGAGTAAACAAAGTTTTAGATTTATTAGAAGCAGAGTATCCAGAAGCGGAGTGCGCACTTAATCATAAAAATGTCTACGAGCTTTTAGTTGCAGTAGCACTGTCGGCTCAGACTACAGATGTAAGTGTAAACAAAATCACTCCAGCTTTGTTTGAAAAATATCCAACACCTTTTGAATTGGCAAAAGCCGATGAAAAAGATGTAATTGAAATAATCAAGACTATAGGCATGTATAAAACCAAGTCCAAAAATATTATAAATATGGCTAAAATGTTAGTCGAAAACTATAATGGACAAGTGCCCGAAAGCGATGATGAATTGACAAAGCTACCAGGAGTAGGCAGAAAAACAGCAAATGTAGTTATGTCCGTAGGATTTGGACATCAACGTATAGCAGTTGATACTCACGTATTTAGAGTAGCAAATCGAATAGGTATAGTAGACGAAAAAGACGTGCTAAATACAGAACTAGCACTGATGAAGCGCATACCAAAAGACAGATGGTCAAAAACTCATCACAGCCTTATATTTCATGGACGTAGATGTTGCACAGCACGAAATCCAAAATGTGATCAGTGCGTCTTAAATGATATGTGTAAAAAAATAATTAAGTAAAAGTTATAAATTTTGGGGAGGATAAAAAATATGAGTAATACAATGAGCGTTAGTAAAAGGGTGGTCTACACAGGACTATTTTTAGCCCTAGGCCTAATTTTGCCGCAGCTATTTCACTTTTTACCAGTGCCAGATGCAGGTAAAATTATGTTGCCAATGCATATTCCAGCAATTTTAGCAGGATATTTTTTAGGTAGCAAATCAGGAATGACAGTTGGGTTTTTATCACCTGTTCTTTCTAGCCTAATGTTTGGTATGCCACCAGCACTAACAATGCCAATTATGGCTGTGGAGTTATTAGTATATGGACTTGCAGCAGGTATCTTAGGTAAAAAGATTAAAAATATTTACTTGAGTCTAATTTTAGTTATGATATGTGGCCGTATTGCAAGTGGACTTATGTATGTAATATTTATTAATATATTAGGAATTACAAAGCTAAATATGGCAATGTTTATCGGTTCATTGAGCACAGGATTGCCAGGAATTGTTTTACAGCTTGTAGTAATTCCTCCGATGATTATGCTTTTAAGAAAGGTTGAAAACGGAAGATAGATGAATAATATAGAGGATAATGTGATTGAAGCCCTGAAATGGGAAATTGAAAAGGAAGATTTATCATGTGTGGTTTTACTAGATGAAGTATTACATACTCATGTTGAAAAAGGTGTAAAACCAATAGTGGATTTTTGGTCAAGAGATTATGTAAATGAAGCTATAGTAGTTGATAAAGTTATAGGTAAGGCAAGTGCTATTTTCATGGTTGCAGGCAAAGTGAAACACGCTCATGGACTTGTTGTTAGTGAACTTGCAATAGAAGTATTTAAAGAGGCTGGCATTGAATATTCAGCAGAAAAAATAGTTCCTAAAATTATCAACAGAACTGGTGATGGACTATGTCCCATGGAATCAGCAGTTGCAAACACAGATGATATAAAAGAGGCAATAGAAACAATATTAGAAAAAGTAATGCCTAATAATCATAAATAAATTAAATATAAAAAGCTGCTTACTAACTGATATCTAATATATACAGTAATAGTAAAGCAGCTTATTTTTTTAGTGTTGCCAGCTTTTGCCCTTCATCTTGATGATAAAACAAACAGCTCTAGCTAGCCAGTCTGTAGTCATAGCTACCCAAACACCAAATACACCCATTCCCATAAATTTAGCGAAGATAAAGCTAAATCCAATACGGAAAACCCACATTGATATCATAGCAACCCACAAACAGTAACCAGCATTGTTAGATGCACGAAGCACATTGGATAAATTAAATGCCAGTGGCCATATAATCATGGAGGCTATATTGTGATAGATAACTATCTCAGAAGCCAGTTTAGCAGTAGTTTCTGAAAGACCGTAAATGTTGTTAATAAGTGGCATAGCCAAAATAATAATTGTACTGATTATAATTATTCCCAAATAAGAAATTTTAATAAGTTTTTTAGTGTAGTATCTAACTTGCGTGTAATCACCTGCGCCTACACATTGGGCGATAACAGCAGACATTGCAAAACCAATAGCAATACCCGTTAGATTTGAAAACAAACACACATTATTTGCTACTGCATTTGCGGCAATTGAAGTTGTTCCAAAGGATGAAACCAAAGCTAAAACTAAAACTTTGCCAAGCTGAAACATGCTGTTTTCAACGCCATAAGGCACTCCAATATACAATATCTTTTTTATAAGTCGACCACTTGGCCTAATTTTAAAAATATGATTTATATGAAGGGTCTTGTTTTTGTTTTTCATAAGGCTAAGCATCCAAAGTCCACCTAGTACTCGTGAAAGCATAGTAGGAATGGCAGCGCCTTCGATGCCAAACTTTAGGCCGTATAGTAAAATTGCATTGCCTACTAAATTTGTGCCATTCATAACAAGGGACATAATCATAGGTGTTTTAGAATCTCCCATTGCACGATGAATAGCAGCTCCAACATTGTAAATACCTATAAATGGTATAGAGGCAGTTACAATTAAAAGATAAGTATTGCAATTTGTCATTACATCATGGTCTATATTGCCGAAAACTACGTGGAGTATAAAGTTTTTAAATATGTAGACTAGTATCATAATAGCTGTTGAAGCAAGTGTACATATCATAAGCAGTTGCTCAGTAGTTTTGCACCCTTCGTTTTCGTCATTGCGCCCTAGGGCTTGTCCAGCTACTATAGCACCGCCCGTTGCCAGTGCAGCAAATGTGTTTATTATTAAAACCATAACAGTATCGATTAAGGATACTGCCGATACAGCGGCTTCGCCAACTGAGGCTACCATAATTGAGTCTGCAAGTCCTACAAATATTGTTAAAAATTGTTCTGCAATTAGGGGTATGATTAGTTTTTTTAGATCCTTATTTGAAAATAAATAACCAGAAGTGTCTAGTTTTTCCATGTGATTCCTTTCTTTAAATCCAAATATATTAATCCAAATATATTAATCCAAATAATTTAGCTCAATTAAAGAGCCGCCTCGTAAGAGCCAGCTCATAAAGTCAATTAATTAAACTAGTATAGCAAAATTAGTTTCTGCCGCAGCAGTGTTTGTATTTTTTGCCGCTTCCACATGGACATGGTTCGTTTCTACCGATTTTCTTTTCTTTTACAACAGTTCTAGAACGTCTGTAAGCTGTTGCGATTTCAGCTTTTTTCTCATCATCGTAGATGTCGTCCCATTCTTCTAGTGTGTATAGGTAGTCAGCATCTGCTTTTAGCATGTTGAAAAATAGTTTTTCAAAATCGATATCTAGGCAAATATCGCTATCAGCTTCAATTGCATCTAGGTCGATTTCATTGTTTAAGCTAGTTGAGATACCATCTAAAAATCCCATAAAGATAATTTCTCTAACTTCATATTTTGCAGCTAATTCTGAAACTTTACCTTCAAATTTAGTTGTCTTATTAGCTAGGATATCTTTGTAAATAACAGTTTCAGCTCCACTGTATTCTTCCCAAAATTCTTTAAAAGTAGCATCTGTCTGTTTCTGTAAAAGATTAGTCCATTCTTTGTATAATCCCATTGTTTAAATTTCCTCCTAAGATATATTTAATTTATTTTTTATGTTTTGCAACAAATTTAGCAACTGTTAAAACATCTCCCATAACTGCGCTTCCTGTTGGAAGAGGGCCAGCACCTTTACCGTAGAACATAAGCTCATCAACAGCGTTTCCTTTTACAAATACTGCATTGAATTCGTTAGAAACTGTAGCTAGTGGATGATCGTTTTTAAGTTCCATAGGTTTAACTGAAAATTCAATATCTTCACCTTTTTTAACAGCAGAAGCGATTAACTTGATTTTGCAGCCATTAGCAGCAGCTCTATCAATATCTTCCTTAGTGATTTTGCTGATACCTTCAGTTGGGATATCATCAGGGTGTACATATTTGTTAAATGCTAGAGCCATAAGTATAGATAGCTTGTTAGCAGCATCGATACCTTCTACATCAGCAGTTGGATCTGCTTCAGCGAATCCTAGTTCCTGAGCTTTTTTAAGTACATCAGCATAGTCTAGGCCAAATTCAGTCATCTGAGTTAAAATATAGTTTGTAGTACCGTTTAAGATACCTAAAATTTCTTCGAACTGGTTAGCCATTAGCACTGTTGTTAGTGGATGTAAAATAGGAATACCACCAGCAACGCAAGCTTCTAGTTTAAGCATACAATGATTTTTGTTAGCTGTTTCATTTAGCTGTGCAAAGTTAGCAGCAACAGCAGCTTTGTTTGCAGTAACTACATGTTTGCCATTTTCTAAAGCTTTTAACATATATGAAGTTGCAGGTTCAATACCTCCTAAAACTTCAACTACAATATCGATATCAGGATTTGTTAAGATATCGTCAGCATTTGAAGTAAGTACGCCGTCAGGAGTTTCAACTGCTCTTTTTTTGTTAACATCATTTACAAGTACTTTAGTGATTTCAATATCAACACCTGAAGTTTCCTGTATGTGCTTTTTATTCATCTGTAAAGTTTGGTAAGTACCTGTGCCAACATTACCAAAACCTAGTAATCCAACTTTAACTGTATTCATAACTTTTCCTCCTATTTAAAAAATATACTATAAAATTATACATTAAAATTGCAATTTTGTCTTTATTAAATGGCAATTTTTTATTATTATGTTATGTGTAATAAGTTAAAGGAGGAATGACATATGTCTTTGCATATAGTTTTTGTTGAGCCGGAGATTCCTGGTAATACAGGCAACATAGCACGTACATGTGCAGCAACAAACACAAAATTACATTTAGTTAAACCACTTGGATTTAGAATAGACGATAAAGCAGTAAAAAGAGCAGGTCTTGATTACTGGCAACACGTTGATTTGGAAATCCACGAAAGCCTTGATGAATTTTTGGAAAAATACAAGGATAAACGTAAATTTTTAGCAACTACAAAAGGTGGTAAGATTTATTCAGAAGTGGAGTTTCAGGACGATGATATGATACTTTTTGGTAGAGAAACACGAGGATTGCCAAAGGATTTTATAGCTGCAAACCAAGAACAAGCCATTCGCATACCTATGAGCGAAAATACTAGACTTAGATCCTTAAATCTATCAAACTGTGGAAACATAATATTGTTTGAAGCATTGAGACAATTAGGCTATCCAGGGTTGAAATAACATGTGCAATTAGTGTATAATAAGGTAAGTGTGCGAGGGAGTAAATTATGAAGCTAGGATATGATCTTACAATAAAACAAGAGCAAAAGCTAGTAATGACTCCTGAATTGTTGCAAGCTATTCAGATTTTGCAATACAACAGTTACGAATTGGAGTCATTTGTAAATGAACAATTAGTCTCAAATCCAGTGTTAGAACAGCCTTTAGAAAATGCTACAAAGGAAAAGATAACAAGGGAAGAAGCTATAGGTCAGCTAATTGGTCAATACGGTGGACAGCCAAAGGTAGGCGGTTCATATAACGAAGACGAAGAAAACAATTATGAAAATTACGGTACAACTGAGACTACTCTAATCGAGTATTTGTTGTTTCAGTTGCAATTTGTATGTATAGATAAAGAAGAGTCAAATATAGGTAAATACATTATTGAAAATATCGATGAAAATGGATATTTGACTTTAGATGTAGAGGATATAGCGGTTAAACTTGGAAAAACTGCTGAAAAAGTCAATGAAGTTTTAGATAAGATAAAGCAGTTTGATCCCATGGGAGTTGGAGCAAGAGACTTAAAAGAGTGTCTAAAGATACAGCTTCAACTAACAGGCAGATTAGATGAACAGACTGAAAAAATTATAGACGAGCATTTAGAGGAAATAGCTAGTAACAAAGTGAGCGATATCTCAAAATCCATGTCTATGGGTAAAAAGGAAGTTCAAGAAATAACAGATTTAATTAGAAGTTTAAATCCAAAACCTGGAGCATATTTTAGTACAAATCAAAAGACAACTTATATAGTTCCAGATGTATTTGTAAATAAAAATCAATATGGCGGATATGATATAGAGCTAAGTGATGGCACTGTACCACAACTTATGGTTAGTTCATATTATGAAAAGCTTTTAAGAGAAAATAAAGGCGATGAGTCAGTAAAAAATTATTTATCTGAAAAAATTGAATCAGCCATTTGGTTGATTAGAAGTATAGAACAAAGAAAAAATACTATTTTAAATGTTTCAAAGTCTATAGTAAATCATCAAAAAGAATTTTTTGACAATGGTGAAAAATATCTTAAGACTATGACTTTAAAAGAAATTGCAGATGAGTTAGATATACACGAGTCTACAGTAAGCAGGGCTATCAATGGAAAATATCTGCAATGCAGTAGAGGAGTTTATGAACTTAAATTCTTTTTCTCAGCAGGAGTTTCATCTTCAAAAGGAGAGGGGATTTCATCAAATAGTATTAAGACGTATTTAAAAGAAATAATCGATGGTGAAGATACAAAGTCTCCATACAGCGATCAGAAGCTAGCAGAGATGTTAAAAGCAAAAGGCTTTGATATTTCAAGGAGAACTGTAGCAAAATACAGAGATGAGCTAGGTATATTATCATCATCAAAACGAAAGAGATATTAATAACAATTAATATATAAATTTTATTTAACTATTCAATATTCAATTTATGAATTTAAGGAGGATAATATGGCAGTTAAAGTTGGTATTAGTGGATTTGGTCGTATCAGTAGAGTTGTAATTCGTGCGGCATACGGCGATAAGGACATCGATATTTGTGGTATCAATGTTCGTAATGCAGATAAGGATTATCTTGTTTACATGCTTAAGTACGATTCAACATTTGGTAGATTCCCAGGAGAACTAGGTGTTTACGAAGATGGTATTACAATCGACGGCAAAAAGATTCCTGTATACAGCGAAGAACAGGCTATTAATATTCCATGGGGCGAATGTGGAGCAGAGTACATCCTTGAAGGAACAGGTGCATATACAACTACTGAAAAGGCTATGGATCATATTAAAGCAGGAGCAAAAAAAGTACTTATCTCAGCACCTGCAAAAGACAAAGAAACTCCAACATTTGTTGTTGGTGTAAACCATGAAGATTACAAAAAGGAATACCAGGTAGTTTCAAATGCATCATGCACAACAAACTGCTTAGCTCCTTTAGCAAAAGTAATCCAGGACAACTGGGGAATAAAAGAAGGCCTTATGTCAACAATCCATGCAGCAACAGCTAAACAGAAAGTTGTAGACGCAAGATCAATGAAAGACTGGAGAACTGGTAGATCTGTATTTGGAAACATTATCCCAACAACTACAGGTGCTGCAAAAGCAGTAGGATTAGTTATCCCTGAACTACAGGGTAAGATGACAGGTATCTCTTACAGAGTTCCAACTGCAGACGTTTCAATCGTAGACTTAAACTTAGTACTAGAAAAAGCAACTTCATACGAAGAAATCTGTGCTAAGGTTAAAGAAGCTTCAGAAACATATCTAAAAGGTATCCTAGAATACGTAGATGACGAAGTAGTTTCAGGAGACTTTATCGGAGATCCAAACACTTCAATCTTCGATGCAAGACAGGGTATTGAACTAAACGATAAGTTCTTTAAACTAGTTGCATACTATGACAACGAATTCGGTTATTCATGCAAATGTCTAGACATGATGAAACACATGTGCGAAGTAGACAATAAATAATTGAAAATGTTTTTCTCTATGCCGCTAGGTTTTTACTCAGCGGCATAGTTTGCGTTATTACAAACAACACGAGAGGGTAGTTTAATGAAAAAAACAGTTAAGGATATTGAAGTTAAAGGTAAAAAGGTTATCGTAAGATGTGACTTTAACGTACCTATGAAGGAAGGGAAAATTACAGACGATGTTCGTATTAGAGCAGCTCTTCCTACAATTAATTACTTAATTGAAAACGATGCTAAAATTATTATCATGTCTCATATGGGTAGACCTAAGGGCGAAGCTAATATGGAATACACATTGGCACCAGTAGCCGAAAGACTAGGGCAGCTAATTGAAAAGGATGTTTTATTTATCTCTTCACCAACAGTAGTAGATGAAGAAGTTAAAAAAGCAGCAGCAGGCCTAGAGGCAGGACAGGTAATGCTTTTAGAAAATACTAGATTTAGAAAAGAAGAAACTAAAAATGAACCAGGTTTTTCAAAGGAACTAGCAGACTTAGCAGAAATCTTTGTAAACGATGCTTTTGGTACAGCTCACAGAGCTCATTGTTCAACAGCAGGTGTTGCTGATTATCTACCAGCAGTATCAGGATTTTTAATTGAAAAAGAAGTTGAATACTTAGGCAATGCAGTTGAAAATCCAAAGAGACCACTTCTTGCAATTATGGGTGGTGCTAAAGTTAGCGACAAGATTCCTTTGATTGAAAATCTTTTAAACAAAGTTGATGTATTGCTAGTTGGTGGCGGCATGGCTTACACATTTTTCAAGTCTAAGGGATATGAAATCGGAACATCTCTACTAGACGAAGAAAGCATCCAGTTGGCTGCTAAACTTATGAAAGATGCAGAGGAAAAAGGCGTTAAGATGCTTATTCCTATAGACACAGTGTGCGCATCAGAATTCTCTAATGATGCAAAAAAAGTTGTGGTAGACTCAACTGCCATTCCTGCTGATATGATGGGTATGGATATTGGACCTAAAACAGTAGCTCTATTTGCAGAAGAAATCGCTAAGGCAAATACTATTGTGTGGAATGGCCCTATGGGTGTTTTCGAAATGCCTAACTTCGAAGACGGAACTAAAGGCGTAGCACAGGCACTTGCAGACAGCGATGCTATTACAATTATCGGCGGTGGAGATAGTGCAGCTGCAGTTGAACAGTTTAAACTAGGTGATAAGATGAGCCATATTTCAACAGGTGGCGGAGCATCAATGGAATACCTAGAAGGTAAGGTTTTACCTGGTATTGCAGTATTACAGGACAAATAGGAGATAAAGATGAGAATACCATTTATTGCAGGTAACTGGAAGATGTTTAAGACTAAAAAGGAAGCTATTGCTTTTGCAGAAGAGTTTAAATCTCTTTACAAAGATACAGATGTAAAGACAGCAATTTGCGCACCTTTTACAGATCTTGAAGCTCTAGTTGAAATCTTTAAAGGCACTGGTATTGGAGTTGGAGCACAAAATGTTCACTTCGAAGATGAAGGAGCGTTTACTGGAGAAATTTCAGTTTCAATGCTTGAAGAAATCGGTGTTGATTATTGTGTAATCGGTCACAGCGAAAGAAGACAGTACTTTGCTGAAACTGATGAAACAGTTAATAAAAAATTACATAAGCTTTTTGAAACTTCAATTACACCTATTATGTGTGTAGGAGAAGTTTTAGAAGATAGAGATGCAGGCAAGGAGTTTGAAGTTGTTGAAACTCAGCTAAAAGGCGGACTAAAAGACCTTACAAAAGAGCAGGTTTCAAAACTTGTAATCGCATATGAACCAGTTTGGGCTATTGGAACTGGTAGAACAGCAACTCCAGAGCAGGCAAATGAAATGTGTGGATTTATCAGAGACACAATTGAAAAACTTTACGATGAAGAAACTGGTGATAAGGTTGTAATTCAGTACGGCGGAAGTGTAAAACCGGCAAATGCTACTGAAATTATGAACATGGCCGAAATCGATGGAGGCCTAGTTGGTGGTGCAAGCTTAAAACCAAGAGACTTTATGGACATTATTGATTTTTAGGAGGACCAAAATGTTTGAAATTACTGATGTATACGCAAGAGAGGTACTTGACTCAAGAGGTAACCCAACAGTTGAAGTTGAAGTAGTAATCGATGAAGAATTTGTAGGAAGAGCAATCGTTCCATCAGGTGCTTCAACAGGTATCCACGAAGCAGTAGAACTAAGAGACGGCGACAAAGACAGATACCTAGGAAAAGGTACTTTAACGGCTGTAGACAATGTTAACAATATTATCGCTGACAAAATCTGCGGTATGGATCCATTTGACCAGGTAGGACTAGACAAAACTCTTATTGAACTAGACGGAACACCAAACAAAGGTAAGCTAGGTGCAAATGCTATTTTAGGAGTTTCAATGGCTGTAGCTGATGCTGCTGCTGCAACACTAGGTATGCCTCTATTTAAATATCTAGGCGGAGTAAACGGTAAAGTATTACCAACACCAATGATGAATATCCTAAACGGTGGTTCACATGCTGATAACACTGTAGATATTCAGGAATTTATGATTATGCCTGTAGGAGCTCCAACATTTAGAGAAGCTCTAAGAATGGGTGCAGAAGTGTTCCACAGCTTAAAGGCAGTTTTAAAGGGTAAGGGCCTAAATACAGCTGTTGGTGATGAAGGCGGATTTGCTCCAAACCTAAACACAAACGAAGAAGCTATTGCAGCAATTATCGAAGCTATTGAAAAAGCTGGTTACAAACCAGGAGATGACGTTAAGATTGCTTTAGACGTAGCTGCAAGTGAATTTTATGATGCAGAAGCAAATGATTACAAGCTAACTGGTGAAGGCGTTACAAGAAATGCTGAAGAAATGGTAGCTTACTATGAAATGCTATGTGACAAATATCCAATTATCTCTATTGAAGACGGTCTTGCAGAAGATGACTGGGATGGATGGAAAGTTCTAACTGACAGACTAGGTGACAGAGTTCAGCTAGTAGGTGATGACTTATTTGTTACAAATACTGAAAGACTAGCTGAAGGTATTGAAAAGGGTATTGCTAACTCAATCCTAATCAAAGTTAACCAGATTGGTACATTAACAGAAACTTTTGATGCTATTGAAATGGCTAAAAAAGCAGGTTACACTGCTGTAGTTTCACACAGATCTGGTGAAACAGAAGACGTTACAATTGCTGATATCGTTGTAGGTCTAAACGCTGGACAGATTAAGACTGGTTCTCTATCAAGAACAGACAGAATCGCTAAATACAACCAGCTTCTAAGAATTGAAGATATGCTGGATATAGCAGCAGAATACGCTGGTAACGATGCATTTTACAATCTTAAATAGTTGAGAAATGAATTAAAAAATCCGCTTTCATTTTGAAAGCGGTATTTTTTTATGAATTGTATTTTTATTTATTTTTCAGATGTGCTCTTTTTTCTTGATACTGCTAGGATTGCGATAAGAAGTCCACTCATTGTAAGAAGTAGAGTAAATAGACCTACAGTTGTCTGATCTCCTGTCTGAGGAACATCTGTATCCTTATCTGTATTTGCATTATCATTTGCGTTGTCACTGTTATCGCTAGGTTTGTCAGTATCAGCAGGCTTGTCAGTGTCACCAGGTTTGTCTGTATCACTAGGTTCTTCTGGATCTGGTTTTACAGCTAGTACAGGGATTTCTACACTTGCTTTTTTGTATCCACAAGTTGTACATTCTTCATGTTTAGAACCTGTTTCTGTTGCTGTTGCTTCTTTGTCAATAACCCATGTAAACTGATGTGCTTCCACTTTTTTGTCATGGCATACAGTACATTCTTTCCAGTGATTTTCTTCGTCAGAATTGAATTCATCACCGTAAGTGTGAGCTAGTTTTGCAATAAGCTGTCCCTTTTCTAATTCTTTATTACATCTCTTACAAACTTTATCACCAGTGTATCCATCTTCTGTACAAGTTGCATCCTTTTTGTTTACAATCTGTTCATCATGACCTAGTGCAGCAATAACTGTATCCTTTTGCTGGATTTGGTTTAGACCTGCTGCATCCTTGTAATATTCGTTACAGTCACCACAATGCCAGTATTCGATATTTCCATCTTCTTCACAAGTTGCATCTTTTGCATCAACGTGAGTTAGATTGTGGCTATGTATTATATTGCCGTTTTCATCCTGATTTAAATTTGTTCCATCAGGAATATAAGCTGAAACATCGTATTTCTGACCGTCAGAAGTCTGATATGTTCCACCAGTAATTTCAAGACCGCCTAGTTGATTATCAACATGAACTGTTTCTTTTGCGCCATTGCCACCTACAAATTTACCGCCGTAGAAGTTTGCAATAGCTTCCTTTTTATCTCCACCATCATTTGAGTTTCCAATATATGCTGCTGCTTTTGTTGAAGATGTAAAAGTTCCACCATATATATTAGTTTCTACTTTACCTGATTCTCCAGCTACATATAAAGCATAGAAAGCTGTGTTACCAGTTGGATGGTTTTTGCATGGTGCAGTTTTAAACTCTCCATCTCTTATTTCAGAGTAACCAGCAGCTGTTGCTAATGCACCTTGAACACCTATTACTGTACCATTGTAGAAATACAACTTAGGTTCTACGTTGCTATTGCGATTTTTTTGATTTTGAACTGTATATCCCCAGCTTTTTGAATTGCAAGCTGAACATGAACGTCCATCAAAAAGTCCATTGTGAATATAAGTTGTACCTTCATTGTATACGGCTGCTGTTGCTCCGTTGAAAGTACCATTGTTTATAGTAAGGGTTGCACCTGGTCTATTTTTAGCTGCTGCGCCACTTGCGTTTACAGAGCCTGTAAAAGTACCATTATCTATTACAAGTGTGCCGTAGTTGTCTACTGCTCCATAGCCGCCTGTGTTTGAGGCAGATGAGTCTATAGTACCATTTCCAATGATTTTCATTGTACCTTTGTTGACGATAGGTCTGCCTGTAAAATCTGAGTTAACAGTTATTTTATGTTCATTCATATTAAGAATGACATCTTTGCCTTCTTCAAGTGTTACTATATCACTTGTTGTAAATACAAAGTCGTCTTCTAAAACAACAGTTGTCTGGCTTCCTGCTTTTACATTTTCAAAAGCTTCTTTTAGTGTACTGTAATAAGTATCACCGATACGTACTGATTTAGGCGTTTCCTTAACAACACTTTTTTCAGAAACAACCTTAGTTTGTTCTTTAACTGAAATTTCATCAGCATAAACAGACGATGAAAATCCAAGAGACAATGTCATTAAACATGCCATGGTCACTGCTAAGATTTTTTTTTATTCATAATTATTTGCCCTCTCTTTCGCGTTTTATATATTATTAACACCTTCTATATTTTATCTTGTATTCTATAGATTGTCTATATATCTATGTAAAATTTAAATTTTTATATCTACGGCGGCAATAAAAAAAGATGCTGATAATGAAATGATTTTTCATCACCAACATCTAAGTTTGTATAATTAAATTAGATAAATCTTTTACTTTTCATGGTTATAATACTGACATCTAGTTGCTTTATTTCTTGTATCCCAAATAATAGTTGCATATGTATTTGAAGAATTATCAAGGATTTTACCGTTTTCATCGCAGTTGTCTTTTAGCCAGTTTAATATTTTTTCCTTGTTTTCTTCAGTCTGTTCGTCTTCCTCAAGCATATGTTCCATAATATGTTCAACAAACTCATTGTCAGGAACAAATGAGCTTTCCTGCGTTCTAGTATTGTAGCTAGTTTCAGGATTGTAGCCCATTAAAAACAACTCATTGAAGATAGTATAAAAACCTCTTCCTGTCCATCTTTGCTCCAATGTTCTACCAAACACTTCTTCCATAATTCTGCTTCTAAGAGGATAACTGTCGTTAAGATGAGTGCTAAGACAGCAATAGCCTTTACTCATTTCCATTGCCTTAACAAGACTGTTTAAATCGTGAATAGCAGGTGTAAAAGAAGCAAATACAATATCAAAAGCTTTGTAGTAACCTTCCTCTTTTACATCCATATTTTCAAAGTCACAAGTCTTAAGCTGAACATTTGTAAGACCTTCTCTTTTAATATGTTCCATCCCGTAAGATACCATTTTAGGAGAGATATCAAGTCCTGTTACACTTTTACACACTTTGCCAAATTCAGCTGCAAATCTTCCTGGGCCGCAACCAATATCACAAAGAGTGGTTGACTCATTTAAAATACCTTTTTCAGTAAGAAGTTTAATAGCATTTTTCATTCGTTCATCGCTTTTGCGATTGTTTTTTCTTTCGTGCTCCCAATAATCAGCACTTTTGTCCCATTTCTTTTCCAATTGATCTGAAGTAGAAACTGGAAAATCACTTTGAATATTAGTAAAACGTTCAAATGCTTCTCTGTTGTTTTTAGGATAATAATCTTTGTTCATCTCTGACCTCTCATAATAAATTCAAAAACTTCATCGACTAACTCGTCACGATTTTCTTCTGTTATTTCAAAAACCTTACATTTAGGATGGCTTGTAATAGCATCGAGATAACCGATACCTTCCTTGTTTTTAACAGCAGCAATAACTGGCACATCTCCATCAAACACCTTTAAGTTAGCGTCGCACCACTGTTTTTCTTCCACTTCAATATAGCCTATTTCGTCAAAAACAATAATACTATTATTATCTACTTCGCCTACTATTTCATCTGCGTGTTTATCAAAAGCACCAGCTAGTCTAACCATTGATCCATTTTCTCTGCTGTATGAAAGCATATTTTCTTTATTGAAATTGGGCTCTTCATTTACAGGGTGGAAAAACAAAGGATCTAAATAGCCTTCCCATGTAGTACCTGCATATTTTTTTGTTCTGTAACCAGCAATTTTCTTGCCTGTTCTCTTAACCACTTCATTTATTAGAGTTGATTTGCCAACTCCAATAGAGCCGACAATCAATGCATGGATTTTTTCTTCTTTTGGTTTTTTTACTGGGAAACAAATAGTTCTCTTAACACCATATCTGTCTGAGAATGTCGCAACATCCATTTCCACTCCGTATACTTTTTCAAGGCTTTCTGAAGTTATAACTTCTTGTGGTGGTCCAAAACTTGCAACCTTACCAGCACGCATCATCAATACCTTGCTACCTATAGAAGCAGGATGCTCCGGACTGTGAGTTGACATTACAACTAGATAACCTTTTTTTGCTAAATCCACAATTACATCCATTAAAAGCTGATGATTTGCATAGTCTAAATTAGCAGCAGGTTCATCCATCACAAATATTTTAGCTTCCTGACAGATAGCTCTAGCAATAAGTATAAGCTGACGCTGTCCACCAGATAAGTCCGTATATTTTTCATTGGCAAGATGAACTGCATTTATCTTTTCAAGAGCATTAAAAGCAGCCTCTCTATCTGCTGCACTAGGCTGATCAAAAGCAGAAAAATGAGAAGCTCTTCCCATAAGTACAATTTCAAGAACTGTATATTCGTAAATCGGCGTATGATACTGAGGAATATAAGCTATAAGTTTAGCTAGTTCCTTTTGTGAAAGCTGACTAGTATCCTTACCGTCTATAATTACTTTACCAGAGGTAGCTTTAAGAGCACCTAATATTAGTCTAAACAAAGTAGTCTTACCACATCCATTAGGTCCAACAAGACAAAGAATTTCACCTGCATCAGCATGAGCAGTAACACCTTTTACAATATCTTCTTTGCCATAACCTCCATAAAGATTTTCTATTTCTAAAAGCATAATCAATCCTTTCTCTTGATGATAAGATAAACGAAGAATGGTGCACCCATAATAGAAGTAACTACTCCAATAGGAATTTCAAGACTCATAATAGCTCTTGCAATATCGTCCATCAAAACCAAATATCCAGCTCCTAAAAGAGCGCTGGCAGGAATAAGCCTACCGTAGTTAACTCCCACAATAGCTCTGGCCATATGAGGAATCATAAGACCAACCCATCCAATAAGGCCGCCAAGACATACCGCCGCAGCACTTAAAGCAGTGGATGCTATAATAAATACCAATCTGTAAAACTTAATATTTATACCAAGAGTTCTAGCCTCTTCATCATCTAAAGTAAGTAAATTAATTCTCCATTTTAAAACAAATATAACGACAATACCAATTGCCATAGGGAAGAATGACAGCATGAAACCTTCCATACTTGTCTTTGTAAGGCTACCCATTAGCCAAAAAGTAAGTTGTTGAAGTACATCATCAGGATCGGCAACATACTTGATCATAGTAACTCCGGCATTACATAGCGCCATAATCATGGAACCTGTCAATACCAAACTAAGAGTATGAGAATGTGCAGACTTACGGCTGATTACATAAGATGCCAAAACGGCTAAACCTCCGCCGATAAAAGCACAAACCTGAACCATTATAGTTGATGTACCTGCCAATATAGCAAAAGCAGCCCCCAGACTGGCCCCTGAAGAAACGCCTAAAATATCCGGTGAAACAAGAGGGTTTCTAAACATACCTTGATAAGTAGCACCTGCAACAGCCAAAGCGGCTCCAATCATAAGAGCAGATAAAATTCGTGGAAGTCTAATGCTCCAAAAAATAGTTACAGCTTGCGGCAGTATATTTCCCTCATATCCAAACTTCGATAAAAACGCTGTTACAACTTGTCCAGGTGATAGGGGATAGTAACCTATCCAAAAAGAACCAATTGCAATAGCAAAAACTATAAATAACATAACAAGGAGCAGAATGTTATATCTCCTCCTTGTATCAGCTTCAATTTTATATATATTATTTTTCATTATATCTCTCTTTCCAAATGTAATAACCAATGTTGACAAATCTTATTTTAAATGCTAACATACAAATGAGCGTCATACTTTTAAAAGTGTTTCGCTCACAAGAGTATAACAAATCCTTGAAAAAAAGTCAACTGAAGGGGAAACAGATTTTATAAGGATTAAATTTAGTTATTATTTATTACTTGGTTATGGAGGTAAAAAAATGAAAAAAAAAATCAAGATTTTTCCACTTCTTCTTGTTCTTATGATTACTGTAACTCTACTAAGTGGTTGTGGCGGTAAGAGTACAAGTGGTGAAAGAGAAATCAAAGACATGGCAGGAAGAACAGTAACTATTCCAGCTGCTGAAGAAATTGAAAAAGTTTATGCAGGTGGAAGTGCTGCAGGTATTTATGTTTACACATTAGCACCTGACAAACTTCTTGGATGGAGCTTCCCACTTAACGATGTGGAAAAAAGCATGATTCCTGAAAAGTATCATGATCTTCCAGCATTTGGCATGGCAGAAAATGTTAACTACGAAACAGTTATTAAAGCAGGTCCTCAAATCTGTATTAATGTTGGTACATTAGGTGATGCATTTACAGATGAATGTGACAAATTACAGGAAAACCTAGGTATCCCTGTAATCGGAGTAGATGGCGACCTACTAAAATCTTCAGAAGCATATGAATTTATGGGTGAAGTTTTAGGTATGGAAAAAGAAGCAGAAAAACTTTCAGCTTATATCGATAACACATTTGACCAGCTAGACAAAATGGATGTTAAAGATAGTGAAAAAGTTAACGTTTACTACGGTAATGGAGAAAACTATCTAGATACAGCTCCTAAGGGTTCAGCTCATGCTCAGATCTTAGATCTTGTAAAAGCTAACAACGTTGCTGACCTAGAAATGGGTGAAGGCGGCAGAGTTCAGGTATCAACTGAACAGGTTCTTGCTTGGGATCCAGATGTTGTACTATTAAACGGAGAACCAAAAGCAGACTTAACAGGTCCAGCAGCAGCTAAAAAATTCATGAAAGACTCAAAGTATAAGACACTTAAAGCAGTAAAAGCTGAAAAAGTTTACGGCACACCAAATGCGCCATTCAGCTGGGTAGACAGACCACCTGCAACAAACAGAATCGTTGGTCTAAAATGGCTATCAGCTAAACTATACCCTGATAAAGTGGATTTTGACTTAGATAAAGATGTAAAAGAATTCTTCGACTTATTCTATCACGTAGAATTAAGTGACAAACAGTTGACAAAGTTATACAATAGTGAAATCTAAAAAAATTAATATCGAAAATCTTTTCAGTATAATAACAAGTTTCTTGAGACAGATAATCTGCCTTGAGAAACTTATTTTTATTTGTTATTATATATGCAAGTAAAGTGTATCTATTTGGATTGTATCCAGAAAGGAATATAAAAATGATTAGTGCGCTTATAATTGCAACGGGAAAAACCAAAAGTAAGAATAATGTAGATCCTAAAAAAATAATAGGATCTATTACTGCTGTAGAAAGAGTTAAAATTTCTCTGGAACAAGCTGGTATAAATAAAATTGTAGTTGTTGGAGCTGAAGATGATAAATTTAAAAGTCTTCATCAATATTCCAATATTACATATCTATCTGTTCCAAAAGAAGCTGAGATGATAGATTCTGTAAAGACTGGTCTAGAGTATTTAAAGGGCAAATGTCAAGAAGCATTAATCGTATATGTTGATGTTCCAATGTTTGCAGTAAGTACGATCAAGGCGTTAGCAGAAGGAAAATCAGACGTATGTATACCGTCATACGAAGGCTTCCTAGGTCATCCTCTAATGTTAAGTCACTCATTTTTTGATGAGGTTATCAATTACGAAGGTGAAAATGGACTAAAAGGTGCAATTGATCATTCGGATTTAAGAAAAGAAGTTATCGAGGTTGATGATCCCGGTGTTACAGCTGACATTCAAAAAGATAAGACATATAAAAATCTTTTGAAAAGTCACGATGCTTCAAAATTAAGACTTTCTGTGCAGCTTGAACTTGGCAAGGAAAAAATATTTTTCGATAGAGAAGCTTGTAGACTTTTAAATCTAATAGACGAGCTAGGTTCACTTTCAAAAGCTTGTGCCTATATGAAAATCAGTTTAAACAAGGGACGAACAATAATCGGTAAAATTGAAGATCAGCTTGGATGTCAAGTTATAAAAACTCAGCAAGGCGGTGCAAATGGAGGGTATTCTTCAACTACGGATTTTGCAAAAACTCTAATGCAAAAGTTTGATGATTTTTCAAAAGAAGCAGATGAAATCTTAAGTCAATTATTTAAAAAACATTTCGATAATATTGAATAACCAGGGGCAATACACCTTGATTATAGGGTTTTAGTATGATATACTTATGTAGTTAAATAAATAAGTAAGTGGAGGAAAATGATGAAAATCTTAATGTTTATATTAGCAATCGCTTCAGTAATTCTAATCGGAAGTATCTTGATGCAGTCAAGTAATAGTGATGGACTTTCAGGTTCAATCGGAGGCGGTGCTGAACAGTTATTCGGTAAAAAGAAGAGTAGAGGATATGAAGCTTTGTTAGGCAAGATTACAACAGTTGCTGCAGTTTTATTTATTATCCTATCTCTTGTAATTGTAACTTTAGAAGTAAGAGGTTAAAATTATACTGAAATTTAAGCGGGTGGTCATTTGCCACCCGTTATTTATTGTGATAAAAAAGAAAGGAAGTATCAATGGCAAAGAAAAAGAGAAGAAGTTATATAGTTGGTACACTTCAAAAAACAAAAAGAGGATTTGGCTTTGTCATTCCTGAAGTGGTAACCGACTTAAATCACATAGGTTTAGATGACATATACGTGTCAGCAGAGAGCATGCATGGAGCTATGAATGGGGATAAGGTTGAAGTTGATTTAATTCCCCAGTATTTGTGGGGCAACTCCCCTGAAGGCATAATAGTCAACGTACTCGAAAGAAACTTTACTGAAATCGTAGGGACATTCCAAAAGAGCAAAAAATTTGGTTTTGTAGTTCCAGATGACAGGAAGCTTAGAGATGATATATTTATAGCGAAAAAGTACACAAGTGGCGCTAAGAATGGCGACAAGGTTGTTGCACAGATTTTGAAGTATCCAGAGGGCAGACACAAAGCCGAAGGCAAGATTACGGAAATCATTGCTAAAAAAGGTGAACCTGGTGGCGATATTTTGGCTTTGATTCGTCAAAATAATTTATATAAAACATTTCCAAGTAAGGCAGCAGCTGAGGCTAAGGCAGTATCTAAACAGGGCATAAGCGAAGAGGACATTAAAAATCGCAGAGATTTGAGAGACTTATTTACAGTTACAATCGACGGGGCTGACAGCAAAGACTTTGACGATGCAGTTTCCGTAGAGAAACTTGAAAATGGAAACTATCTTTTAGGAGTACATATTG
This sequence comes from uncultured Clostridia bacterium, assembly GCA_963558965.1. Lineage (GTDB taxonomy): Bacteria > Bacillota > Clostridia > Peptostreptococcales > Anaerovoracaceae > Gallibacter. Next base: position 20,595 of record CAUWIT010000003.1, on the reverse strand, counting down.
CCGATGTGTGTCATTACGTAAAGGAAAATGGCCCATTGGACAAGGAAGCTTTAAAAAGAGGAAACAGCGTCTACCTTATTGATCAGGTAGTGCCAATGCTTCCAGAAGCTCTTTCAAACGGCATCTGTTCCTTAAATCCAGACGAAGATAGATTGACTTTAACATGTCAGATGGAAATAGATGAAACAGGCAAAGTAGTAAATCACGAAATATTTGAAAGTGTTATTCATTCACATGGCAGACTTGTTTATGATGACGTTTCAGATATTATTGAAAGTGGTCATGTAACAGATGAAAACGCATATTTATTCGAGATGGCTAATTTGGCTGAAATACTTCGTTTAAAAAAGGAAAAGCGAGGTAGCCTTGATTTCAATATCGATGAAGCTCATATAACTTTAGATAAAAAGGGAGTGCCTATTCATATCGGTGCTGCTGATAGAAGAGTTGCAAACCGCATGATCGAGGAGTTTATGCTTACTGCCAATGAAACTGTTGCAGAGCATTTCTTTTGGATGTCAGTACCTTTTGTCTATCGTGTCCACGAAAAGCCGTCTTACGAGAAAATGGAAGAGCTTAAGACATTTTTAGCAGGAATGGGTATTAGGCTTAGCGGAAACTTAGCTGATATGCACCCATCTAAGTTAAGTCACATACTAGAAGAAATAAAGGACAAGGATTATGAAAGTGTAATAAACAGTATTATGCTTAGATCAATGCAAAAGGCTACATATGAAACTGATTGTGGAGGTCATTTCGGTTTAGCTTTAAAATATTATTGTCACTTTACATCTCCTATTAGAAGATATCCAGACCTTATGATTCACAGAATAATTAAAAAGATTATCAATGGTGGTTTAGATGAGAGTCTAATAAAATACTACAGCAAAAAATGTGAAGAGGTTGCAGTGGAATCATCAAAAACAGAAAGACAAGCTATTGAGCTAGAGCGTGAAGTTGAAAAGATGAAAATGGCAGAGTATATGTCTTATCACGTTGGTGAAATCTTCGATGGAGTTATTTCTGGAGTTACTAATTTTGGTATTTATGTGGAACTTCCAAACTGCGTTGAAGGTATGGTTAAGCTAGAGTACATAAATGATGACTATTACGAATTTGAGAGAGAAAAGTACAGAGTGAGAGGTCAGAGAACAAATAAAATATATGCCCTAGGCGATAAAGTAAAAGTAAAGGTGCACAGCGTGTATATGCACGAAAGAGAAATCAATTTTGTGCTAGTATAATAGAAAAATAAGAGGGATATCAAAGCCAATGTAAGTGAAGGCTATGATATCCCTTTTTATATGCTTTTTATTATTGAATACGAGTTCTTCTGTTTGGATTCCAAAATGATGGTAAAAATACTATAAATACTGTTAGTAAACCAAGTCTACCTACAATCATCAAAAATGATAAAAATATTTTTAGGATAGGATGGAATATACTGTAATCTCCAGCCATACCAATGGCTCCAAAGCTTATACCATCATTTGATATAGCTCCTAAAGCAGCTGAAAAAGTAGACTCTATATCTAAATTTTGGAAAGATAAAACGATCGTACTAAATATCAATGTAAAGAAGTACAAAATGGAAAAAGTAGTAACTGAACTTACCATTTTAGCACTTATTTTACTATTTCCAACGCTTACAGTTTTTACAGCTCTAGGGTGGATACGTTTAACAAAACCACGACTGATTAGTTTTAGAACTATTAAAAGTCTAATAACTTTAAATGAACCAGTAGTTGAAGCAGAGCATCCCCCTATTATCATAAGAGATATAAGTAGGAAGCAACAAGGTGCAGGCCACAAAGTGTAGTTTTCCAATGCAAATCCAGAAGTCGTTGCAAATGAAGACACCTGGAAGAAACTATCTCTCATTGATTCCAAAAAGTCTTTGCTATTATCGTTTGACATAAATAGTATAATACCGATAACAATCGTTGAAATAACAATAATAAACAAAAATGCACGCAACTCAATATTTTTCTTTATCTCAGTAAAATGTCTCTTGTAAAGGTGTATATACATAACAAAGTTAATACTAGATAAGATACAAAATATTGAAACACCCATCTCTACATAAAAACTATTGTAGTAAGATATACCTTCGGGATGTAAGAGAACGCCAGAAGTACTACTAGTTGACAATGCCAAAATAAATGTATCGAAAAGACCGATTTTAGCAAATGAAAAATATACAAATGCAAGTATTGTAAGTGCTACATAGATAAAAATCGTATAGTAAACAATTGTTATAGATCTAGGAGCAATCTTATTTTGATATGATCCATGAGCCTCAGCAGTAGCAATTTGCTGGTCTCCAGCCCCTAAAATAGGCAAAATAGAAGTTACAAAAATTAAAACTGCAAGACCGCCAATCCAGTGTTCTACAGCCTTCCATAAAATCAAACTGTCATTCATAGCCGGCTCGTAAAAAACAGTGGCACTTGTAGTAGAAAGCCCAGCTGTTGATTCGAATATAGCATCTACAAAATTAGCAGCAGGAATACCGTACATATATGGTATAGCCCCAACGATAGCACTTATAATAATGGCTAGAAATATCCCCATGTAGCCATCGCGTATTTTTAAATTTGTCGTACTTGGACTTACAAATTTTAAAACTAGACTTCCTGATATAAACATAAGTGTAGCAGGAATGGCAAATGCTAGTATCATAGTCGTATGTTTGTCTATAATTGCACATATTAGCGAAGGTATCATCGCTATTGACATAACTAAAAATGTAAGTGCAAATACTCGTATAACTCGTCGTTTATTTATTTCCATTAAAATCTCCTTAGTGGAATGGATTCCAAAATTTTCTTGTAAATAGCATTAATAGTGTAAATAATTCAAGTCTACCGGCAATCATCATAAATGAAAGAACCAACTTTGAAAATTGAGAAAATATATTGAAGTTCTCAGCCGGACCGATAGCGCTAAATCCAGGTCCTGCATTGCCAAGACAAGTAAAGGAAGCACTGATGCTAGTTATAAAACTATGTCCATCAAATGATAACAAAAATGCACCAAACATACCTAGACCAAGATATAAAAATATAAAGTTAGCAATGTTTGAAACAGTATCTCTAGTTAACAATTGATTGTTTATTTTAACCTGAACTATAGCATTTGGATGTAATCTAATAGCGATAGTTCTCTTAACCATCTTAAATAAAACAAGCACTCGAACTACTTTTACACTGCCACCAGTTGATGATGAACATCCACCGCAAAATAGCAATGCGAATATAAGCATTTGACAAAATGTCGGCCATAAGGTGTAGTCCGCCGTTGCAAAACCTGTAGTAGTTAATATAGAAATATCTTGGAATGCTGAGTATCTAAGAGCATTACCAAATGTATAATCACCATGTACATATAGTCCAAATGCGATTAGCAATGTTGTTCCAACAAGTATGTAAATATAGGCTTTCCATTCTCCATCTTTATAAAATGCTTTAAAACCGTTTTTATAAAAAACGAAGAAAAGGTTAAAGTTTATACCTGCTATAAACATAAATAGCATTATTATAATTTCAATATATAAACTGTTGAAATGTCCTATACTGTCGTTGTAGTTTGAAAATCCTCCAGTTCCAAGTGATGAAAAACTGTGACACAATGCATCAAATAAATCCATACCTCCAAACATTAGCAATATGGTTTCAGCTAAAGTCAATAAAAAGTATAAGATGTAAAGATATCGAGCTGTGTCTGATAATTTTGGTGTAATCTTAGAAAGGGTAGGCCCAGGTACTTCTGCGGCTGCGATTTGCTGGCCATCGACACCAAGTGCTGGTAGCAAAGCAATTGTAAAAACCAATATACCCATTCCGCCTAACCAATGGGAAAAAGCACGCCAAAACAGCATTGCCTTAGGCAATGCTTCGATATTGTTTAAAATTGTAGAACCAGTTGTACTGAATCCTGAGCAACTTTCGAAAAGTGCATCTATAAAATTAGGAATACTTCCTGAAACATAAAAAGGCAAGCAGCCTATAATTGAACATAAAATCCAGGAAATAGACACGATAAATACTCCATCTCGCATTTTTAGAGTAGCTTTATTGGAAGGAATAGCGCGTCTTAGTGTTTCTCCTATAACTATTGCTGGCACAAGTATTTTAAGAAATGTTCTAATACTTGACAGTTCACCGTAGATGATTGCAACAATTAGAGGAAGTAGCATGGCTAGACCTAGAACTGATAAAATCGCTCCAAAAATCTTAATGGAAACCTTGTAATTAATACCCATCTATATAACAGTTCCTCTCTATTAACGTGTATAAACAGCCATTTCAGGCATTGCAGTTAGAAGTGAGAAAATTAAAACTCGATCTCCTTCGTGGATAACTGTGTTGCCATCAGGAATAATTACTTCTGAGCCTCTGTGAACAGCTCCAATAATTACACCTTTTGGAAGTTTAATATTTTTAAGTGGTTTATTTGCAATTTTCATATTGTGACTTGCTATAATTTCAGTGATTTCAGCTTGTCCTTGAACTAGCTGGTTTGATATGATTTTTTTCTTGCCCTGAATCATTTTAGCGATATTACTTGTTACAATATCTAATGGATTGATGGCCATATCAACACCTAGATTTGAAACTAGTTCTGTGTATATACCACGGCTTACTTTAGCAATTACATCGGCTATATTGTATTCTTTAGCCATAAGAGCTAGAAGCAAGTTATCTTCGTCATACCCAGTTGCAGTAACAAAACCATCCATTTCCTGGATATTTTCCTCTTCAAGAAGTTGTCTATCTGTTCCATCGCCGTGTAAAATCATAACGTTTTCAAGTTTTTCGGCTAGGTAATGACATCTTGCAAGGTCTCTTTCTACGATTTTTACAGAAATGCCAAAATCAGATAGTCTTTTTGCTAGGTAAAGGCCAGTTTTGCCGCCGCCTATTATCATTACTTTTTGTAAGTTTGTATAAGTACCAATTTCGTGGACTTCATTGTTTAACTTGATAATAGGATCCTTTTCACCGATTACGTATAAAAAGTCGTTTTCAGCAATAACATCATCACCATGAGGTATTATAACTTTACCGTTTCGTGAGAGTGCAACTACTAGCATACCTGGTAAGATTGTATTTACATCTTGTAATGACAAGCCTTTTAGTTTAGGCATATTTTTTGCTTTAAATTCGATTAAAGAAATTTTGCCTGAAGAAAAAATACCATTGCTTAGGGTATATTTTTCTACTAAAAATTTATATATTTCATTTGTGATAGCCAAATCTGGATTTATTAGCTGATCTATATGCATAGTGTCTCTAATAAAATCAAACTGATCCATATGTTCTGGATCTCTAACTCTAGCTATAACAAATTTGCAGCCTAGTTTTTTAGCAAAAGCTGCAATAGTAATATTTAATTCATCATTTGAAGTTGTTGCAATTAGATAATCATAAGAAGAAATATGGATTTCTTTAAGAACAGAAATCTCTTTACCATCTGCAACTACTGTCATAATATCCATTTGTAGAGCCATCTTTTGTAACTGTTTTTCGTTTTTGTCGATAACTGTTACGCTGTGGTTACCACTTAAAAGGGCGTAGGCTAGTTTTTTGCCTAATCTTCCAGCCCCAACAATTACTATATTCATAGAGTACCTTCAACTTTCTAATTATTAATAGTTTTAATACATAAAACATTCTATCACTATTAGATTAAATTTCAATAAGAAAATTGCATTTACTGTTATAGCAAATGCAATTAGCGATTTATTTGTTTCTTCTAAACAATTTTTTGAAAAAACTTAGTTTTTTACCACTTGATTTTTCTTTTTCTTTTGTTGTTGGAGTTTCTTGTTTCTGTTCTTCTTGTAGTTTTATTTTTGTTGCATAATTTATAGCTTCGTCCATCATAGTTTGCTGAAATTCAACAGGTGGTTGTGGTGGCATAATATAATTGTAAGTACCATCGGATTGTAAGACTCTCGCTTTTACATTGTCCTGCCACATAATATCTAAATCGTGAATAATACGATCCTTGATTGAGGAATCGTAAATAGGACATGCTACTTCTACACGTTTTTCTGTATTTCTAGTCATCATATCTGCGCTGGCAATGTATAGACTTGTATATTCACCATCGCCAAATTTATAAACGCGAGGATGTTCTAAAAATCTGCCTACAATACTTCTAACTTCTGTGTTTTCGCTATATCCTTCAACTCCAGGTACTAGGCAACAAATACCTCTAATAATAAGTTTAACAGGTACGCCTGCCTGAGATGCTTCAACTAATTTATTTATAACTTGTAAATCAGTTAAAGAATTCATCTTCATAGTAACACCGCAAGGTAAATCATTTTTAGCCTTGTGTATTTCTGTTTCTATAAGACTTAAAATCTTATTTTTTAATCCGTAAGGTGCAACTAAAAGCTCTTTGTATTCTCCATGTAATTTATCTATAGAAAGATTTTGGAAGAAATTGCTAGCATCGATACCGATGTTTTTGCGTGCTGTTATATATGAGTAGTCAGTGTACATCTTACTTGTTTTTTCGTTGTAGTTACCAGTTCCAATTTGAGTGATGTATTCAACTTGTTCGCCATTTTTCTTAGTAATCAAGCAAACTTTTGAATGTACTTTGTAATTTTCTATACCGTAAATAACTCGGCAACCGTTGTTTTCAAGATATTCGGCATACCCTATATTGCTGGATTCATCAAATCTAGCTCTCAACTCCATAAGTGCCAATACATCTTTGCCATTGTCGGCAGCTTGCACTAAGTATTTTACAATTTTAGAGTTTTTTGCAAGTCTGTAAACCGTAATCTTTATAGATAATACATCTGGATCGTTAGCTGCTTCTTTTAATAGATTTAAAAATGGATCTATTTCTTCAAATGGATAAAATAAAAGTCTATCTTTTTCTTTTACCTGTTCCATAATTGAGCGAGTGTAGTCAAAGTCTCTAGCATGTTGTGGCTCAAAAGGTTTGTAAAGCATATAGTCCAAATTTTTATCTTTGCACATATCTATAACTGTAAATACATGAGACATATCCAAAGGTGCTTGAGATAAAAAGGCTTGTGTCTCTAAGATGCCAAGCTGCTTACACAAAAATGTTTGAACTTCTGGATCCCATTCCCTATAAAATTCAAGTCTTATAGGTGCAAGTCTATTTCTTTTCTTTAGGATTTTTTTCATGTATTGTCTGTAGTCCTCATCATCTAGTTCACCGTGAGGGTCTAAGTTAATATCGGCATTTCTAGTTACGCTGATAACTGTTGCAAATAATATTTCGTAACCTTTGAATATTTTGTCTACGTGATTTGCCACTATATCTTCGATTAAAAGTATGCGAAGAGGATCATCGGCATATTTATAGACTCTATCGACTATATCAGGTACAGGTACAAGTCCAAATATATCGTTATTCTTTTTTCTCATCTTTACTACAACATATAGCTTTTTGTTTGAAAGATGAGGGAATGGATGGTGTGAGTCTATAATCTGTGGTGAAAGTATAGGCAAGATATAATTTAAAAAGTACTCTTCAACTTGATTTGCTTCATCTTCAGTTAAAGATTTGTACTTGTTAAGTTTCATGCCGCTTTCTTTCATAATGCGCTTTTGAACTTCTTTGTAAATTTCATCACGCATAGTATAAAGTCCAGTAGTTTCTCTGAAAATTTCATCTAGCTGTTCCTGAGCTGTCATGCCTGTTTTGCTGTCAAGATGGTCTTCGTCTAGTATGCTTAAGTCATATAAGCTGCCACATCTAACCATGTAAAATTCATCTAAATTGCTTGTAAAAATAGATATAAATTTTAGACGTTCAAATAGTGGAACATTTGGATCAGCTGCCTCTTCAAGAACTCTCTTGTCAAACTTTAACCAAGACAATTCTCTGTTTTGTGTAAATTCATATTTTTTCCCCATAACTATATTTCCTTCTTTCTTTTGCTTATAGATTGTTTAATACAATTTCATCATGAAAATATCCTTCACGAATACCGTAGTTGCTAATTTGCATTGTTTTGCAATGGTAATAATCGATAATTGCTATTATGGTTATCAATCCCGGTATAAATGTATGTATACGATTTGCTTTGCATTTTAAAATTGCATGTGCAATATCTTTTTCGTAAAGGGATTTAATCAGTTTCGCCATATTGCTTGCATCAAATGAGTCAGTTGCTTTTCCTATCATATCGTGGTCAGCTAGTATTTTGGCTATAGCACGTGCAGTTCCTCCGGCTCCAAGTAGGAAATCATTTGACAAAGCCTTGTCTGGATCGAAATCTCTTAGCTCCGATGTAAACTTGTTGTAAATAGCGTGACATTCTTCTTTAGTAGGAATGATATTTTCTACGTAGTTGTTGTATAGGCTAAGCGAACCGTATGGTATGCTAAACACTGTTTCAGTTTCCTTGTTTTTAAATAGAACAAATTCGCAGCTGCCGCCGCCAAGATCGATAAACAATCCATCAGTGTGAGCAGTGTGGTAAGTGGCTCCAGAAAAACTTAATTTACCTTCTTGTTCAACTGATAAAACATTTATTTCAATACCTGTATTTTCTTTAACTTTTTCTAAAACTTCTTCTGTATTTTTTATATTTCTAAGAGAAGCTGTTGCAAAAGCTGATATTTTGTCTACTTTTAGATGTGAAACTATTTCTTTAAAGGATTGTAAAGTTTCACAAAGTACCTTTATGCCTGCAGGTTGCATAACCTTCTTTGATACATATGATACCAATCCAGCAGTTTCCTTTTTTGAAAAAAGAGTTACAATCTCTTGATTTTCAAAGCGGTAAACGTTCATGCGAATTGTATTTGAACCTATATCGATAATAGCATAATTCATTTTTTAACGATCTCCTTAATCTAAAGTCTACTATTTATAATATAATTCTATAGTTAACTAATTATGAAGTAAATATTAATTTTTTGTTAATTTACATTTTTTATGAGAGGATTTGATGATTAAAAATAATCTTTTTGGTATACTAAATAAGTTAGGAGGATATAGAATTATGAAGATAAAAAGATTTATTGGTGGAGAGCTGCAAAGCAATGGATACTTAATATATAAAGATGGATGCAAAGATTGTTATCTAATAGATACTGGATACAATGCAAATAATTTTATTAATTTCGTAAAAGAAGAAAAATTAAACCCTCTAGGGATAATTTTTACACATCATCATTACGATCATATAACTGCTGGTCCTAAGGTAGCAAAAGAACTTGATTGTAAAATGTATATAAATGAAAGAGATTTAGATAGAGCATGTAAAACTTTAAAAGATGACCAGTATTTGCTAGAGTCTTTTGAAAACAATCATGTATTTAAACTTGGAGATGAGGAGCTTTTATGCATAAATACGCCAGGTCATACAAAAGGTGGTATATGTATTTATAGTAAAAATAGCAAGGTCGCTTTTACAGGGGATACTGTTTTTAGCGAAGAAATAGGAATTACAAATTTGGATGATGGCAGTCCAGAGGAAATGGCAAATAGCTGTGCTGAAATCATTGATAAATGGCCTAGTGATATAACTATTTATCCAGGTCATGGTGATAGTGCAACTATGAAATATGTAAAAGAAAATAATGAAGAATTCAAGCAAGCATTGGCGATGGTGAAAAAATGAGTATTAAATTAATAGGTCTTGATTTAGACAGGACAACATTAAATAATGAAGGTAAAATATCAGAACGTACAAAACAGGCACTTGAAGAGGCAGCAAACAAAGGAGTACACGTAGTTGTTGCAACAGGCAGAAGTTTTCATTCTATGCCGGAAGATGTATATCATGTAAATGGGTTAGAATACACTGCTAATTCAAATGGTGCTGAAATAAGAGAATTAAAAACAGGAGAAACTATATATGCAAACTATATAGCACCTGAAGCTGTAAAAGCTGCTTACGATTATCTAAAAGAAAAAGATTTTATGATTGAAGTTTTTACAGAGGGAAGAGCATATATTCAAAGTGATGAGTACGAGGCTATTAGAAGTGGTGCAAATCCTTTTAGAGCTAGAGACTACGTTATGAAAACACGTACTCCAATAGATGATATTTTTAAATGTATGTTAGATTGGCAAGATAAAATAGAAAATATAAACATATTTTTTAAGACAGATGAAGATAAAAATGCTACATATTTGGATTTGATAAATATACCAAATGCAACTATAACTTCTTCTATGCCAGATAACCTTGAAATAGGTGGTAAGACTACTAGCAAAGCCACAGCCTTGATGTATCTAGCAGATAAATTTAATATTAAAAAAGAGGAAATCATGTGCTGCGGAGATAGTCCAAACGATGGAGAAATGTTGAAACTTGCAGGTACTGCAGTGGCTGTAGCAAACGCTTCAGATGAAATAAAAGAATTGGCAAATTATCATACAGATACAAATGACAATGATGGTGTCGCAAAAGCAATAGAAAATCTTGTTTTAAAATAAAATATCAAGTAACAAGCAAAAAGGTTAGGTCAATAATTAATAATTTGGCTTAACCTTTTTTTGAATTTGATATTGACTATAATTTGTATATAATGTAAAATTATGTAAATAATAAATGGTAAATTTTACCTATAAAACTTGTACTGTCTAAAATAAGGAGAGGAAAATGGATAAGAAAGAATTAGGAAAATTTGGAGAACGTATGGCGGCGGAATACTTAGTTTTAAATGGATATCAAATTGTAGCTCAAAATTTTAAATGTAGATTAGGCGAAGTGGATATAATCGGCAAAAAGGATAATAAAATCGTTTTTTTTGAAGTGAAGACTCGAACTTCTGACCAGTTTGGTTTACCTAGAGAAGCCATAACAGAAACTAAAAAAGATCATATTAGAAAAGTTGCAGCAGTATATATGATGTGGGAAAAAGTTACAAATTACGAAGTTGCTTTTGATGTAATCGAGGTTTATTGCAATCATATTGAAAACGCTTTTTAGGTTTAATGGAGGGAAACGAGGAAAATGATAGCTAAAACATATACATCAACTTTACATGGCATAGAAGGGCAAATCGTAGTAGTCGAAGCTGACCTTGGCAGAGGGCTTCCTGCGTTTCATATAGTCGGTCTAACAGATACTATAATCAAAGAATCAAGCGAGCGTATTCGCGGGGCGATTGTAAACAGTGGATACACTTTCCCTCAATGCAGGATAACTGTGAATCTATCGCCAGCAGATAGGCGCAAATGTGGAAGCCATTACGATTTACCTATGGCTATGGCATTGCTTCTAGCATCCGATCAAGGTGTGAAATTTAAATGGCAAGACTTTGCATTTTTTGGTGAGCTTACTTTAGATGGCAATGTGAATGGCATACCTGGTCTTTTACCACTTGTAATCGCTGCGGAAGAGCAAGGCATAAAAAACATTGTGATTCCAAAAGCCAATGCAGGTGAAGGTGCTCTTTTAAAAAAAGCTTCGGTTTTTCCTGTGAGCACCCTTGCAGAAGTTATGAATATAGTAAAAGGTGAGGGTAAACAATTAAAAAAAGAAGAGGTGTTTACAAGAGAAAAGCCTAAACTTGATTTTAATCAGGTATATGGACAGGAAAATGCTAAAAGAGCAATGGTGATTGCTGCGGCAGGAGGCCACAATCTTTTGATGGTAGGTTCTCCCGGCGCTGGCAAAACCATGTTAGCCGAAAGATTTAAATATCTATTGCCACCTTTAAGTTACGAGGAAAAAATTGAGTTAACTAAAATTTACAGTGTAGTAGGTTTATTGACTGATGAAAAAATTTTAAATGAGAGACCTTTTAGAAAACCGTACAGCTTTATAACAGAAGCGTCTATGCTAGGTGGAGGTGCCATTCCTAGACCTGGAGAAATATCACTAGCTCACACGGGAGTTTTGTTTTTAGATGAGTTTACAAACTTTGATGCAAGATGTATAGCAGGACTTAGAAAACCTATGGACGATGGAGAAATATCTATTTCTAGGAAGAGGGAAACTGTTGTATTTCCAAGCGATTTTATACTTTTAATTGCGACAAACCCTTGTAAATGTGGGTTTTACGGGGATGCAACAAGGGCGTGTACTTGCACTGCAAATCAGTTAAATAGCTTTAGGGAAAAGTTTTCAACACCTTTAATTGATAGGGTTGACTTGTTTGTAGAAATGAATCATGTTGATTTTGACGAAATAGACAAAAAAGATAAAGGCTTATCGACAGAAGAAATGTATAAAATGGTAGTAAAAGCGAGAGAAAAACAAAAAAATCGTTTTAAAAATGAAAAATATAAAGTGAATAGCAAAATAGAGGGAGACGATTTTAAAAAATATTGTCACTTAGGTGTAGCTGAGAGAGCGACTTTGGAGACAGCGTATGAAAAAATCGGATTAACTATGAGAGGATATTATAAAATCATAAGATTGAGCAGAACTATTGCAGACTTAGACGATTCGGAAGAAATTAATATGTCTCATATTTTAGAGGCTTTGCAGTACAGAAACAAAATGGAAATAAAAGGAGAGTTCTAATGGAAAAAGTGGGCATATATACAAAAATTACTCCAGAAGATGAAATATATCCAGAGCAGCTTAGAAAATATAAAGATAGACCTAAACAGCTTTACTGTCTTGGAAATTTAGAAATTTTTAAAAAGAGAATGGTTGCTGTGGTTGGTTCAAGGCGTACAAGTCAGTATGGCAGGTGGGTTGCTCGAAATATTTCAGAAAAACTGGCTCGAGCAGATGTAGCAGTCGTAAGTGGTATGGCAAAAGGTATAGATACAGCAGCTCATAGTGGAGCATTAAATAGTGAAGGTACAGGAAAAACTATAGCGGTTTTAGGTACAGGCATAGACAAATGTTATCCAGCGGAAAACTGGAGTTTAAAAGACCATATAGCACACGAAGGCTTAGTTATATCCGAATACGAGCCGGGAGTTGAAGGTGCTGCATGGAGATTTCCAATGAGAAATAGGATAATTTCAGCTTTATCTGAGATGATAGTAGTATGTGAAGCTGGAGTTGGCAGCGGAGCTTTAAATACTGCTCAGCAGGGACAAGATATGAATAAAAAAATCGCAGCAGTCCCTGGAAATATAAATAGCGCTTATTGTATGGGCAGTAATAAACTATTGCAAGATGGAGCTATGCCTATAGTTGTAATGGATGATGTACTGCAATACATCGGCATAAATGGAACTATCGAATTTAAAAATATAGAGTTAAGCGATAGTGAAAAAGAGGTGCTAAATCACATACAAGGTAGAGGTGAAGTTCCTATTGAAAAACTTTGTGTAGAAATGGGAAAAAGGCCACCTGAGATAAATGGAATAATAACTATTTTGGAGATGAAAGGAGTGGTTTGTACTTCCCTTGGAAAAGTTTTTGTTGCAAAATAACAGAAAAACGCATATAATTCTATGCTAGTAGTAAAAATATTTATAAAGGGAGTACTTTGATGGCAACTGCAAAGAAAAAAACAACACGAAAAAAAAATCTAGTAATCGTAGAGTCACCGTCAAAAGCAAAGACTATTGGTAAGTTTTTGGGAAGCAGTTATAAGGTTATTGCTTCAGCGGGACACGTTAGAGATTTGCCTAAAAGCAAAATGGGCATAGATTTAGAAAACGATTTTGAACCACAATATATAAATATTAGGGGAAAAGGAGATAAGATAAAAGAATTAAAAAAGGAAGCAAAGGCTGCGAAACGCGTATATCTTGCTACCGACCCGGATAGAGAAGGAGAAGCGATTTCATGGCATCTAGCTTACTTATTGCAAATAGATCCAGAAGAACCATGCCGTATTGTATTTAATGAAATTACAAAGGATGCGGTAAAAAATGCTGTAAAAAATCCTAGACCTATACAGATGGAACTTGTTGATGCACAGCAAGCAAGACGTGTATTAGATAGAATTGTAGGATATTCAATCAGCCCTCTTTTATGGAGAAAAGTAAGAAGAGGACTAAGTGCGGGCAGAGTGCAGTCAGCAGCTCTTAAAATTATTTGCGACAGAGAAAATGAAATAAACGCATTTATACCTGAAGAGTATTGGAATATAACTTCAGGTTTTTCTGCTGAGAAAAATTTTGAAGCTAAATTAAACTCATACAAAGGGGATAAAATTAAAATTTCAAATAAGGAACAAAGTAACAATATTGTAGCAGAGTTAAACCAAAAAGATTTTATAGTAGATAAAATAGAATCAAAAAATCGTCAGAGAAAACCATATGCTCCATATACTACAAGTAGTTTACAGCAAGACAGTTCTAACAAAATAAATTTCAATACTAAAAAAACTATGCAGATTGCTCAGCAGCTATATGAAGGTGTAGAAATAAAAGGTGTTGGTATGATAGGTCTTGTATCATATATTAGAACAGACTCAACACGTATTTCAGATGAAGCAAGATTTGCCGCTAAGGAATTTATAATAGATCGCTACGGTGAAAAATATTACGAAGGAAATAAATACGAAAATAAGAGGAAAGAAGCACAGGACGCTCACGAAGGTATAAGACCATCAAATGTAAATTTAGTTCCAGATGAAATAAAAGATTCATTGACAACAGATCAATACAAACTTTATAAATTGATTTGGAACAGATTTGTAGCAAGCCAGATGAAAAACGCTCAATACAAAAATGTTGGAGTTGACATTGTAAATGGAGATTACAAATTTAGAGCAACTGGTTCACAATTAATCTTCGATGGTTATTTAAAAGTCTATAAACAGGATAGAGATGAAGATTTGCTTTTACCTGAATTAAAAGAAGGTCAAAAACTAGATGTAGAGTATATAAATGAAGAACAGTGCTTCACTCAGCCACCTGCAAGATTTACAGAAGCCTCTCTAGTAAAAACTTTAGAGGAATTAAACATAGGTAGACCAAGTACTTATGCGCCGATTGTAGGTACTCTTATAGATAGAAGATATATAAAGAGAATGAAAAAAAGTCTTTGTCCAACAGATCTTGGTTTTACTGTAATCAATCTTTTATCAGAGTATTTTGATGAAATTGTAGACACTGGATTTACGGCTGAAATGGAAGAAAAGTTAGACGAAGTAGGATTTGAAATAGAAGATTGGAAAGACATTTTAAGAGACTTTTACGGTCCTTTTGCTAAGCAAATAGAAAGAGCAGATAAAGAAATTGAAAAAATTGAAGAGGAAGTAGAAGTAACTGATATAAAATGTGAACTTTGTGGTAAATACATGGTGAAAAAACATGGTAGGTTTGGAGATTTCCTTGCCTGCAGCGGATACCCCGAATGTAAAAATACAAAACCTATAGTAGTAAAAATAGGTGTGCAATGTCCAAAATGTGGCAAAGATTTGGTAGAAAAGAAAAGCCGTAGAGGCAAAATTTTCTATGGATGTAGTGGATATCCTGATTGCGATCAGTCATACTGGGATAAACCGGTTAATAAAAAATGTCCAAAATGCGGTGCATTGTTGACTGAGAAAAAGACAAAGAGATTTGAAGGCTTAGTATGTTCAAATAGTGAATGTGATTACAAAGAGAAAGTGGAGGAGTAAACATGGTAGAATTTCATGCAACTACAATTTGTGCAGTTAGAAGAGGACCTAACGATGTATGCATCGGTGGTGACGGTCAGGTAACAATGGGAGAAACTGCAATTATGAAAAACGGAGCAAAAAAAGTTAGAAAAATCTATAGAGATCAGGTTCTAACTGGATTTGCAGGTTCAGTAGCAGATGCCTTTTCATTGACTGAAAAATTTGAAAAGAAGTTAGAAGAACATGGTGGTAACCTAAAGAGAGCAGCAGTTGCCTTAGCACAGCTTTGGAGATCAGATAAAGGCATGAGAGGTTTAGAAGCTCTTATGATTGCTGTAGATAAAGACTCAATGCTATTGATTTCTGGGAATGGCGAAGTAATCGAGCCAGACCAGGATTTCGTTGCAATCGGTTCAGGTGGTAACTATGCGTATTCTGCTGCAAACGCTTTATATAATCATACTGATATGTGTGCAGAAGACGTAGTGAGAGAATCACTAAAAATCGCATCTTCAATTTGCGTATACACAAATGACCATATTTCAGTAGAAAAACTATAGGAGGCGTAACAATGGCGAATAAATTATACAATATGACACCTAGAGAAATTGTAGATGTTTTAGACAAATACATTATAGGTCAAGATGAAGCAAAAAAATCAGTAGCAGTAGCTTTAAGAAATAGATATAGAAGAAGTCTATTATCAGAAGAACTTCAAGAAGAAATAACACCTAAAAACATTTTGATGATGGGACCTACAGGTGTTGGTAAAACTGAAATCGCTAGAAGACTAGCAAAACTAATGGACGCTCCATTTGTAAAAGTTGAAGCAACTAAATTTACAGAAGTAGGATATGTTGGTAGAGATGTAGACTCAATGGTAAGAGACTTAGTTGAAGCTTCAATCCGTATTACAAAACAGTCAAGACTTGAAGAAAAGTATTCTATTGCAGATGAATTAGCAGAAGAAAAAATAGTAGAAGCTTTAGTTCCTGGAAGCAAAGACAAAAAAGAAAAAGGAACAGCTCAAAATCCATTTGACTTTATTTTAAGCAGCGGTGGATATGTAAGTCAGAAACAGCAGTACGAAGAAGATCTTGCAAAAAAAGAAGCAGAAAATGCTGAAAAAGCAGCAGGAGATATTGATTTAGCTAGAGAACAGGTTAGACAGCAGCTAAGAGATGGACAGCTAGAAGAACAGTATATCGAAATACAGGTAACTAGTGCACCAAAAGGTAACGAACTAGATATGGGCAACGAAGGTATGACAATTGCTATTGGTAATATCTTTGGTGATATGATGCCTAAAAAGACAAAAAACAAGAGAGTAAAAGTTAAAGAAGCTAGAAAAATATTAAGAGAAGAAGAAGCTCAAAATCTAATCGATATGGATCAGGTTGTTGAAGATGCATTGAGAAATGCAGAACAAAACGGTATTATCTTTATCGATGAAATCGATAAAATCGCATCTGGTTCAAGTTACAGAACAGGTGGAGATGTTTCAAGAGAAGGGGTACAGAGAGATATTTTACCAATCGTTGAAGGTAGTGTTGTAAATACAAAACATGGCCCAGTAAAAACAGATCATATACTATTTATCGGTGCTGGAGCATTCCATACTGCTAAACCAACAGATTTAATACCAGAACTTCAGGGAAGATTCCCAATTAGAGTAGAATTGGAAAATCTAACTGAAGAGGCATTCTTGAAAATCTTAACAGTACCAGAAAATGCTATAATCAAACAGCAAAAGGCTCTTTTAGAAACAGAAGGAGTTGAAATAGAGTTTACAGACGATGCAATTGCAGAAATCGCACGTATGGCATTCTTGATGAATGAACAGACTGAAAATATTGGTGCAAGACGTTTACATACAATTTTAGAAAAACTATTGGAAGACATTTCATTTAATATTCCTGATATGGATGAAGATAGATTTGTAATCGACAAAGAATACGTAGATGACAAATTCAAAGAAAAGATACACGCTGAAGATCTTGACAAATACATTCTATAACTAATTAGATAGAATTTTCTAAAATTTTAGAAAAATTCAGTTAAATATGTTGAAATTAAATAGCAATTTATAGTAAAATACTGGCAAGTACATGTTTGCCAGTATTTTATTTTGTGAAAAAAGGAGAAATGCAGTATGGAAAAAAGCATATTAACTAAAGTAAGGAAGCTAAACTGGGTACTTCAGGAAGCTCCAAAAGGAGTTTTTTCTTTTAACGAGCTATGTGAAATTTTAGGGGAATTAACAGATGCAAATGTATATCTTTCAAATTTAAAAGGCAAAATATTAGGATGTCACCTTATGGTAAAGGAAGACAGCAGCTTAATTTTAGATGAAAATAGAGGTGTTGAGGTATTACCAAAGGAATACAATGAACAGATGCTTAAAATTACAGAAACAAAAGCCAACTTTACAGGAGACGAAGTTTTGAAATTCTTTAAAAACGATGAAGAAACAAAAAACAAGATTCATATGATTATTCCTGTACTAGGGGGCGGGGAAAGATACGGAACATTGCTTATGACAAGATATGAGCCTTTATTTAGCGAAGAAGATATAGCTTTAGCTGAAATAGGAGCAACTGCCGTAGGCCTTGAAATTCAGCGTAAAAAAACACTTGAAAAAGAAGAAAGCATAAGAAACGAAGAAGTAGTTAAAATGGCTATTGGTACTCTTTCTTATTCTGAAAACGAAGCTGTTAAAAAGATTTTCGAAGAACTTGATGGTACAGAAGGTATCCTAGTAGCAAGTCGTATAGCTGACAAATCTAGCATAACTAGATCAGTAATAGTAAATGCACTTAGAAAATTAGAAAGTGCAGGAGTAATTGAATCAAAATCTTTAGGTATGAAAGGAACACATATCAAAGTTATTAACGATAAACTTTTGGATGTTTTGGAAATAGAAGAATAATGATTTTATGCGACAAAAAAACACCTTGACTAATTGCTCAAGGTGTTTTAATGTTTTTATATGGTTAAATTTAATGAAGACAATGAGATAGTAAGAGAAGACCAGTGCAATGCAATACTGGTTGGAGTTTATAAAAAAGAAAATATAGATTATTCAATGGAAGAATTAGCAGGTTTAGCTGAGGCAGCTGGTGGCGAAGTTCTCGGTGTTATGGTTCAAAAAATGGAAAAGATTAACACTGGCACATATATTGGCAAGGGCAAAGTTGAGGAGCTAGCCCAGATGTGCGAAAATATGGGAGCTGACACAGTTATTTTCAATGATGAGCTTTCGGGTATGCAAATAAGAAACCTTGAAGAAACAACAGGAGTGCGAGTAATCGACAGAACCATTCTTGTACTAGATATTTTTGCTTCAAGAGCAACATCAAGGGAAGGTAAACTTCAGGTGGAACTAGCGCAGCTTCAATATCGTATGCCTAGACTTTTAGGATTTGGTAAGTCCCTTTCAAGACTTGGTGGGGGTATTGGAACTAGAGGGCCAGGGGAAAAGAAACTGGAAACCGATAGAAGACATATCGCTAAGAGAATGGACGATATAAAAGATGAACTTAAGCATTTAACAGCTACTAGAAGTGTGCAACGTGCTAAAAGGGAAAAAAGCGAAATACCTGTAGTGGCTTTGGTTGGATACACTAACGCAGGCAAATCAGCTATAATGAACAAAATTTTATCCGATATCGAAAAGGAAGATAAAACCGTAGGTTCAAAGGACATGCTTTTTGCGACTCTTGACGTGCAGCAAAGAAATATAAAGCTTGACGACAAAAAAGAATTCATTCTTATAGACACAGTAGGGTTTGTTAGTAAGCTACCTCACAGCCTTGTAAATGCCTTTAAGGCGACTTTGGAGGAAGTTTTGTATGCAGATTTACTTGTGCATGTTGTCGACGCTTCATACGAAAATTATGACTTTCAGATTGAAGTTACTGAAGATGTAATAAAGCAACTTGGCGCAGGGGAAAAAGAAAAAATAGTCGTATACAACAAGTGTGATTTAGTTGAAAATGAAATAATAGATGCCAGCGGATGTGATCATATTTGTGTTTCTGCTAAAAAAGGCGACAATATGGACGTTTTGCTCGATATGATCAAGGAAAGAATTTTTGCAGACAATATAGTTTGCGAGCTTTTAATTCCTTATGATAGAGGCGACATAGTGTCATATGTGTGCGAAAAAGGCACGGTTGCAAATATGGAATACGAAGAAAAGGGCACATTGATTAAAGTTGAATTATCAGAGACGGATTATAATAGAGTGAAGAAATATGATACTATATAAAACGATAAAAGAAGAAGCTGTAGCGGAGCAAGTTATTGAAAAATCAAGGTTTATAACTTATATTAAACCTGTTGAAACCAGAGAAGAAGCAGATGAGTTTATAAAAAAAATAAAAAATATGAACAAGAGCGCGACTCATAACGTGCCAGCTATGGTGATTGGAGATAAATTTCAAATCCAGTGGGCAAGTGATGATGGAGAGCCTCAGGGAACTTCAGGTGCGCCTATAGTGCAAATGCTTGTAAATGAAGGAGTGACAAATGTTGTAGTCGTTGTTACTCGTTATTTCGGTGGCATAAAACTAGGCACAGGCGGATTGGTGCGCGCTTATACTAGCAGCGCAAAACTTGGACTTGAGGCTGGTCAGGTTTGCGAAGTAAAAGAATTGGCTTCAATAAAGTATAAAACAGATTATAAATATTTAAGTATCTTTGAAAATATGGCTAAAAATCAACCATTTGATATAGGTGAAATAGAATTTGCAGAAAAAATCACAATTCAGTTCTTGACAGAACCCGAAAATATTGCTAATATAATAGAGCACCTTGCAGGTGTTACATCTGGAACAGGAGAAGTTGTTTCCAAAGAAGTAACTACAGTTAAGGTGTGATGTGGTTTAAGAATGATCGGTTTGGTTATTCATCATCTTTTTAGAGTTTAAAATTCGCTTCTTAGCAAAAGAAATTAAAAAAACTTTAAAAAAGGTGTTGACAAACTGCTCGAAATGCTATATAGTATGTAACTGTGTTCGGTAAAAGTTTTAGAAACGACACGATACGTTATGAAGTTGTTTGGGCGTATAGCTCAGCTGGGAGAGCATCTGCCTTACAAGCAGGGGGTCAT
>CAUWIT010000002.1:0-137314 GCA_963558965.1 uncultured Clostridia bacterium | reverse complement strand
ACCACAGAAGGCTCATATTCTTTACTAATTTACAGACTTTTTTTCACAGTCTCATTGCATTTATATACCTAAGTTATTATGTAGAAATATTTTAGTCATCATATTCATCATATTCGTCATCATCGTCATCGTCGTCATCATCATCATCTACATCGTATCCTAGTATTTTTTCATATTTGTCTTCAAGTGCATCAAGTCTATCTTCTTCAGCTTCTAATGCTGCTTCTTGCTTTAGGTATTCAGCTCTTGAGATTTTGCCACTTTCATAATCATTTTCAAGCTGATCTTCCTTTGCATCTAGTGCACGTTCTTGTTTTTCAATTTCAGCTAGCTTTTTCTTAGCATTTGCTACTTGGCTGCTGTTATTATTATTTTTGTTATTTTTGTTATTGTTGTTTGATTTGTTTACAACCTGATCGTCATCGTCATCATCGTCATCTACTATACCTGCAGCTTTTTCTGCCTTGTCTTCCTTAACATCTAGTTCATCATCTTGTGCTTCCAATGCAGCTTCCTGCTTTAGATACTCTTCTCTTGAAATTTTACCTGCTTTGTAGTCTTTTTCTAGCTGATCTTCTTTTGCATCTAGTTCTTGCTCTTGAGCTTCTATTTCTTGTAACTCTTTGCTTGAAACTTGCTTACCTGATGAATCAACTACTGCTACTTTTTTAACTCCATCTTTATATGGTTGTGCACTCATCTCATCTGCTGAAGCTAACTGAATTGCTGGCATTGCTAGTAATGCTCCTACTACTCCGATTGCCACTCCTGCTACTAAACTCTTTTTATTTAATCTTAACATTTTTTCCACCTCTTAAAATCTTTCTTAAATTATTTTATTTTTGTTTCTGTATTTGTTTCTTTGTAAACTAATACACATAAAGGTGGCAAAATGTTGCACTTTTTTTTAAAATTTTTTAAATATTTTTTTAATTGTTTTTTTGGACCACTTCTAAAGCTTTATTAAGTTGCGCATCATTAGTATCTTCAACGCTTTGGCGGGTATCTTCTACCTTTATATCAGGAGTTATGCCTTTGTGATTTACATCTTGTCCCTTTGGTGTAAAGTACTTAGCAATTGTTAATTTTATACCAGTACCATCTTTAAATTCAAACATTTGCTGCATTACACCTTTTCCAAATGTTGTTGTACCTACTACTGTAGCTGCGTCATAATCTTGAAGAGCACCTGTAAACAATTCGGATGCACTAGCAGAATACTCATTTACCAAAACTGCAATTGGTTTTTCCCATTTTGTATCTTCATCTGATTCGGCTACTATTGTTTTTTTACCATTTTGGTCTTTTGTATATACCAATGTACCCTCAGGAAGCAATTCGTCTAAAATTTGACATGTTGTATCAACTCTGCCGCCTAAATTGCTGCGAAGATCTATAACCATACCTGACATACCTTGTTTTTTCAACGCCTTAAAGGCTTCATCAAACTGTGTGTATGTCTCAGCTGTAAATTCGCTAATGGCTATATAACCTATTTTGTTTGCTTTCATCTCGTATGACACTGTTGGTACTTTAACCTCTGCACGTGTGCAAGTTGTTGTGTATTGGTCATCTCCACGCATAAATGTCAGTTTGACTTTAGTACCCTCTTTTCCTTTTACCATAGTAACCACGGCTTCAGCTGTTTTATCTTCTATAGATTCACCGTTAACTTTAATTAGCTTATCTCCTGCTTTTATCCCCGCTTTATCTGCTGGCATATCTTCATAAACTTTTATTACTTCTAAGTAACCACCTTGGTTCTCTATGCTAAATGCAGCACCTATACCATAAAATTTACCTTCTGTTGATTGAGTTAACTCTGTGTATTCTTCTTTATCATAGTATTCGGAATACGGATCCCCTAAAGCTTCTACATATCCTTTTAATATTCCCTGCTGCAAAGCCTCTTCATCTATATCTTTTTCATATAAATACTTTTCATCTATTAAACTATTAATAGCACTTAATTTTTTACTTGTCTCTTTATCTAGGTGAGCTGTATTACCTATTACCCCACCTGTTGTTACTGTTACAACAGCACAAACTACTAGCGTACAGATAATTCCTGCAAATACTCCTTGTATAAAGTTTTTATTTTTAAATTTCTTCATTGGCTATATCCTTTCAGTTATTTTATTTGTCATAAGTTTTTACTCATATACTTTAGCATATTTTTAAACAAGGAGCAAAGTTATACACAAATTATATACAAAAAAGCACCTATCTGGTAAATTTAGATAGGTGCCACGCAAATTAAAGCTTACTATTATTTAGTTTTAATTTTTTTTACACTGCTGTAATTACTGTAATAGTAAGTTTTACCAATCTTTTTGTAAGATCTCATTTTTACATAATAGGTTCTTTTTTTAGATAACTTGCTTATGCTCTTACTAGTATACTTATTTTTAGATAAACTATAAGTCTTTTTACCAGTTTTAAACTTACTATCCTTAGCAATTACAATCTGATATCCGCTAACTTCCTTGTCCTTAGACCAATAAACCTTCATTGAACCCTTGCCAACTTTAACTTTATTGATTTTCATAGTCTTAGGCACTACTGTAACAGTTACCTTTTTGTATGCACTATTGTAATTAGCAGTAGAAGCAGACTTAACTGTTATTGTTGTTTTACCAATACCCTTAATTGTTACATATCCACTTGTAGATACTACCGCTACTTTTTTATTGCTTGAAGAATAAGTTAACTTACCACCGCTAGTTGATTTTGCATTTAACTTAAACTTTTTGCTATTTCTAACCTTTTTGTAGCTTGACGCTTTTACTGTTCCACTAGCTTTAGCAACTGAAATTTTTACAGTCTTCTGAACAGGTTTATAGTTTCCATTACCTAAAGCTGTAACAGTAATATTTGCAATACCAGCACCCTTAATTGTTACATTTCCCTTTTGATCAACTAAAGCCACCTTTTTATTGCTGCTTATATAACTTATAGCAGTATTAGAAGAAACTCCAAGATTGAACTTTTTATTTCCATATTTTTTGTAGAATGTCTTTGTTGGTACATTTAGAGTGCTTGCCTTTTTGTAGATGTTAAATGATTTAACAATCTTTCCTTTGTATGCTCCCTTACCTGTAATAGTAAGTTTTGCTGTTCCCACATTTGTATTATTTTCATAGCTTACAGTGTAATCTCTGTCTTTTACAAGATTTTTAGCACCACAATTTACAACTACATTTTGTGTAAGCGCTTTACCAGTGTAATATCTATTAATTATACCTGTAACTTTTGCATTTGAAATATCAACTATTGCATCTTTATATCCCAAAGTACCCTTAGTAATATAGTACTCGCCTGGATCCTCGATAACAACTGAATTTGGGAAGAAGTTAGCTGTAGAGCATTTGTATTCTTTTAGATTGTTAAAATCTTTTCCAGAGTAATATACTTTATATGGCTTATCTTTCATCTCGAATTCGCCTTCGTCATCATCTCTGATTTCAAATCTACTACCTTTAGGGAATTTTATACCTTTATTGTTACCAGTATCTAAAACAGTATAACAACTACTTCCAGTTAAATTCTGTGCAGCCTTATAGAATGGAATGTTTTGGTTTGTAGCATAATTTTCTACAAATGGAATTAATTCTTCACAATTATATTTTATAAAAATATTTCTTGCTTGTTGGTTCCATGCTTCTTCATTAAATTCTCCAGAAAATCCTAAATTCATGCATAGTACAAGCCATGCATTTTTACCAACTATACCTTTAGCTACTTCTTCACCAAAACTATAATCACACTCTTCATCAAATACCATATCTAATGAAATACTTCTACCTGCTAAACTATTTATATATTCATCAGTAATGGAATTAGAATTAAATATAAAAAGATTACCTACTTCATAGAAGTCGTCACCATCAACTATATCAAATACAAATTCTATATTTTTATTTGCATTTTTAATGTTATTTAACATTTTAGTTGTTATCGTTTTACCGAACTGTGCTGATACATATATCTTGCTGTTTTCCTTGTATTTAGATATTTTATTTCCATCTTTTAAATCAACTAACTTTATAATATCTGTATAAGTTGCATTTTTTATTTTTATATTTCTCTGATCTACTTTATTATGAAATGCTTTTTTTTCTCCTGAATAATTAATTGTATCCTTTTTATCACCATAATATACAGTATTATTATTTTCATCAGTTAGCGCAATATATTTCAGTCTATACTCAGCATTTCTAAAGTTTTCTCCAATGTCATAAGAAAATTCACTTTCCACATTGCTTTCTATTGCATACTTTTCAATATAAATTTCATCAGATGGATCATTTATATTTTCATAGCTTATCTCTACATCCATATCAGATGATTCATTATCTGAAGCTTTAATCTTTCCTTTGATAGTACCTGGAGCTGTTATAGAAGTATTGTTAATTGAAAAAGATTCTAAAGTAGGTGCAATTTTTTCATCACTACCATTTTTAAAATTAATATCTATATTTTTACTACCAGGTAATTTCTCACATTTTAAACCATCTTCATCAATGCCAGTATATGTGTATGTGCTTGTATTTTCATAATTATCATACACAACTATTTTTTCCAATGTGTACTTTTTAGGTTGGCAATACAAATATTCCTTATTAACAAACTTTCCATTAGAATCTTTTTCTAGATAAAATTCTTCAATATCACCAGTTTTGCTATTTTTATAATCAACCTCTATATGCTCAACGCCGCTTCCTTCATCTTCTGCTAAAGCTTCTATATAGCAATATTCATCATTTTCGTCAAAGGTATATTTTTCCTTGCCATTTTCATCTGTTACTTTTATATCAGTTAATACAGGCTTATCCATATTAAAAGTAAAGTCAATATTCTTTTCTAATTTTTTACAAGAAAATCCATATTCGTCAACACCTGTATATGTGTACGTAGCAAAATTACTATTTTTATCTCTTACATATATTTCATATAATTCATAATCACCACTTTCTGACATATTAGACATTTCAGCACTATATTTATTGCCATCACCTTTTAAAACGGCCTGATAAACTACATCTTTGTTTCCCTTGCTGTACTCTACTATTACATCTTCAACCCCAGATTTATCATCTTCTATTGTAGCTGTCAAATTTATTGGCCAATCATTTTCTTTAAATATATTTTTCTCTACACCATCCTTATTTGTAGTCTTAATATCCTTTATTACTGGTGCATCTGAATCATGTGCAGTATTACCATCAATAAAATTCATATCGAAATCAACATCAACTGGCAATTTAAGTATTTCTTCATCAATATTTTCTTTATATCCATATAAATGATAGTTCTCAGCATAATCCTCTATCCATACAGTATCTAACCTCATCTGAGTTGGTGGATATTTTCCTTCAAAAGCATCTCCTTTATAAAAGTATTTATTTCCTTGTTTATGCTTTAAATGGATAGTATAATATCCCTTATTGACATCATTTCCATAAATACAATCAAAATCCAAATCTACTACCCTAACTCCGCTTACATTCTCTTCTATTTCTGCTTCAATACAAATATTATCAGAAGCTTTTAAATCTCCTTCCGGCTTAGTTATACTAATATCTTTTAGTACTGGTGCATCAAAGTCATCCACCATGTTTAATAACTTGATTGATGTTGGATTATTCGATTGATTTGTCAATAATTCATCTAAATTATACCATCCTTTATCAAACCTAAAAGTTGTTGGTTGATAAATTTTATTTTCCTCTAATGCATTATCTTTATTATACTTATTAAATTCCATAGGGCTATAACCATCTATAACTGTTAATAAATATATATTCTCATCATCTGTCGGCTCTATATTGTATCCCAAATTTGTTGTGTAATTTCCACCAACAAAAGAATAATCTATAAGCACATCTCCTTCTAATTTCTGATTACTTTTTATTTTAATTTTATTTTCAAACCTAACATTTTCTTTGCCTTTATCTGAAAAATCAAAAGTTTTATTAATTTCCGTCCAATGATCCCCGTAATCCATACTGTAGTACCATTGACAATCCAATATCTTTATCTCTGGCTTACCACTAACTTCCTTTGTGCCATTAGAAGCCTTCGCACCGCCAGCTGCCATTCCTACACTAGGAAATACCAGACTTACGACAAGCATCAAGGCTATAAGCACCTTTGCTTTTTTCATTACATTCCCCTCCTGTAACTCATTTTTCAACAACTTCTCGCGCTCGAATTAGATATTCACAGCATTACTAGTATATCACTAAAAAAGTGAGTCTTCAACTGCGTTAAAAAACACCTACCTAGCACAGCCAGGTAGGTGTCGTATAAGCTTTATTTAGTTTACTTACAGTAATATAATTAATAGCTATGTTTTATAATTCTTTTAACAATCGTACACCTAAATTAGTATATCTCTCAAGAGAGTGTTTATCTTTTTTTATAAACTCCCATGTATCCATATATTCTTCAGTTTTTGAAAAACTAGATTCCGTCATATATTTTATAAAGCCTTCTATGTCATTCCTGTATTTTGCGGTGAAATTATGCGCATCTTTTTCTTTTTCTTCATCTGTAGTATTCAACTTATCATATAAAACATGATCTAAATTACATGACATATAATATGCCGAATAAGGAATATTCCATACCTTAGGTGTTGTATATAACTTATTTACATTTTTCTTTTTATTGTAGTTTCTATTAACAATATTTTGTTTATTATGTGTTTTTATAAAATCTAACAAGTACATAGTTTTAGACAAATTTTCATCTTCTACAACATAATCATCCGAAATAAATGTTCCATCTGTATCTATTATATGGATAATTTCTTGAAAATCCTTTTGTTTTAAATAATACTGTTCAGCATATTTCTTAACATGTGCCGCTACATGTTTTCTTATATTTTCAGGATTTACTCCGGTTTTACTAGTTATATCTCCATATGTTACATGAACAACTACATTACTTTGATAAAAAAACTTATTCAAAAGAAGTCCTAGTGCCTCTTGATCTGATGGTCCTTCAACTATTATAAAAATAATTTTCTTTTTAGCCAATACTTCCACCAGCTTCCCTAAATGCAAATGCAATTTCTTCGTTGTTTGTTAAATCATATACTTCATCCTTATCTGTACCAAGTACAATATCTCTGTAATACAAGTCTCTCAGATTATTGTTTTCTTGGATATTGGATAATCTTATATATCTATTTTCAGGGTTGGTTGTAGTAAATGCTATAAAACCTCTATCGATAGTTTCTAGTGGTCTTAAGTTATGCGATGTAAAAATTAGCTGACCTTTTCCTTTTTCAGATATAATTTTAAGTAGCTCTCCTAACAGATATTCAAATATTCCTGAGTCAAGTTCATCTATTGCTACAGTTATTGATTTTTCATTGTATAGCACAACTAATAGCTGTAGTATGGATATGATTTTTTTAATACCGTCTGATTCATATCTCAATGGTATTTCTTTGCTATTTTTATTAGAAACAAGTTCAACTTTTTTGCCTTTTGTACCGTCTTCCATTATTTGATCCCCTAGGTCTTTTATACCAATTGTAAGACCTGGTACTATTTGTTCTAATACTGTGTTCATGTTATCAATTACGGCATCTGTAACTTTAAATAAATTTTCTGGTATAACTGCTGGCTCCTCTATGGGTACAGCTATATTTCCATAAGTTCCTCTATCTTTATCTCCGATTTTAAATACAAGTGGCTGCGCATTTAGGCTTATCAGTCCTGTATTAGATGTGTTGATAACAAATAGTTCCAAGTTACCATACTCAACCAATGCTTCTATTAGGCTTAAATAATGATTTGTTTCAGCTTCTTGGGATTTATTATTTCTTATATTTTCTAATAGTTCTCTAGAAAATATAAATGATCTTGCTGCCCTTTGAGAAATCATTTTTAAAGCAAGTAGTTCTGCTGTATTTTTCTTAGGTCCTCCAACTAGTAAGTCATATTTTGATTTAGGACCAAAAGGCGCTTTAGAAGCTGTATCTATAACTTTCCCCATTCTTTTTTGCAAACTTTGACACTTTAAGAGTTCCTTTTCAAATTTGGGTTTATATATTTTTTTAATACTTACAGTATTTTCAAGGTTCCCTTCACTTTGCACTAACTCTCTTGTTAATGTAATACTATACAATGCAGTATAAACCTTATCGTCTAATGTTATACTAAAAGAGTATTCTATTTCTGCATTTGCCGAATCAACATTGATGTAATCTGCATATTTCATCGGAAGCTCAACGCCGCATAGCGCATATTTTAATAGTTCAATTGCATCAATCAAAGCGGTTTTACCAGAACCATTTTGACCATACAATCCTAAAATGCTTGATTTAAAATCTTTTCTACTATTTACCAAAGAAATCTCGCCTTTTTTAATATTTTTGAAATTTCTAATGGAAATATTAGTAATTCTAACAACTGACTTAGGCATTTCTTTTCCCTCCTGTACATATGTATAGTTTACTATTCTCTATATGTTTTTTCAACAAAAATCTTATTAATCTATACATTTTGTATAGATTTTATTATTTTTTAATCCTATTCTATTAAATTTTGTTTTACATATCTTGAAAATCTACTGCAAGTCAGTATCAATGTAAAAAAACGAACCCCGCTCTGCAGGGTTCGCGTTTTCTCTAAAAAGCTGTAATATCGTATGGTGTGCTCTGGTAAACGTAATAGTTTAGCCAGTTTCCAAATAGCAAGCTGCCATGTCCACGCCACTTCATAAGGGGAGTTTTTGTAGGATCATCATCTGGGAAATAATTTTTAGGCACATCTATGTCTATGCCTTTATTTACATCCCTAAAGTACTCTTGAGCCAATGTATCTCTGTCATACTCGTGATGTCCCATAACATAAATTTCTCTACCGTTTTCTGTGGAAACTATATGCACGCCTACTTCATCAGACTCTGCCAAAATACGAAGCTCCGGATGTTTTAGGATTTCTTCTCTTGGCACTTCTGTGTTTCTGCTGTGAGGTGCATAAAATACATCGTCAAATCCTCTCATAAGGGGATTGTGACTTCTCACTACTTTTTGTTCGTATACACCAAATACTTTTTTATCCAATATTCTTTTGTTTATACCGTGATTGTAGTACATGCCGGCTTGTGCGCCCCAACATATAAACATACGGCTGTATACATTTTCAGCACTATAATCCATAAGTTCGGTTAACTCGTCCCAGTAATCAACCTCTTCAAAATCGTAAAATTCAACTGGCGCACCTGTTAATATCATACCGTCAAATCTACGTTTTTTTATTTCATCCAAGGTTGTGTAAAACGATTGCATGTGATCATCTGATACATGCTGAGACTCGTGACTTTCCATTCTTACTAATGTTAGATTTACCTGAAGAGGTGTATTTGATAGAGCTCTAGCTAGTTGGGTTTCCGTTGCTATTTTTGTCGGCATCAAATTTACGATGGCGATTTCAAGGGGACGGATGTCCTGAGTTGTAGCTCTGCCCTCTTTCATGGTAAATATATTTTCTTCCTGTAATTTATCTGCTGCAGGAAGCCCGTTTGGTATAATTACCGGCATTTACTTCCCTCCTATTTCACTTTTTCCAATGCCTGTGCAAAGTCTGCTTCTATATCTTCGTAGTTTTCGCATCCAACAGAGACTCTAATTAGCTCAGGTCTGATACCGCCTTTAATCTGGTCTTCTTCACTTAGCTGTCTGTGTGTTGTGCTTGCTGGATGTAGTACGCTTGTACGAATGTCTCCAACGTGAACTACGATACTTGCTAGTTCTAGGTTGCTTAAAAATTCTTCGCCTGCTGCTCTGCCGCCTTTTACTCCAAATGAAAGTACGCCGCTAGCGCCTTTTGGTAAGTATTTTTTAGCTAATTCGTAATGTTTATTGCCTTCTAGTCCTGGATAAATTACCCAGTCAACTTTTGGATGATTTTCTAGGAACTTGGCAAGTTTGTATGCGTTTTCGCTGTGTCTTTCCATACGCAAATGCAAAGTATCTAGGCCCTGGAATGTCATGAAGGCGTTCATAGGGCTCATTGTGCATCCTAAGTCTCTTAGCATTTGAGCTCTTAGTTTTACACAAAATGCTGTATTTCCAAATTTTTCGTAGAATTTCAATCCATGATAGCTTTCGTCTGGCTCTATCATACCTGGATATTTGTCAGCGTATTTTTCCCAGTCAAAGTTGCCACCTTCGATAACCATACCACCTACTGCTGTTGCATGGCCATCAGCCCATTTTGTTGTACTGTGTGTAACAATGTTTGCACCGTGTTCAATAGGTCTACATAGATATGGTGATGCCAATGTGTTATCAACGATCAATGGCACTCCTGCTTCTTTTGCCAATGTTGAAAATTTATCAAAATCCAAAACGCACAAAGCTGGGTTTCCAAGTGACTCAGCAAATAGGGCTTTTGTGTTTGGTCTAAATGCTTTTCTAATTTCTTCTATCGGTGCATCCTGATCTACAAATGTTGTTTCGATACCCATTTTTTTAAGTGTTACATTAAATAGGTTGTGTGTACCACCGTAAATTGCTGATGCACTTACAATATGATCTCCAGCTTCACAAATGTTTAACATAGCGATTAAGTTTGCTGCCTGTCCAGCTGAAGTTGCAATACCTGCTGTACCGCCTTCCAATGCTGCCATTTTTTCTTCTAGAGCATTTACTGTTGGATTTCCAAGTCTTGAATACATGTAATCTCCACTTTCAAGGTCAAATAGTTTAGCTACATCTTCACAGTTGTAGTATCTATATGTTGTATTCTGTGAAATTGGCAATACCTGTGGCTGTCCGCTTTCGGCTTTGTAACCTGCCTGTATACAGTTTGTTTCTATTTTATACTGTGTCATATTTGTATCCTCCTTATGAAATTTCATAATCTCTGTATTTTTAGTCATAAACTATTATGATTATATCATACATTTTGTGATATGACTATAAATTTTCTTGTTAATTTGCCCCTTTTAATGTTAATTTTTTGTTATCTAGCGACAAAACCCCTTATAGTCCCAACTTGCCCCATTTTTCAATTTTGCATAAAAAAACAAAGAGTACATAAATACCCCTAGATACGCACTCTTTATTTTTTCTATTATTAACTTTTTACTTATTTTGTATAGTTATCGAAATATCCCTGGATGTAGATAATTGGTGTTCCTTTATCTCCTGATCCAGAAGTTAGGTCACATAGTGAACCGATTAGGTCTGTCAATCTTCTTGGAGTTGTTCCCTGAGCTACCATGCTGTCACCTAGGTTTTCGTCTTTATTTCTTATGTAATCTGAGATTGCTTCTTTTAGTTCATCTCCACTTAAATCAGCAAAGTCATTGTCTGCTAAGTATTTTAGTTTAACTTCGTTTGGTGTTCCTTCAAGACCTGCTGTATATCCTGGTGATACTACTGGGTCTGCAAGTTCCCAAATCTTACCTACTGGATCTTTGAAAGCTCCATCTCCGTAAACCATAACTTCAACAGTTTTACCTGTAGCTTCTTTGATGTTCTCCTGGATTTTGTAAACGAAATCTGTGCAGTCATTTGGGAATAGCTTGATTGTTTCTTCTGTAGCTTTGTTTGAACCTAAAAGACCGTATCTCTTGTTGTATCCGCTACCGTCTACGCTGCTAGTTAGGATTTCATCTAATCCGTAAACTATTTCAGCTCCGTTTTCTTTTAGTATTTTCTTTGTTCTAACTCTTGTATGAATATCGCAAGATAAAACATTTTTAGTGTAGTTTAAAATAGCTTTTGGGCTGTTTGCAAAAACGATTTCTGCTTCTGCACCTTCTGCCTCAATAATGCCTTTGTAGTATGAAACATAATCCATGCCTGTGAATGGGTGTTTTGATTTGCCAAAGGCTTTTTCAAATTCAGCTTCGCTTAGTACATCGCTGTATGGGTTGATACCAGCCTGGTCTAATAGTTCGATATCTAATAAGTGGTTACCAACTTCATCACTTGGATAGCTTAGCATTAGAACTACTTTTTTAGTTCCTCTAGCAATACCTCTTAGGCAAATTGCAAATCTATTTCTGCTCAAAATTGGAAAAATAACACCGATTTCTTCACCGTTAAATTTAGCTTTTACATCTGCTGCAATCTGATCTACTGTTGCATAGTTACCCTGAACTCTTGCTACGATAGACTCTGTAATACCGATAACGTCTTTATCCTGAACTGTAAATTCGCCAGCTTTTTCAGCTTCTAGTACTACATCTGTAACGATTTTTTCTAAATTGTCCCCGTCTCTAATAATTGGGGCTCTTAAACCACGTGATACTGTTCCGATTAATCTTTCCATCTTATATTGCTCCTTTAATATATTCAATTACATTTAAACTTTTAACTTCATCAAGTACCTAAATTATACTGCATAGAATACATATTAGCAATACAAACAGTGTCTGTATTAATATTTTCTATAACGACTTGTATTCATTATATACCTATGCTATCAGTTTCACTATCTATTACAGAACTGTTATTGCTTTACTTGCTATTTAGGTGATATAATACCTAGCTGTGGAGGTAAGAAATTATGAAATTTTACACTGTTGATGCTTTTTCTTCAGTAGCTTTTGGTGGCAATCCTTCAGCTATCGTACTTCTTGACGAAGGTGATAATTTCCCTACTTTAGATGAAATTTATCAGATTGCTGACGAACTTGGTTACGATGAAACTGCATTTGTAAAAACTATTGATGAAGATAGATTTAATATTAGATTTTTCAATATGAAAAAAGAGATAAATATGAGCACTAAATCTGTTATTGGTGCTTTTACTGTTATGCTTCACGATAACAGAATAATCGAGGACCATCAGTATCTATGTGAAACTCTAAGTGGAGATTTACTTATTCATATAAATGACGATGAGGTTTTTATCGAGGTATCTGCTGATGAGAACTTTGGCGACATAGATGAGCAAAAAACGTTAGACCGTATATATAGCCATATGGGCATTCCCCGTGAAACTGTTATCAAAGAAAAGGCTACAAATCTCTTTGGAGACTTTATGCCTGAGCCTGTTTCATCTAGTTTACCAGATGTGTTTATGCCGGTGCTAAGCCAGTCACAGATAAACTTGTTGGGTAAAAGTATGTCAACTCTTGCAAATATTGGCTCATCCCAAGATGGCGATTTAAACTCACCTATAGGTCATAAACAGGTAAAAATGCACGCTGTTGCCTTGAAATTAGACGATGTTGAAGATGACAGCCCCTTGCAGGAGTTTGATGATATGATTAAAAGCAAGACTATGGAGAAGCCTGTTAGAAAACTTGGCCTTATCGAAAATGTAGACGGTGAGGTTAAAATTAAAATCGGCGGATCTGGTATAATTTTGACAGATGGTCATATATTTTTATAAAGATTAATAAATTTTTAACAAAGAAGTATTGATTTCTTTAAGTAAATATGTTAAATTTATTCTGTCGTTGCTTACAAAGCTTATATTAAGTACAAGAGACAACGACCACAGATACTATTGAGTTTTAATTATTCGCCAAAACGAGAGCACCATGGGCCAAGCATTTCAAATGTATAGCCGAGTGGTTACACTCTCAGGCATAGATTAAATCCATCAACTAATAAACATCAATAAAACTAAAGGAGCCAACGCATTACAATTTGCGATGGCTTTTTTGTTTGCTCTTTTTACAATAAAAAATGGAGACTTAACCAGTTAAACACTACTTAAACGCTGCTTGCATCTCCATAAATTTACAAATTTCTAGTTTTCTAAGTTAGCCTTTCCTCGGCTCCCTAGCTTACCTTACCTTAGCTTGCCTTGGCTCTCCAGACAAAATTAAAATCCCTATTAATAGTAATAGCTATCTGGCAACTCTTCTCCACCGATTGCATCGATGTTGTTTTCAGCCATAGCTTCGTTAAATTTCTTGATTAGGCTTATACCTCTGTTGCTGTTATTGTAAACGACAAGTTTTTCATCAGTTGTCTTTTGAGCTTTTTCCAAGCTGTCTGCCATATCGTTTAAAACAGCTTCAATATCATCGCTTCTGTCCTTTAAAAACTCGTCACTAGCTACAAGTACATAACCAGGTATGTCACCACCAAAATTTTCATTCCACATCTCACCTAAATCAAACAATGTCACTAGATTTTCATTGTTTTTTTCTAGGCTGTTAACTGTGTTTTCGTCAGCAAGTATACGAATATTTGTTACAGTCGCAATATCTTTTAGAGCATCCTCGCCTTGCCAATCCAAATTGTTTTTATATAGAGTTCTGTTTTCATTTGCCATAAGTGCTCTCAACACTTCTTCACTCATTTCTAGTGGCTCTTCAATTTCAATTGACTCATCTTTAATTTCAACAGTTGGTTTTTCTGTAACTTCTGGTTCTTGCTCAAGTGCGTAAATACGTCTACCGCTTAAATAGCTTAACTGAGGTTCTTCCTCTGTTCCCACATATCCTGTTGCAGCTAAGCTGTAGTCCGCAAGTGAAACTGTAGTTACAACTTTAAAGTTATCATTTTGATTGTAAAGTCTAGCAGCTTCTAATGGAGAAAGCACAGCAAGGTCAAAATCACCTTTACAAACTGTTTCCTTTACTTCCATAGTGTCATCTGCTTTTGTAACTTTATAGTCGCTAGGAAGCTTAGATACGCTGTTATATGCAGTGCCCTCAGCAGCGATAATTTTTACATCACCACTTAGAGATGCTTCCTTTTCTGATGGTTCAGATGTGGATTTTTCTTCATCACCACATGAAACTAGCATAGTCATACAAAGCATAATTGCTAGTGCTATTGAACCGATTTTTTTTAAATTTATCATTTTAAAAATCTCCTCAAATTCTCTTAAAATTTTAAGCCTTTGAATATACTGTTTTGGTGCTTATGCCTTTTATAGCACCGAGTTTACCTGATAGTGCACTTATAACATCATTTGGTGCATCGATAGCAACACTTATTATTGAGATATTCTTTTTGTGGTACGGCACACCCATTCTCCCAATAATATATTTGCTATAACTATGAAGCAGGCCATTGAGCTTGTCAATGGCCACATCTCCAACATTATCACTATCTACGATTATACCTATAAGTGCCACTCTAGTTGTATCATCTTTACTCATCTTTTATTGTTCTTCCTCTTTTAACATTTCTATCTTTAGATTGGCTTCTTTTACCATTTCTTCTGACATTTTATCAGGATATCCGCTTCTAACTACTATACGAGTTATACCTGCGTTGATTATCATCTTTGCACATATGATACATGGCTGATGAGTAACATAAATTGTTGCTCCTTCTATGCTTTGGCCCAATGTAGCTGCTTGTATAATCGCATTTTGTTCTGCGTGAAGCGCTCTGCAAAGTTCGTGTCTTTCCCCAGATGGAATGCCCAATTTTTCCCTGTAGCATCCCCCTAGTTCATCGCAGTGAGGCAATCCTTTTGGTGCTCCATTATAACCTGTTGCAATTATATGTTTATCTTTTACTATAATTGCTCCAACCTGTCGTCTCAGGCAAGTTGATCTCTTAGCAGTTAACTCTGCCATCTGCATAAAATATTCGTCCCAACTTGGTCTGTTCATACTAGTCACCTCGATTTCTAATAATATATTTCTTTTAAATACAATCCCTGTGGCGGTGCAGTGTGGCCTGCATTTGTCCTATCCCCCGATTTTATTATGTTTGCCACATCTTCGGGTTTTAGTTTGCCAAGGCCAACATCTACCAAAGTCCCAGTGATAATACGTACCATATTGTATAAAAAACCATCGCCAGTTATTTCTAAAACAATATCCTTTGGAGCAAACCATCTTTCATCTTTTAAAGTATGGTCTTCAGTTGAAACAAAGTTATCATCCATAGCATATCCCACTTGAGATAGAGGACTTACTTCTCTTTGCGCTCCTTCATCGTACCCATCGTTTAAATACAATTTTAAGTCTGAAACAGTTCTAACTGTTGTCTCTCTCTCCTGGCCGCCGGCCGCCTGAAAACACTTAAAATCATGAGTTCCTACTATAAATTTTGCCGCCTCTTGCATAGCTTCAAAATCAAGTTCTCTATCTACGAAATAACAGTAGTTGCGCAGGAATGGATTTTTCTCTCGTCCATTGTGTATCTTGTAGCAATAAGTTTTACCTTTGCTATCAAATCTTGCATGAAAACCTATTGGCATCTCTGTTACTTCTGTAATTTGAACAGCTGGATTTAACAAATTGTTTGCCGCTCTCAAAATGTTTTCAGTTGGAATAGCAAACTCACCTAAAAAGCTGGCCTGCTGACCAAAAGCATGCACCCCCGCATCTGTTCTGCTAGTTCCGTTGATTTCAATATCCTCAGCACAAAGTATGCTAAGCACCCTTTCAACCTCTCCTTGAACAGTAGGCACATTTGGCTGTCTTTGCCATCCACAAAACTCCGTACCATCGTATTTAATTTTAAGTAAAATATTTCTAATCATAATTATAGTTCTATTTTTTTATTGTCTTTTGATTCTCTGTACAAAGTAAATTTTCTGCCTATAGCTTGAACAAATTCGGCACCTAGTTCCTCTGCAAGTTCATTTGCAAGTTCCTTAGCCTTTAGCTCGCAGCCTTCCTGGATTTTTACTTTTACAAGCTCTCTGCTTTCAAATCCTATTTCAAGCTCTTTTTTAATATTTTCAGTTAAACCAGCCTTGCCAATATACACTGTTGGCTCTAAATCATGGGCTAACTTTTTTAAGTAACTTCTCTGTTTACCTGTTAACATTTAAAACTTCTCCTATTTATTTCTTAACTTTGAAGCTGCTCTTTAGATCTACAATACGGTTAAATACTTTTTCTGTATCTGTAGTTAATTTGCTATCAGCCACATAGTAACCGTGTCTAAAGAACTGGAATCTTTCACCAGGTTTAGCTTCCATAATCTTAGGTTCTGCATATCCGTAAGTTTCACCTAAAGAATCCGGATTAAACACTTCGTTTCCGTCTTCGTCTTCAACTAGTAGGTAACCGTAGTTTCTGATTTTAATCTTAACCGCAGTCTTTGCATCTACCCAATGAATTGTTCCCTTAACTTTACGGCCTTCAAAATTGCTGCCACTCTTAGTTTCAGGATCATAAGTACATAGCAATTCCTTGATTGTACCATCTTCATTTTTAACAACTTCGTTACACTTAATAAAATATGCACCCTTAAATCTAACTTCGTTACCTGGGAATAATCTAAAGTATTTTTTAACTGGCACTTCCATAAAGTCAGCACCGTCTACCCATAGTTCTCTTGAGAATGGCACCATTCTCTTGCCAAGCTCTTCGTTGTTTCTGTTGTTTTCCATCTCCATCTCTTCAGTCATATCTTCTGGATAGTTTGTGATAACAACTTTAATTGGATCTTCAACAACATTTCTTGACTCAACTTTATTTTGTAAATCGTCTCTAATACAATGTTCCAAAAGACCTATATCAACTGTTGAGTTTGATTTTGCTACGCCGATACGTTCACAAAAATCTCTAACTGCTTCTGGAGTGTATCCTCTTCTTCTTATACCTGCAATTGTAGGCATACGTGGATCATCCCATCCATCTACAACACCTTCATCAACTAATTTTTTTAGATGTCTCTTAGACATGATCATATTAGTAACATTTAATCTTGCAAATTCGATCTGCTGTGGTGGTGTAGGCCATTTACCAACTTCGTTTAAAGTCCATTCGTAAAGTGGTCTATGGTCTTCAAACTCCAATGTACAAATACTGTGAGTAATACCTTCAATTGCATCCTCAATTGGATGAGCAAAGTCGTACATAGGATAGATGCACCACTTATCTCCAGTGTTGTGATGAGTTGCATGAGCAATACGATAGATAACTGGATCTCTCATGTTGATATTAGGAGATGCCATATCGATTTTAGCTCTTAATACCTTTTCACCATCTTTGTATTTGCCAGCTTTCATTTCTTCAAAAAGCTGTAAGTTTTCTTCAACACTTCTGTTTCTGTATGGGCTTTCTTTGCCTGGTTCTTTTAATGTTCCCCTGTATTCTCTGATTTCATCAGCTGTTAAATCATCTACGTAAGCCTTGCCTTTTTTAATTAGGATTACTGCGCTTTCGTACATTTCATCGAAATAATCTGAAGCCCAAAGTCTTTTATCCCAATTAAATCCAAGCCATTTTACATCTTCTTCAATACTGTTTACGTACTCCATATCTTCTTTTGCTGGATTTGTATCATCGTATCTTAAGTTGCATTTGCCATGATATTTCTCAGCTGTTGAGAAGTTTAAGCAAATTGACTTAGCATGTCCAATATGTAGATATCCGTTTGGTTCTGGTGGAAATCTAGTATAGACTTTATCACCATATTTTTGATCTTCTAAATCTTTATCAATTATATTGTGTATGAAATTTGAACTTTTCATTTCTTCGCTCATAATTTTACCCTCCAAATATTGTTATGTAACTGATTTATTATATCATAATATGAGGTGTTTGTGGATAATCCAATCCATATTTTTAAAAAAGAGAGCGATTTTTCGCTCTCTTTTATTGTGGTCAAACATCATATTAAACGTTGTACATTTTGAATTTTTTCATAGTAGTTCTGTCCCAAATATACTGATGAAGATTACGCATAAATCCTTTATCGTAAGGTGCCATTCCAAATCTATAGAAATTTTCTGTTTGGATTTCTGGTGCACCTGTAGCACGCATTGCTTCATTTAATTTTGCTTTTGGTACTACGCTTACTACAAACTCTTTGTCTGCAATAAAGAAATCAGCATCTTTGCCATAGATATAATCATCTACTATTAGTTTAGCTAGATTTACGCCACTTGCGCAAGTATAGTAATTACTTCTACCCTGACGAATATTTATTTCAAATACAACATATCCTTTTCTCTTTGCATCATACTGCACATCGAAATGACAAATACCTGTAAAATCAATAGATTCAAGGAATTTTTTTAGTTTCATACAAAGTTCCTTATCACATGCATTGCTAATTGCATTGTAGTTACCTATTAACTCTGGTGTACGGTCATGCATAAGGATTTTACCACCAGTCATAGCAACTACTTTGTGGTTTGTATTTACATAAGCAGTATATACAAACATTGATTCGTCATCACCTTCAATGTATTCTTGGAATATAAATGTATCATCATATCCTGCCGCTTTTACATTGCCTATTACCTCTTTTAGGTGAGTTTCGTTTTCAATTTTATATCCCTTTTGTTTACCTACAAAATTGTATTCAGAAAACTTAACGCTATTAGAAGCCTTTATGAAAATTGGATAATCAAAAGGTACTTCAAAATTATCTATATTGTCCTTTTTAAAATCAAATACTGTGCATTTTGGATAGTCAAGTCCATGTTCTTCACAAAGTGCATAGAAGCTACTCTTATCAAATAGCTGATCAAATTTTTCTTCGCTTACTATTGGAATTATAAAGCTATCACTAATATTCATAATACGTTCTCTGTTATGAATAATATGTCTAACATAATAGTCAGTGTTACCAAATAAGATTTTTTTCTTATCAGGATATTTTGCATTTATATCTGTCAATGCTTCTATTAAAACATCGTCTTCTAACAGATTTGGATAATAATGTCCTTCGCAAATTTTACTTGGTGCTGTTGGAAAAATAGGCTTTTGTCCTAGCACAATAGTTTTAATTTTATATTCTTCATAAAAAGCTCTTGCTACAGCGTAGCTGTTCATATCGCCACCTAAAGCAATACCTACAAAATTAGTTTCCATTTTTAACCTTCTTTCTCAATCTTTTGTTTACAATCTTATGATAATACGGAATCAATGTCTTATATGCAAAATGCATAATCCTGTTTTCGATATATTCAAATTCACCTATAAATTCAATGTATTCGCCACCCCATTTTTTCTTAAACTCATAAAGACCTACAAGTTTACTATCACCATCTGGTTTACCTATTGTACCAAATACATCAAATATTTTTAATCCTTTTTCCTTTGCATCCTGGATTTGCTTTTCATAAACCGCATAATTTGCAAAGAACTTGCCATAATCCATATCGTTACCAGCATAAAGAGCCCAAGCCTTATCATCGTAATTAGTAATCAGATAAGCAGATGCAACTACTTTTTCTCTAGGCTTGTCAGCAATATTTGCTTGTTGTTTTTCTAAAGCAACAATTTGCTTATTTATCTCCTTGCATTTGTTAATGGCTCTCTTATTTTCATTGCCTTCATATTTAGTTAGCTCTTCTTTTAAATTTGCAATATCATTTTCTAGTTTATCTGCAATTTTAGGAATATCTACAACACCTAAATAAAGTGTAACCATATTCTCTTCTTCAAACAAATCATAAAAGAAATGATAAAAATCATCTTTGTGTGAAAAGAAGTCTTTACGTTTTTCAGTCATAGTCATCAGTCTACAAAACTCATCAACATCTTCTCTAGTGCCTTTTACAACTTCAACACCATATTTTTTAGCCTGCTTAATACGAGACTTTGTAGTTCTACTATACTTCTTTTCAATTTCCTCAATATCATCTTCAAGAGGTATCCTAAATGTAAATCTAGGCTGCTCCCCTTCAAAATAGTAATTCAAAGGTTTGTGCTTATAACCAATTGATTTTAGGTATTCAACTAAATCATAGTTATCTTCACCTTCAATAACATTACCATCTAAATCAATTGTATGAAGTTTGATATCTGGATCTATTTTAAAATAAATTGACTTATGTTTTTTACAATACTTATCAATTTCATTTGTAAACTCTTTTAAAAGTTCCCTGTCACTATAATCCATTGTAAAGCCTCTTGGGATATAGAAATAAGAATATCCAAAGAACAATGGCTTTTGAAGTAGCAAAGCTGTTGCCGCTAGCTGACCATCTTTTTCCATGCCAACATAGTGCACAGTCCAGCCTCTTTTTTCAGAAACTTTTCCCCACTGTTTAGAACCTAAAAAATGAGATTTTACACCATCTTTAAAAGCCAACTTGTTAAAATCAGCCTCATTTACCTTTTCAATAAATCTATACTGTGTACTCATAACTTTCCTTTCAAGTTTTTCAATACTTTATCGTTGTCTTTAAAACCATGCGAATTATTATATCATGATATATGTTTTATTGCAATTACAGTTCTGTCATAGGAATGGCCATTTTTAGCTATTCAAACCCTTTTTTAGCGCAAAACTGCCTGACAAAAAAATAGAGCCATTCCGCCATAAAACCTGACAAAATAGCTCGTATATTTCTATGCTCTTAAAACTGTACCTAAAAATTCTTTTAGTCGATCGCTCTTTGGATTTTCGAAGATTTCCTCTGGAGTGCCCTCTTCAACAATAGCACCTTTGTCCATAAATAAAACCCTATCGGCAACTTCTCTTGCAAATCCCATTTCGTGAGTTACAACTACCATAGTCATATGCTCATCTGCAAGTTTTTTCATTACCTCTAAAACTTCCCCTGTGATTTCAGGGTCCAAAGCTGATGTTGCTTCGTCAAACAACATAATATCCGGCTCCATCGCTAAAGCTCTTGCAATAGCAATTCGCTGTTTTTGACCACCTGAAAGATGATTTGGATAAGCCTCAGCTTTTGATGCAAGTCCAACCATTTCAAGAAGTTTCATGGCATTTTTTTCAGCGTCTTCTTTTGCAATGCCCTTTACTTTTATAGGTGCATAAGTAATATTATTTAGACATGTCATATGTGGGAACAAGTTAAAGTGCTGAAAAACCATACCTGTTGTACCATTTAATATAACTTCTCCGCTTGTTATTTTATTTAGACCGTTGATACATCTTAAAAGAGAACTTTTACCTGAACCAGATGGCCCGATAATAGCTACGATTTCTCCCTTGTGCATTGAAAAATCAACGCCTTGAAGAGCAGTACAATTGTTATACTCTTTTACAATTTTTTTCATTTCAAGTATATTTTCCATATATCTTACTCTCCTTTCAAGTCATATCTGTTAAAGTGTTTTTCCAATCTGCCTGCAATCAGTGTTAAAACAAATGTCATAACAAGATAAATTATAGCTGCAATTAGGAATGGTGATAGTTCTGATGTTCTACTTACGATGCCGTTTGTAACTTTCATCAATTCGCCTGCGCTTATAGCCATAATTAAAGCAGTATCTTTAACTAAAGTTATTGTTTCATTAAATACTGGTGGCAATATTGCTTTCATTGTTTGAGGTAAAATAATATCGAACAAAGTTTGTTTTTTAGATAGTCCCAAAGCATGCGCTGCTTCGTACTGACCTCTATCGATACTCTTCATACCACCTCTGTAGATTTCTGCAAAGTATGCAGCATAGTTAAGTATAAATGTTATAATCGCTGTTGGGATAGCATCAGCTCCGATATGTAAAACAATCGGTGGGAAATAATAGAAGAAAAATAGCTGGAGCATTAAAGGTGTACCTCTAAATACCCATACATATGCCTTACATAAAAATGCAAGTGGCTTAAATCTGCTTTCTTCTCCTAGTGCCAAAGGAAAACCCAAAGGCAGAGCAAAAATAAGTGTTAAAAAGAACACTTCAATTGTTACTAATGTACCTTCCAACATGATAGGTAAAAATTCCATTATGTTTGACATGTTTTAATATCCTTTCATTTCTGTAGTCATACTCATATATGATAACATACTTAACGGCTGATTAATAGTATCAGCCGCCATAATTCCATATTCAATTAATCTTTTATTTGATTTCTTCAAAGATTACAATGTTTTTACCAAACCACTTGTTGCTGATTTCTTCTGCTGTTCCATCATCGATTAGCTGTTTGATAGCATCGTTAACTGCATCTCTTAGAGCTGTATCGTCTTTTCTAAATCCAATTGCGTAAGCGTCTTCGCCTAATGTGTAATCACATACTGCTAATTCTCCATCTAGGTTCTTGTTTTTGTATTCGCCTAGTACCTGGTCGATTGCTAATACATCAATTCTTCCTGCTTTTAGATCAAGTAAAGCTTTGTCGTAATCTGCGTATTCTGAAATATTGTCTTTAAATGAATCGTATGCTTCATTTGACTTTAACTTTTCTAATGCTGCTGAGTCAGCCTGTGTTCCAATCTTGTAGTTTGCAAGATCTTTTGCTTCTTTAACTGTTGTTTTAGTATCTGATTTTTCTTTCATAAGGATGATAGTGTTATCTAGATACTTGTTTGATAGTGCAAAAGCTTCGATTCTTTCTGGTGTTACTGACATGCCATTCCAAACGCAGTCAATGTTTTTTGATTTTAGTTCAAGGTCTTTTGCATCCCATGAAATTGGCTTAAATGTTATTTTCATATCTAGCTTTTCGCCAACTGCATTTGCAAAGTCAATATCAAATCCTACTAATTCGTTGTTTTCATCCCTAAATCCCATCGGTGCAAAAGTATCATCTAATCCTACGATTAGTTCCCCTTCATTTGCTGTCTGGCTTTTAGCATCTGTTCCTTTTGATTTATCATCACTACCACAACTTGTCATAGTGCAAACTCCAACTACCATCATAAGTGACAACGCACACGCTACTATTTTCTTAAAAGTCATTTTATTTTTCTCCTTTTTAATTACTCTTCATCTTAACTTAAACTTATTAAATTTACTTTTGAAATGTCTTAAATCTTTTTAAATGTTACAATGTCGAGTTGTGCAATGTCGCTTTGTTAAATTTCTAAAATTCATCTTTTTCCCTCTTCATTCTTACTCAAATCATTATCCTTTTCGCTTTACTGTTTTATTGCGATAAAGTTGTAAAGCGATTTGACAATTGTTATTATACGGCTTTACTACGATAAAGTCAACCCCTAATTTTAAATTTTTTTCAAAGCGCTCAAATAAAAAGGGTTCTATAATTTTGGTGTTGGTGGTGAAAACTGTTTTATCTCTAATTTAATGTTACAGAAGCTTTTTACATTTTAGAAACAGGATACTAATTACTAGAAAGCTTGTTAAGAAAAAAAAAGATCCACAGCAGCCAAAAGGCTGCCTGAATCTCTTCATCAACACCATTTTACAAAGAAACATACTTATTTCTTAAACAACTCAGAATGTGTTCCAAGCCGATAGAGCATTAAAACAAGCACATCATATTTCATACTTCAAGTGCTACCTTCAAATCATCCATACTGGAATATCTCGGTGCAGAAGGATCATACATCATTTTCCGTCCTTCCTCAATTGCAGCAACTGTTGTTTCATTTGGCACATCCAATTTCAATTCAAACGGAATGCCATGTTCACGGATAGCGGTTCTCAGAAACATATTTACAGCAGTTGTCATATTCAAACCAAGTTCATTGAAAATTTCTTCTGCCTGATCTTTGATGCCTTTATCTATTCTGATATTCAAATTTGTTGT
Source organism: uncultured Clostridia bacterium (assembly GCA_963558965.1). Taxonomy (GTDB): domain Bacteria; phylum Bacillota; class Clostridia; order Peptostreptococcales; family Anaerovoracaceae; genus Gallibacter. The sequence goes on along the minus strand of CAUWIT010000002.1, from coordinate 112,989 downwards.
TGCCATATAAAACACCTCCATTCAAACATAGTATATACAGAAATTCGGTTAATGTCAATACATCGTCATTATATAAGCTGTAAATTTTAGATTTTATTCTTCACCAACACCATTTGACAAAGAACCAACATAAAAAGAGGCTATCTAACTCGATAGCCTCCATATTACAGCACATAATATAACATACAACTTTTATTTATATTAAATTATTTCCAGAAATCTGTATCTGTAATACCAACATCTTCAGCTTTAAATACAGGATCCTTACCAGCTTTTCTCTGTGATTCATAGTCTTTAAGAACCTTGATAGCCTTGTTTCCTAAGATGAAGATTGTAATAATGTTGATTGTAGCCATGCAGCCCATTAGTACGTCTGCTAGGTTCCAAGCAAATGCTAAGTCAACGTTTGCACCTACAAATACCATTAGAACTAATAGAATGTTCATTACTGTCATAAATGTCTTGCTTTCGCTGATAAACTTAATGTTAAGTTTTACATAGTAGTAGTTACCAATGATTGATGTTGAAGCAAACAATACGATACATAGTGTTATAAAGTGGATACCAAACTGTCCAAACTGGCTATCTAATGCCATCTGAACGAAAGGAATACCATTGATTAATTCTCCACTTGCATCAACTGCTCCTGTAGGACCAGCTAATACAGCGATAAATGCAGTAGTTGTACAAATTAAAATAGTATCGATAAATACTGATAGTACCTGTACTAGACCCTGTTTAGCTGGGTGAGATACGTCTGCTGTAGCAGCTGCGTTTGGAGCAGAACCCATACCAGCTTCGTTAGAGAACAATCCTCTCTTAATACCCTGTACCATACATGAACCAGCAAAACCACCGAAGATAGCCTTGAAATCAAATGCTGCATCTACGATTGCAGAAAAAGCAGCAGGAACTTTATCTAGGTTCATAAAGAAGATAATTAGTCCAACTAAAATGTATAAAACAGCCATGATTGGAACTAAGATTGAAGATACTTTACTAATAACATTTGACTTACCAAAGAACATAACTGCAGCAAATACTGCTAAAATAATTCCGATAATAATTGGAGCCATTGTATTTGCAAAATCATCAATGTAAATTCCAAATGCAGAAGTTAGAGTATATGACTGTAGACCGTTAAATCCAAATCCAAATGTTAAAATTAGGATAACAGCAAATACGATACCTAACCATCTCTGTCCTAAAGCTCTCTGAATTACGTAAGCAGGACCACCTTTGTATTCGTCGCCATCTTTTTCCTTGTAAACCTGTGCAAGTGTAGATTCAATAAATGCAGAAGCACTACCGACAATAGCCATGATCCACATCCACATAATCGCACCAGGACCACCTAGTACAATAGCAGTTGTAACACCAGCGATGTTACCAGTACCTACTCTTGATGCAGTAGCAACCATAAGTGCCTGGAATGAAGATGTTTTACCTTCAGCTCCTTTTTCAGTTACACACTTAATTGAGTTAGGGAAAAGTCTAATCTGAACTGCTTTAGTTCTAATTGTGAAGTATAAACCAGCAACAATTAATAGTACGATTAGAAATTTACCATACATGAAATCATTGATTACTCCTAAATAGCCATTTAAGACTCCCATAATACCATCCATAAATTTCTCTCCTTTTATTTTCCTTGTGCTTGTAATATAATAATTTTACTCGTATTTTATATTATAAACTAAAGGAGATATTATGACAACTAAAAACTTACAAAATGGAAGCGATATTCGTGGTATCGCTTTACCCGGCATAGAAGGAGAAAACCCAAATCTTGGTGAAAAAGAAACAATTTCCCTATCAAAAGGCTATATAATGTGGTTATCAGTAAAAACTCAAAAGCCTTTTAATCAGCTTAAAGTAGCAGTTGGTATGGACCCACGCCTATCAGGTCCACAGCTTAAAACATGGATAATCGAAACTCTTGTATCCTATGGAGTTAAAGTATTTGACTGTGGTTTAGCTTCCACACCTGCAATGTTTATGTCAACTATCTTTGAGGAATTTTCATGTGATGGAGCGATTATGATTACAGCTTCCCACTTGCCATTCAACCGTAACGGATTTAAATATTTCGACAAAGACGGCGGCCTAAACAAATCTGATATATCAGACATCATCGCTTACGCCGATGGAGAAAAATCACTACCTGAAAACTCAAATATCTGCGCATGTAGCAACTGCGAAAAAGAAACTTGCGATCCATGTCAGCCAGAAGAAAAAGACCTTATGGCTAGATATGCAAAACACCTAAGACAGCTTATAATCGATGGAGCACAAAATGGCGAAAAGCCACTTGAAGGCATGAAGATTATCGTAGATGCTGGTAATGGCGGCGGTGGTTTTTACGCAACAAAAGTCCTAGCTCCTCTAGGTGCAGACATTTCAGACAGCCAATTTTTAGAGCCTGATGGCAACTTCCCAAATCACGCTCCAAATCCAGAAGACAAAAAAGCAATGGCTTCAATCTGCGCTGCAGTTAAAGAAAAAGGTTCAGATTTCGGTTTGATTTTCGATACTGATGTAGACCGTTCCGCAGCAGTTGACGGCCAGGGTAATCCTATTTCTAGGAATGAAATTGTCGCGATGGCAGCAGCTCTAATCGCACAAGAACATCCTGGTTCTACAGTAGTTACTGACTCAATTACATCAGATCAGCTAACTGTATTTATTGAACAATGCCTAGGATTAAAACACCTACGCTTTAAGAGAGGCTATAAAAATGTTATAAACAAATCTATCGAACTTAATAACGAAGGTATCGATAGCCAATTAGCTATTGAAACATCTGGACATGCTGCATTTAAAGAAAACTATTTCCTAGATGATGGCGCTTACCTTGCTACTAAAATAGTTATAAAAGCCGCTAAGCTAAAACAGGCAGGCGAAGGATTGGATTGTCTTATCTCTTCACTAGAAAAACCAGCTGAAGCTAGAGAAGTTCGTATGAAATTAAATATCGAGGACTTTGGCGCATACGGTGATAATATACTTGCATGGCTAAAAGCTTGGGTAAATGCAGAAGATTGCGTTGGTAAACAAACTGATCCCGACGATCCATCATCTCCTTGTCAGCGTTGCCACTGCGGCACTTCTCTAGTAGAACCAAACTACGAAGGTGTTCGTATTAACTTTGATAAAGATAACGGTGACGGATGGGCTCTTTTACGTAAATCTCTTCACGATCCAATTATGCCTTTAAATATCGAATCAAACCAAGTTGGTGGATGTGATATTATCGCAGCAAAACTAAAAGCATTTTTAGATCAATTTAACGCACTAGATATTTCAGCTCTATAATATATAAATAGGACTATGGGATTAACATTTTGTAATCTCATAGTCCTTTTAATTTATCTAAATCTACAAATTTTCTTTTTCCTTTTCGATTTCAATTGATTTTTCTAAGAAGTCAGCATTTTCATCTTTTAAGCTAGGTATAAACTCTTTTGCAAATTTACCTTTTCCTCTATTTTTAATATAGAAAAATCCAATTATGGAAAATACAACTGCACCTATAAAGTTGACAAATAAGTCTTTCATAGTATCTATAAGCCCTATATCAAGATATCCACCGACGCCCAAGCTTTGTCCGTTTACAAATGTATCGTTTATTTGCGTTATAGTAACTGGTATATTGCTTTTAGTATCGTCTAAAGCTACTGAAGTTATATGATGAACTACTGTATCCTTTTGCATATCAAGACCTGCAAATGTATCCATGGAAAACTCGAAAAACTCCCATATTACGCCAATAGTCATTGAAAAACAAAATGCGACTACAGCAACAAAAAATGGAGACAAATTAATCTTTGCTCTTTTATTTCTATTTAATATATCAATTAAAGCAAACCCTATAGCTGCCGCTAAAAATCCATTTATAGTATGAAGTACATCATCCCAAAATGGAAACTTTACATAAAATGATTGAATTTCTCCTAAAATTTCTGCTGCAAAGATAAAAATTAAAATGGTTATTTCAAGTACAGTAGGCAACTCTATCTTTAAATTTACCTGCACAAAGCTAGGCACTAAAAGCAATAGCAATGTCAATATACATAAAAATACATTTTCGTAGTTTCCATTTAATATTTGCAAAACCATCATTAGTATTACTAATGCTCTAAGTACTACATACACAACAAAAGAACTCTTATGCTCTCTTAACTCCATCTTAAGAGCCCTTTTCATAATATTAAATTTTCTTACTATTCTTTTTTTCATACATACCTCAAAATCATTTTATATTGTTAATGCACAATTTAACCTCGCAATACCTCGCAATTACCTCGCAAATTTTACATACCACTTAAATCATTAAAATGTACTATTTGCCCCGTTATCGTATATAAATAATCTAAAAATGTTTCTTAACCTCGCAATACCTCGCAAATACCTCGCAAATATATATTACTTCATTATACCTTTTATTACCAAATAAAAAAAGCCATATAAAAAACCCCGATTCCAAGGGTTGGAATTCGGGGTCTCCACACATTGTATGTAGCAATACAGTTTTCGGTAAAACTAACGTTTTGAGAACTGTGATGCTTTTCTTGCCTTTTTCAAGCCGTATTTCTTTCTTTCCTTCATTCTTGAATCTCTAGTTAAGAAACCAGCTGCTTTTAGAGGAGCTCTGTAGCTTTCTCTATCTGCTTCGCATAGTGCTCTTGAAATACCATGTCTTAGAGCTCCAGCCTGTCCTGTGTATCCGCCACCGTGTACTGTAGCGATTACGTCGAACTTACCTTCGCAACCTGCGATTTCAAAAGGTCTTTTTACTTCTCTCTTAACGATTTCAAGTGCAATGTAATCGTCTAGAGGTTTTTTGTTTACTGTGATGTTGCCAGTGCCAGGGATTAGTCTAACTCTAGCAACAGAAGATTTTCTTCTACCTGTTCCGCAATACTGGATTTTTGCCATCTGTTATACCCTCCCTTAAATTTCTAAAGTTTCTGGTTTCTGTGCTTCGTGATTATGTTCAGGACCAGCATAAACCTTTAACTTTTTGTACATCTGTCTACCTAATTTGCCGTTTGGCATCATGCCTTTGATAGCATGTCTAACAACTTCTGTTGGATGTTTTTCCATCAACTGTTCAAAAGTCATTTCTCTTAGACCACCTGGATAACCAGTGTGTCTCTTGTAGATTTTTTCTTTTCTCTTTTTACCAGTTACAACAACCTTGTCAGCGTTGATAATGATAACGTAGTCACCGCAGTCAACGTGTGGTGTGTAAATTGGTTTGTGTTTACCTCTTAGGATAGCAGCAGCTTCTGATGCCATACGACCTAAAGTCTTGCCTTCAGCGTCGATAACATACCATTTACGCTCTACTTCATGAGGCTTTGCGATAAATGATTTCATTTTCACTTTCCTTTCTGCCTACTGGGATACCGCAGTATCTGTTTCGGTCGTGTCTACTTAGATTTTATCACCTTGAAGATAAAATCGTTTTCGATACATTTACTAATAACTTTTAGCGCAGAGCCACGGACGGCTACCCATCCTGCACTCATGCCCTTATATTTTATATGCTGAGACTGATGCTGTCAACTATTTTTTTGCTTTAGCCAGCTTTTTCTCTTCTCTTTTTTCTTCCATTCTGTTTACTACAAGAGTACATGCTGCATCTCCTGTAATATTTGTAACTGTTCTACCCATATCAAAGATTCTGTCTACACCTGCTACAAGAGCAACACCTTCAATAGGTAGGCCTACGCTCTGTAGTACCATTGTAAGCATTACTAGTCCTGATCCTGGAACTCCTGCTGTTCCGATAGATGCTACTGTAGCTGTAAGTACAATAGTAATCATCTGAGTAAGTGTTAAATCTACACCGAAGCAAGTTGCTATAAATACTGCACTTACGCCCTGGTAAATTGCTGTTCCATCCATATTGATTGTAGCTCCTAGCGGAAGTACGAAACTTGCGATTTCCTTTTTAGCTCCTAGTTTTTCTGTACATTCAATATTTATTGGAAGTGTTCCTACTGATGATGCGCTTGAAAATGCAAATATCATAGCTGGCATCATTTCTTTAAAGAATTTTAACGGGCTTATTTTTCCAAGTGTTTTCACTATAGTTGAATATACTAAAACCATATGAAGTGCATAGCATAAAAACGCAACCCCTATAACCGCAGCAAGAGAACCTATAACCTCAGCGCCATTCTCAGCTATAACTGGTGTAATTAGGCAAAATACGCCGATAGGTGATAACTTGATAATCATGTCCATAACTGCAATAGATACTTGGTTTAATCCTTCGATCACTTCTGCAGCTGCCTTGGCTTTTTCACCTACGATTACAAATGCAAATCCAAAGAATAATGCCACTACGATTACCTGAAGCATAGTAGCATTTACAAGGGGTTCAAATGCGTTTGATGGAAATATGTTTACCAAAGTATCCATAAAGCTTACTGTTTCACCTGGAGTATACTCAAGGCCTGATGTCTTAAGCACAGTGAATCCACCTTTTAATAGATTTGCCACTATAAGTCCTATAGTTGTTGCAAATGCTGTTGTCAAAAGATAAAACACTACAGTTTTACCTCCGATAGAACCAACTTTTTTGATGTCTTTCATAGACATAACGCCACTTATAATTGATAGAAGCACGATTGGAACTACGATAAACTTAAGCAAGTTTAAAAATATTGTACCAAATGGCAGTATATATTTGTTTGCAATTTCAACGTGATTCATCATAAGCAATCCAGCTATAACTCCTAAAATAAGGGATATAACTATCATAATTGGCAATGATAATCTTCTTTTTTCTTTCATCTAAAATACCTTTCTTTTACTAAATTTCTAACATAATCTTTTTCATTTTAATTTATACTTTTACAGGTGTCAACTAAAAAAATTAGCTGATTTAAAGGTATGTGGCATATGCCACTTTATTATTGACATATGCTATAAATGGTTGTATGATAAGCCTATAGTTTAGAGAAATGAAAGGAGTTATCATGCCAAGACCTTGTAAAAAAAGAAGAGTTTGTACTAATCCTGGTGAAAAGCTTTTTGGCCCTAAAGGAGTTCGCACAAAAGAGTGTATCGAACTTACAGTTGACGAATACGAAACCCTTCGTCTAATCGATGTCTTAGGTGTTAACCAAGAACAGTGTGCAAAGAGCATGGATGTTGCTAGAAGTACTGTACAATCTATATACGCTTCGGCGAGAAAAAAGCTAAGTACAGCTTTGATTAATGATATTAATATTAAAGTTAACGGCGGTGATTATGTCCTTTGTGATGGCGAAGGTCACTGTTGCCACAAGGACACTTGTTGTCAGAAATAATTTAACACTTTAAAATACAAATTTATCCAAATAGCAATCTCATCAATCAGTTGAGGTTGCTATTTTTAGTTTCTATAATTTTGGGTGTTGGTGGTGAAAATGTATTTCATCATCCACTAACCTATACATACCACCACATACTTAAGAAATTCAAAAAGGACTACCAAACAAATGATAGTCCTTTGAAAATCTAATATTTAATTGTATAACAAAGCCTTTGATTAAGCCTTTAATCTAGCTTCCATAGCATCGATTTCTTCTGCAAGTTCCTTAGGTAGCTTATCACCAAACTTAGCATAGAATTCTCTAATGCTTTCAATATCATCTAACCAGTATTCCTTTTCAACCTTTAAGATGCTTTCTAGAGTTTCCTGATCGATGTCGCAATCTTCGATATTAATATCTTCAGCAAAAGGAACATATCCGATTTCAGTTTCCTTAGCATCGATTTTTTCATCAGCTCTCTTTAAGATCCATTCTAGAACTCTTAAGTTGTCGCCAAATCCAGGCCATACGAAGTTGCCTTCTTCATCTGTTCTAAACCAGTTAACATTGAAGATTTTAGGTGGGTTAGTGATTTTCTTACCCATGTCTAACCAATGCTGCCAGTAGTCACCCATGTTGTATCCGCAGAATGGCAACATAGCCATTGGGTCTCTTCTTACAACGCCTACTGCTCCTGTTGTTGCAGCTGTTGTTTCAGATGCCATGATTGAACCAACAAATACACCGTGATCCCAATCTCTTGACTGATAAACAAGTGGTGCAGTCTTAGCTCTTCTACCACCAAATACGATTGCTGATAGAGGTACACCCTGTGCATCTTCAAATGCTGGAGAAATACATGGGCAGTTTTTAGCTGGTGCAGTAAATCTTGAGTTTGGATGAGCTAAAGGTTCCCCTGAAGCTGGGTCCCATTTTTTACCTGTCCAGTCAAGTGAGTTCTGAGGTGGATTTTTATCCATTCTTTCCCACCAAACTGTATCGTCGTCTAGGTTTAGAGCAACATTTGTGAAAATTGTATTTTTCATAGTTGCAGCTAGAGCGTTTGGATTTGATTTTGCATTTGTTCCAGGAGCAACACCAAAGAAACCGTTTTCAGGGTTTGTTGCCCATAGTCTGCCATCTTCACCAATTCTGATCCATGCGATATCATCACCTACACAAGTAACTTTCCAACCAGCTTTTTGATATCCTTCTGGTGGAATTAACATTGCAAGATTTGTTTTACCACATGCAGATGGGAATGCAGCAGCGATATAATGCTGTTCTCCCTGTGGATTTTCAACACCTAGGATTAGCATATGTTCTGCCATCCATCCTTCTTTTTTACCAAGATATGATGCGATTCTCAATGCTAAGCACTTTTTACCAAGTAGTACGTTTCCGCCGTAACCTGAGTTAATAGACATAATTGTGTTGTCTTCTGGGAAATGAACGATATATCTTTCTTCTGGGTCTAACTCTGCTTTTGAATGTAGTCCCTTTGTGAAATCTGCACTGTCACCAAGATCGTCTAAAACAGCCTTGCCTATTCTTGTCATAATGTTCATGCTAACTACAACATAGATTGAGTCTGTAATTTCGATACCGTATTTTGCAAATGGAGAACCGATTACACCCATTGAGAATGAAATGATGTACATAGTTCTGCCTTCCATGCAACCGTCGTACAATTTGTTTAGTTTAGCATACATTTCGTCTGGATCCATCCAGTTGTTTGTAGGACCTGCGTTTTCTTCTTCTTTGCAGCAGATAAAAGTTCTACCTTCTACTCTTGCTACGTCTCTTGTGTCACTTCTGTGCAAATAGCATCCAGGAAGTTTTTCTTCGTTTAACTTATAAAGTTCACCTGTGGAGCATCCTTCTTTGCGAAGTTCTTCCAGCTGTGCTTCTTCGCCTGTAATCCACATAACTTTTTCCGGTTTTGTTAATTCTGCTACTTCCTGTACCCAATCAAGAAGAACCTTATTATTAGTTAGACCGTTCTCCTTAATTCCATAATTTTTCACTTCAATATCCTCCTGTTTTATATAAATAATAATAAACTTTAAATTGGTAACTTATTTAGTACCGTATAATCTATCACCGGCATCTCCCAATCCCGGTAAAATATAAGCGTCTTCATTTAGGCGTTCATCCTTAGCTGCGATGTAAATATCTATATCAGGATGTGCTTTAGACAATGCATCTATGCCTTCTGGTGAAGCGATTAGACACATAAATACAATATCCTTGCCGCCTTTTTCTTTAACTAAATCAACTGCATCAATTGCTGAACCACCAGTTGCTAACATAGGGTCAACTACGAAAATTTTTCTTTTTTCGATGTCCTGTGGCATTTTGCAATAATATTCAACTGGTTTATGAGTTTCTGGATCTCTGTATAGACCGACATGACCTACTTTTGCGTTAGGAACTAGTGACAGCATACCATCAACCATTCCTAGACCTGCTCTTAAAATAGGTACGATAGCAATATCTTCACCGTCTAATATGTTTACTTCTGTTTCACACATAGGTGTTTTAATATCTGCTTTTTTCAACGGTAGGTTTCTTGTTGCTTCGTATCCCATAAGCATACCGATTTCTTTTGCTAAATCTCTAAAATCCTTTGTTGTAGTTTCAACCATACGCATTAGCGCTGTTTTATGCTGTATCAAAGGATGATCGAATACATAAATTTTACCCATTATATTTTTATTTCCTCCTAAAATTAATAGCTGTTAAGCATATCTACTCTTCTCTGGTGTCTGCCACCTTCGAATTCTGTATGTAAAAAAGCATTTACGATTGCTAGTGCCTCTTCATCAGTTAGTATACGGCCACCCAATGCCAACATGTTTGCATCGTTGTGTTTTCTAGTTAGCTCTGCCATTTCAACACTTGTGCAAAGTCCACATCTTGCTCCTTTAACTTTGTTTGCAGCCATTGAAATACCAATACCTGTGCCGCAACAAACGATACCGCAATCCACATCACCATGAACTACTGCCATAGCGCATCTGTGTCCGTACTCTGGATAATCAACAGACTCTGTGCTATTTGTGCCTAAGTCTACTACTTCGTATCCCATACCCATAACAAATCCTGCGATTAGTTCTTTTAAATCATAACCACCATGGTCACTTGCAAGTGCAATTCTCATTAATATTTCTCCTTTTATACTTTTAATATGTTATATCCGGCTGATTTTAACATGCGATTCATAACAGCATATCCTAGTCCTTCGCTTTTGACTGCTCCTGCTATTATGTAATCAACATTTTCGTCATCCATTTTACGCAAATCCGCAAATAGATCATGGGCAGCAACTTCAAAGTTGTCACTACCAAACATAATCACTCCAACTTTTTTACCTTGTTTTTCCAAAGACTCTTTTTGCTTTGTTATTTCTAACTTAACTTTATCCTCATCACCCTCTATTACTAGCATTTCTGCTTCAGGGGCGTAATGTCTGTATTTCATCCCTGGGGCCATTGGTTTAAAGTCATGGTTTTTCGTTTCTTTTGCATTTGTAATTTCTATAGCTGGATCTATTTTTACTTCTTTACCTAAGACTTTGCTCATATCTTCTTTGGTAATTTTACCAGGTCTTAAAATTACAGGTGTATCGCCGACTACTGATACTACTGTTGACTCGATACCAACTTGGCACTTGCCACCACAGATAATACCATCAATACGGCCATTCATGTCTTTTATAACATGCTCTGCCATAGTTGGACTAGGTTTACCTGAAAGATTTGCGCTAGGTGCTGCAATTGGCACTCCTGCTGCTTTTATAAGATTTCGTGCTGTCTCGTCTGATGGCATGCGCACTCCAACTGTATCAAGACCTCCCGTTGTAGTGTCTGGCACAATAGGTTTGCGCTTAACTACTACAGTCAGCGGCCCTGGCCAAAATGCTTCAACTAGTTTTCGGCCATCTTCACTTAACTCCTCTGCTATATCATATATTTCTGATATTTCAGCGATATGTAAAATCATAGGATTGTCGCTTGGTCTGCCCTTTGCCTTATATACTTTTGAAACAGCTTCTTCATCTAGCCCATTTGCCCCAAGTCCGTAAACTGTCTCAGTTGGAAAAGCTATTAAACCGCCGTTTTTCAATATTTCTCCAGCTTTTTTTATATCTTGTTCTGTATCTTTTAAAATTAAAGTTTCCATATTTTAAACCCCTTTAATTTTATTTGCTTCATTAGAAGTTTTTCATTTTTTCTGCCTGGTCTGATGTAATTAGTCCATCGATAATTTCGTCCATGTCTCCATCTAGGAAGTTGTCCAATTTGTACAATGTTACGCCAGTTCTGTGTTCAGAAACTCTGCCCTGTGGGAAGTTATATGTTCTAATACGCTCAGATCTGTCACCTGATCCAACCTGACTCTTTCTCTGCTGAGAAATTTCGTCGTTCTGTTCCTGCATTTTTAAATCGTAAAGTCTAGCTTTAAGTACCTTAAATGCCTTTTCCTTGTTTTTGATCTGTGATTTTTCATCCTGACAAGTAACAACTAATCCTGTTGGTTCATGAGTAAGTCTAACAGCTGAGTCTGTAGTATTTACACACTGTCCACCATTACCTGATGCTCTGTATACGTCTACTCTTACATCGTTTGGATTTAGATCAACTTCTACGTCGTCAACTTCTGGAAGCACTGCAACTGTAGCAGCTGATGTGTGTACTCTGCCTGATGATTCTGTTTCTGGAACTCTCTGTACTCTGTGTGCACCTGACTCGTATTTCAATCTTGAATAAGCGCCCTTACCTTTGATTAGCATAACAGCTTCCTTTACTCCGCCTATGCCAGTTTCGTTAAGTTCCATAATTTCAGTTTTCCAGCCAGCTCTTTCTGCATATCTTGAATACATTCTAAGTAGGTCTGCACCAAATAACGCTGCTTCATCTCCACCTGTACCTGCTCTGATTTCAAGAATGACATTTTTCTCGTCGTTAGGGTCTTTTGGTAGTAGTAAAAGTTTTAGCTCAGCTTCTAGTGGTTCTACCTGTGGTTCAAGCTCTGATAATTCCATCTTTGCTAATTCTCTTAGCTCATCATCTAGACCGCTTTCACCTAGAAGTTCCTTGTTTTCAGCAATGCCTTCCTTTACTTTTTTATATTCTTCATATTTTTTTACGATAGGTTCCATTTCACCTAATTCTTTGGCATATTTCTGCCATCTGCTCTGGTCAGCAATAATTTCGGGATCTGAAACCTTATGTGTTAATTCTTCATATTTGTCCGAAATAAAAGCTAATTTATCAAACATTTTTATCACCTCATATATTTACAAATTTGTTGTTTTATCTCATATCTATGCACACCTATTGCAGTATACATCGTTTTATTATATCACGGTCATAAAATTAATGCAATCTATGAAATTTCAACATTTATCACTTATTTTTTTGTGAGTTTTCAACACAAAAACTACCTATTTTATATTGTCATATACTTATTTTGTTGCAAAAAAACTTGTATATACAAAAAATAGGAGCTTTCGCCCCTATTTTGAGTGAAGATGAAGTCTCTTAAATTATATAAATCCCCATCATCTTGTATTCAAGAGAATTCTTTTTCGTACTAAATTTTCAATCCAATCCCTATCTAATTTAACCATATTTTAATAGAAATTAATAGACCATAAATTCTTAAGATTTCTTTATATTATATCCATAATTTTCCTGTTACCTAATAAAAAAGACACCCTGTGCTATTGATTTTCAATACGCAAACGGGTGTCATATTTTAAAAATTTAATGAACTATTCTTTTACAGTTCCATCGGCATTAAATACTGGTAGTGGAGCTAAAACAGTAATATCTTCACGCTCCATAGCATCTCCTTCACCGAGGATAGCCATTTTACCTACTACGTTGCCGCCAGCTTTTGCAGCTAAATTTTCTAGAGCCTTCAAAGACTCACCTGTACTTATAACATCGTCGATAATTAAAACTCTTTTGCCTTTAATTAATTCAACTTCCTTTTGTCCTAAGTATAACTTTTGAGTATGCTGAGTTGTAATAGAATTTACTTCAACTGAAATAGGATCTTCCATGTAAACCTTTACACCTTTACGAGCAACCACATAGTCATTTACGCCAGCCTGCTTAGCCATTTCATAAATTAAAGGTATGCTTTTTGCCTCAGCAGTCATCAAAATATCAAACTCTGGAGCTTTTTCCAAAAGTTCCTTTGCTGCTGCCACTGTAATTTCAACATCACTAAAAATAATAAACGCAGCGATTTTTAAATCGTCACTGACAGGGAATAAAGGTAATTCTCTTTTTAACCCTGCAATTTCCATTTCATAAACCATTTTATTATCCTCTTATCATTGTCCAAATTTTTATTGCAAATAAAGCTGCTGAAATCCACATAACTGGGTGAATATCCTTAACTTTACCTGTAAATACTTTAATAATTACAAATGCTAAAATACCAAACATAATACCATTTGCAATAGAATATGTGAATGGCATCATGATAATTGCCAAAAATCCGCCCATAGCACCTGCCATATCTTCGCCAAAGTCCATATCTTTTACAGCACTTATCATAAGAAGACCAACAAATACCAATGCTGGAGTTGTAGCAAAACCTGGAATCGCTAGGAAAATAGGTGATAAGAATAATGAAACAATAAATAATACACCTGCTGTAACAGCTGTAAGACCTGTTCTACCACCCTGAGCTACACCTGCACTTGATTCTACATATGATGTAACTGTTGAAGTACCAAGACAAGCACCTACTACAGTACCGATAGCATCTGCCATAAGTGCGCCACCTGCTTTTGGTAGATTTCCTTCTTCATCTAATAAATCAGCTTTTGATGCAACACCGATTAGTGTTCCTGCTGTATCAAATAAGTCAACAAATAAAAATGAAAATACGATTACAGCAAAGTCGATGAAATGTCCTGTAACATATGAAAAATCAAACTTAAACAAAGATGGTGCAGCTGGTACAATACCACCTTCGAAGCTTGGGAACAGTGAATAAACACCTGCTGCCGGATCAACCTGATACCAACCTACAGCCTGTGCAATCATTCCTAATACCCATGTACCTAAGATGCCCCAAAGTATAGAGCCCATTACATTGTAATGATGTAAAATTGCAATCATCATTAGACCTACTAATGCTAATACAACTTGTGGGCTTGAAATATCGCCAAATGCTACCAATGTATCAGGGTTAGCAACAACGATGCCTGCTCCCTTAAGACCTACGATAGCAATAAATAATCCAATACCTGCTGTTATACCAAGTTTTAAGTTTTGAGGAACTTTGTTTACTAGTGTTTCTCTAAACTTAACTAATGATAATAACATAAATACGATACCTTCAACTAAGATAGCAGTTAAAGCAATCTGCCATGGATCTTGTACCCCAGCTTTTGCCATAGGTACACATACAGAAAATGCAAAATAAGCATTTAATCCCATACCTGATGCAAGTGCTATTGGATAGTTTGCAAGCACTGCCATTAAAATTGAACCGATTGCTGCTGATACAGCAGTAGCTGTAAATACTGCAGATGGGTTCATGCCAGCCGCCCCTAAAATATTAGGGTTAACTGCTAAAATGTAAACCATAGATAAAAATGTAGTAAAACCAGCTATAATTTCGGTTTTTACATTTGTTCCATGCTCTTTTAGTTTAAAAAATTTCTCCATTAAAAGACCTCCTATTAATTCTTCTCGCCAACAAATTATATAATACGTAAACAGGTATTTCAACTTTCTATTAGTTTTTTTAATAATTTTATTATTTATTTATACTTTTTTACAATAGTACTCTACTTTTTTTGTAAATAACTTGAAAAACATATTATTTATAGGTTATTATAGACACTAGGATAGACAAAAATAGCTTTAATTCCTATTTTTGTTAATTTATGTAAATGTGGGCTAATGTAATAATCTATATCAACAAAGCATGATTGTTATATTTTTGTATTTTAAAGAAGGTGAATAGGAATGGTAAAATTAAACGCATTAAAATTACTAGAAGAAAAAGGAAAAACTAAATACTGGCTATATAAGCAGCTTGGTATGAGTTATCAGAACTTTAACAAAATGGTTAACAATGAAACTAAATCAGTTCAGTATGAAATGATTGATGCAATGTGCAATATCTTTGATTGCACGCCTAATGATTTACTAATTTTCGTTGATGAAGACGACAACAAATAGTAAAAATATTTGTTACACCAGAAAATCTATTTGATTTTCTTTGTAAAAAGAAGAGAGATTGCCTCGCCCCCCTCTGAGGAACTCTCTTTTTCTTTTTTTGGATTTTGTATATTGGATATTTTTATTACTAAGCCTACATACCCCCTAACAAATCATTTGAAACAAACTATATGCAAAAGGAGCATCTAACCTTTACACCACAAGGCTAGATGCTCCTTTTGTTTGTCTATATATTTTGTGAAAATATGAGATGATTTCTATTTCACTATTTTCTATTATTCAGCTGGGAAAGCAGCTTCTAAAATTGGCTTTGGATGTTTTCTTCTATATGAATAATATAGTATAGTCATCACTGCAAATGAAAGTATCATCAACACGAAGACCATAATATCCCCATGGATCGCAGAAGGGTCATTCATAGAAATAACATTTCTAAATCCATCTACACTGTAAGAAAATGGTACGTAAGGATGGATTGTCTTAAACCATGGTGCTGATGTTTCTAGAGGATAAGTACCTGCTGAACCACCTAAGTTAACTACCATGTATATAAGCATTAGGAATTCTCCTACACGTCCAAATGCCGCATTGAAAAATACAATCATTGACATAAATGCCATAGAAACTAATATTGCAAATCCAAAGGTCATGCCTACTTGCTGCGGATCAAGTCCGTTTAATGCCATAAGTAAACCAATCATCAATACTGCTGCACCAATAGCTACTGGATACATAACTGAAGCTTTACCTGCCCAGTATCTTAAACCTGACTTAGCCTTTTGGATGTGTTTTAACAATGGATACATAAGTGTGAATGCCATTGCTGCTACGTATAAAGCTACTGACATCATGTAAGGTGCCATCGCGCTACCGTTGTTTTCTACTACAGAAATGGCCTTATCGCTTGTTGTTACTGGTTCTGCAAGCATCTTGTAAGTATCTTCATCTGCATCTATTTTACTATCTTTTGCGCCCTTAGCTAAACTTGTTTCAAGTTTATTTGCGCCTGCTTTAATCTGATCTATACCAGATCCAAGCTGTGATGAACCTGCCGCTAGTTTTCCAGCACCGTCACTAATTTGTGAAGCACCGTCTTTTAACTGACCTGCACCTGATACTAAAGTTGAGCCATTCTCATTTAACTTAGATGTTCCGGCCTTAAGTGTTGAAGCACCTTCGCTTAAAGCTGTAATACCTGATGACAATGCAGGTGTGCTGTTATTTAGCTGAGCAAGTCCGCTGTTTAATGCACTTGCACCGTCTGTCAATGTTTTTGAACTGCTGTCTAAAGTATCAGTTCCTTTTTTAAGTGTTGCAACTCCAGATGTATAAGTTTCAATACCTTTATCTAAAGTTTCGCTTCCTGTTTTAGCTGATTGTAAGCCGCTATCTAAAACACCCATGGCCTGGATTAATCCCATTTTTGTAGGATCGCTTGATTGAGCAGTCATAGAGGCTTTTAGTTCTGTTAAGCTCTTATTTAAATAAGCAACTTTTTGCGCATCTGTTAACTGATCATTGTTAATAACTCCTGCGATTAACTGGTCAATTTGAGTTGGCATATTTTTAACTTGGCTGTTTATGCCTGATGCCAATGTTGAAGCGTTTGTTAATCCTGAAACTAAACTGTCGCTTCCTTTATTTAATTGATCGCTTGATTCGTTAAGTTTATCTACACCTGATTTAACAGTGCTTACTCCTGCTGTATATTTCTCAAGTCCAGCAGATAATGTACTGCTACCTGTTGCAAGTTTATCTACACCTGAAACAAGTGTGCCGCTTTTCTTTGCCAATGTATCTATACCGCTTTTTAGTTGTCCAGCTCCTTTATCAACTGAACTTACTCCTGCTGTATATGTGTTTAAACCATTTTCAAGTGTTGCTGCTCCATCTTTAAATGTCAAAGAACTTGAAGCTAAAACATTTAAGTTTGTGTTTAGCTTATCGTTTCCTTGGGCTAGTGTAATGGCACCATCTGCAAGTTTACCACTTCCTGTTGCCGCTTTTTCTAGTCCTGCATTTAATACTCCTATAGAGTCAAACAAAGTTTTTGCATAAGTTTCAGTTACAGAAGCAGAAACAGTTGTCTTGATTTTGTTTATAGCTGTTTCGTCCATCTTAGATGCGATATAGTTTTTACCTGGGTTAGTTGTATATTCAATAACCATTTCCTTTGGATTTTTATCTAGCAATGTTGTTGCATTTTTTGAAAAATCCTCTGGAACAGTGATGATCATATAGTAATCACCTGCTTCTAAACCCTTATCTGCATCATCTGCATCGGTAACTTCGAATTTCATAGCATCGTTTTCTTTTAAATTGTCTACCAATTCTTTACCTACATTTAAGGTTTTATCATTGTATTTTACTGGCTTATCGTAGTTTACTACTGCTACTGGTATTTCATTAGTGTTACCATATGGGTCCCACATTGAGCCTAAAAATACGCCTGTGTAAATAATTGGAATAAACATAATTACTAATAATACAAGCTTCAACCACCAATTGCGTCGAAGAGCATTCCATTCCCTTTTTATCATAGGGAAAAATATTTTCCTTCTCTGTTTTTTCACATTTCCCATCCTTTTCTTTATATTTGTTATTGTAACTAAATAAATAAAAAATTTTTAATTAATTTTTATAAAACAATGGACAAACTATATCTATAGATATATAATATCTACAGATAATTATTATATGCTTATAGAAACAATTGTCAATAAAAAAAATGTCATTTTTTAAACTTTTTTAGAAAGGGAGCTATCTACTATGAAAATACGTAAAAGTTTCGAGCAGGCTATATGTATATTGATAATTTTAGCTACTCAAAAAACACCAGTTAAAAGCACTTATCTAAGCGACAGACTTGGAGTTTCTGATTCGTATCTAAAAAAAATAACACGTCAACTTGTTGTTGCAGGATTGATTAAGTCCAAGGCTAGTAAACTTGGTGGATTTATAATAGGTAAAAATATAAATGATATTACTTTTTTAGATATTTTTGATGCTATTGAAGGTGAAGAACGTTTTGCAGAAACTACTCACCTTGTAGAAAAAGTCTTCGATGATACCAATACGGTCCAACAAATCGAAGACAATATATTAGACTATTTGTTCCAGGCCGAAACCAACTATAGAAACAAATTAAAAGAGATCAAACTGAACCAAATAGTTGAGACCGGCCTGGCACATGTTGAGTAAAATAAGGGCATAAAAAAAAACTGCCATGTAGCAATTTTGCTAATTGGCAGTTTTTTAATTTTCTTAGTCCAAATTGTATTTGTTCTTGAACTTTTCAACACGTCCACCACGGTTAATGAACTTCTGCTGACCTGTAAAGAACGGATGGCAAGCTGAGCAAACGTCAAGTCTCATTTCTTCTTCAGTTGACTTTGTCATAAATGTATTGCCGCATGCGCAAGTTACTTTACATTCCTTGTAATCTGGATGGATTCCCTGTTTCATGCTATTACCTCTTTCCTGCTCAGGCCGTGCCTTTGCATATTTTTATTATTTGCTGTCTCAACAGCTCTCTTACTATATCACATAAAGTGCTGTAATTTCAACTGTTTTTGAAAATTATTTGCAAAAATATTTTCATATATTATCTAAATAATTATCAGCCGATACCTCCACATACAATACCTAGTATATAAACTACGATTGTTACTCCGCAAAATACATATTTTGCAACTGGTTCAAACCATCTTCCTATTGGTTTAACTCGTCCAATTTGTGCATGTTCTCTTGCAAAACCTTTGCCACAAACCCAGTAAACCATAATAGCAGCCAAAAGTGCACCTAATGGTACGATGTATATTGAAACAACATCCATCCATGCAGAAACCACATTGCCATTCTCGATAAATATACCAACTAACAATCCTATGCCTAAGATTATGCCTACTGCTCCTTTACGGCTAAGACCAAACTTTTCCTGCAATGCTTCGATTGGAGTTTCGTATAAGTTTACTAATGAAGTAAATCCTGCAAATAGTACTGCTAAGAAAAATATAATTGCGATTAACTGTCCTAACGGCATCATTTTAAAGATGCTTGGCATAGCGATAAACATCAAAGGTGGGCCTGCCATTGGGTCCATATCAAATGCAAATACTGCTGGTATAATTACCAATGCTGCTACCATTGCTGCTAGTGTGTCAAATACTGCAATGTATTTTGCGCTTGAAACGATGTCTTCTTTTTCACTGATGTAGCTTCCGTATACTACTGTTCCAGAGCCTGCTAATGATAATGAAAAGAATGCCTGCCCTAGTGCATATGCCCATGTCATAGGATTTGCAAGTGCACTCCATTGTGGTTTTAACAAAAAGTCGTATCCAGCTTCTGCACCTGGTAAAAATGCAACTCTAATTGCGATGATTACAAATAAGAAGAAAAATGCTGGCATCATAAACTTGTTTACTTTTTCAATGCCCTTTGCAATTCCAAATACCATTAGACAAAATGTAGCAACAATAACGATTACGTGCCATGGCACTGCACCAAAGTTACTTGCTAATTCCCCAAAGTATGCACCGCTATCTTCGGCTTTCATAACGCTACCTGTAATGGAGCCTACGAAAAACTTAAGTATCCATGCCATTACAACTGTGTATCCTATTGCTGTTGCAAGGGAGCCTATAACTGGGATTATACCTATAGCCTCTCCGCCTTTTAAGCCTCTTTTTTCCATTGCTTTTTTAAATGATCCAAGAGGTCCTGTTTTCATAGTTCTTCCCAGTGTTACTTCACCTACAATGCCTGTAACTCCAAGAAGGGCAACAAATATAAAGTATGGAACTAAAAATGCTGCTCCACCAAATTCGCCTACTCTGTATGGAAACATCCAAATATTTCCCATACCTACGGCTGAACCAATACAGGCAATTACAAAGCCCATCTTAGATGAAAAACCATCTCTTTTCTTGACTGTCATTTGAAAATTCTCCTTTCTGTCTTTCCCTGATGTCTCTGCTTGTGATACAAAAAAATACGCCTATCCTAAAATAAGGACAAGCGTATGCCTGCGGTACCACCTTAATTAACAACTTGACGTTGCTCACTCTGCAGAGTGCCATCACACTCCTCGCCCATAACGTCGGCGTCACGTCTCCACTACTAAGCATTTGCTATTTTCATATTTCCATGTTTTTCAAATAAACAAATTAAAAAATCATCCATTTAGCAAATCATTTGCTTTTCATTTTGCCCTCTGAGGCCCATTTACTGCCACTGTCACTTACTTGGCTCACACCGTCCCAAGCTCGCTTTAAGCCGTTCTAACAGTTTTATCCCCTCGTCTTCGGTTTGCTATTAAATTAGTTCTACTTTAACACTGTAAACAACAATTGTCAACCATATTTTTGCAATGTTATGTATATTTTTACATCAATATACAACTTCGTCTAAGATACCTGTAATATGTGCTATTGTTACTCCGTAATTTGTTATTGGCACTCCCTGCTCTTTTGCTTGAAGCACTCTGCTCATCATAAGTTTTCTGTTAAACATACATGCTCCGCAATGAATAATCAAATCATAGCCTTTTAAATCATCTGGAAAATCACTGCCTGAAACCATTTTTATTTCAAGGTTTTCACCAAAGCGTTTTCTAAGCATATTTGGGATTTTAACTCTGCCTATATCTTCTTCAAGAGGAGCATGAGTACAAGCCTCTGCAATAAGCACCTTTGAATTTTCATCTAAGCTGTCTATAGCTGCTGCACCTTTAATAAAGCTGTCTATATCCCCTTTGTATGCAGCAAACAAAACGGAAAAAGAAGTTAGCTTACTTTCTTTTGGCTTTAGTTCCTTTACCTGTTTAAAACACTGGCTGTCTGTGATTATTACACTTGGTGGATTTTTAAGTGCATCAAGACTTCTTTTCATACCATCTAAAGTTGTGCAAACGGCTGTGCATCTGCTATCTAAAACTTCCCTAATTGTCTGCACTTGTGGCAATATCAGTCTACCTTTTGGCGCCTGTATATCTTGTGGCATCACAAGTAAAACTATATCGTCTTCCTTTACCAAGTTTCTTAAAATAGATTGTCTTTGATAATCTTCAGGTATTGCTGCTACAATACTGTCTATCAGCTTTTCTCTCGCTTCTTTATTTTCATTTGCAGATACAATAATAGGAGTAAGTTTTAACTCATCAAAAACTTTTTTCTTTAAAAGAGCTCTGTTCATTATGTCACCTTTGCTTATAACTGGCACAACTGGAACATCTGCCTCTTTTAAAAGTTCTAGCCATTGTTTTTCATCTTGCAAATTTTCATCATCGAATATAAGTATTGCAACATCTGTTTTTTTAATAACTTCTTTAGTTATTTTTTCTCGCTTTTCCCCTAAAACTGTTTTATCGTCAAATCCTGCTGTATCGATAAATACAACTGGACCTATTGGATGTAACTCCATGGATTTATATACAGGATCTGTTGTTGTGCCGGCCATTTCCGATACAAGAGCTACATCATGTCCTGTCAATGCGTTTAAAAGAGAGCTTTTGCCGCTGTTGGTTTTTCCAAATATACCTATGTGCAATCTGTTAGCTCTAGGTGTCTGATTTAAACTCATATCGTCTCCTCACTTATCCTCGCTTACTTGCATTCACTTGCATTTGCCTACTTTGCTTACTTTATTTTATGCAAACTATTAAAATCTAAAATCTCTTTTACCTATTTTTATATTTCCAATATGTTCCTTAGTCAACTCTCTAACTTTTTCATTTGGAATCATAGCAATTCGTTTTGCTATAAGCTCTTCACCTGCTTTTTTAGTTTCAGGATCCGCATAATCCTCTAAAAATTCAGTAAGAGTCATAAGAGCATTTGGCTGGCAGATATTTGAAATCTGTCCTGCTTTTAGTAAGCTCATAAATCTATCCCCAGTTCTACCTTCTCTGTAACATGCTGTGCAGAATGATGGTACATATCCAAGGTCGATTAGCCATTTTACAACTTCACCTAATGTTCTTGTATCTGATACATCAAACTGTGCACTGTTGTCTTCTTCTGATTCCTCTTCAACATATCCGCCAACACTAGTTTTTGAACCACCAGAAATCTGAGTAATACCTATTTCAAGAGCTTCTCTTCTCATTGACTGGCTTTCTCTTGTTGACATAATCATACCTGTATAAGGCACTGCAATACGCAAAACTGCAATAATTCTCTTGAAAATATCATCTGGAACTCCATTGTCAAATGTATCAGGATCAATATCATCAGCAGGTCTAATACGTGGAACTGAAATTGTATGAGGACCACAACCATAAGTATCTTCCAAATGTTTAGCATGCATCAACATACCTACAAAATCGTATTTGTAATTTTCCAATCCATATAGTACGCCGCAACCAACATCATCAATACCTGCCTGCATAGCTCTATCCATAGCTTCAGTATGATAAGCATAATCACTCTTAGGTCCAGTTGGATGTAATTTTTCGTAGCTTTCCTTGTTGTAAGTTTCCTGGAATAAAATATATGTACCGATGCCTGCTTCCTTTAACTTTTTGTAGTTTTCAACAGTTGTAGCCGCAATATTTACATTTACACGTCTTATCGCTCCATTTTTATGCTTTATATTGTATATTGTATTGATACTTTCTAAAACATACTCAATTGGATTCATCTTAGGATCTTCCCCAGTTTCCAAAGCAAGTCTCTTGTGGCCCATATCTTGAAGTGCGATAACTTCCTGTTTTATCTCTTCCTGAGTCAATTTTTTTCTTCTGATATGTTTGTTCTGACCATGATATGGACAATATACACACCCATTTATACAATAGTTAGACAAATACAAAGGTGCAAACATAACTATACGATTGCCGTAAAACTTCTCCTTAATAGCCTTTGCTTCATGGAAAATCTCCTCTATTATCTCAGGGTCTTCACATTCAAGAAGTGTCATAGCTTCCTTGTAATCAAGCCCTTTTGCCTCTTTACCTTTTGCCAAAATTTCTCTCATCAAATCAAGATCATCTTTGTGCTCTTTTGCATATTCAAGAGTTTCTCTAATCACCTCATCTGAAATAAACTCCTCTGCAATTTTACTTTTACTGTTGTACTTAGCCATTTGTATTTCCTCCTCGCTTTTAAACAGGCACCCTGCCCAATGATTTTATCATTTCCTCTAACTGATGCCTCTCTTCAATAACGTTTGTTTCACCCAAATCAGCTGGGTATATCTCATAAGCTTTTTTATATTTAGCCGGATTAACTTTTCTCATAATAACATTTGCACCGCAGCCAAATGCCTTTTTGCGCTCTTCCAAATCCAAAACTCCCACCGCAGTAGTTACAGGCAAATTGCACTCAGGAAGTAAAATCCTAGCTATTGCAACACACCTTTTAGTTAACTCTGTGCTTCCGTTAGGGTTTCCTGCAAGTGGAGTTTGAGGATGAGAAATATACGGTCCCATACCTGCCATATCACAAGGTATTTCCTTTAAAAATAGCAAATCATCTGCCAATGACTCTATGCTTTGTCCAGGAATGCCAACCATAAATCCACTACCTGTTTCATAACCCAGACTTTTTAGCGTTTCAAGCACTTGTTTTCTCTCTTCAAAAGTCTTACCTGGATGAATGCTTTTATATAACTCTCTGTCTGAAGTTTCATGACGGAGCAAATATCTATCTGCGCCTGCTTCTTTTAACATTTTAAGCACTTGTGGTTTTAGCTCTCCCGCACTGAGAGTTACAGCAACACCACTATCATAATTTTTTATTTCTTCAATTACACTTTTTAGCAGCTTTCCATCTGCAAATACTGGATCTTCCCCACCTTGCAAAACTATAGTTCTATACCCTGCGTCAATAGCTTCCTTTGCAACCTTTACAATTTCATCCACGTCCATACGATATCTTAAAGCTTTTTTATTGGTGCAGTTTAATCCACAGTACTTGCATTTCATAGTACAGTAGTTGCTAAACTCAATGATGGCTCTGATAAGCACTTCTTCACCTTTGTACTGCCTGCGTATACGATCTGCCATTCCGTAATAATATGAAAAATCATCACTTTTCAAAGCTCTAATTATCTCATTTTTATCCATAAAAAAATCCTCTCAAAACATACAATATATGCCTGAGAGGATTTTAGTACACCAAATATAATGACTAAGCGCAAATGTCTTTTTCGCCTATCAATTAGTATATGCCTTACTCCTCGGTACCTTTGGCCCTCAGCTCTCAGTACATATCTTGTTATTTAATTATTTTTTCCCTTTTAACTGACCTTTTACCATGCGTTCTCTGCCTGTTAGGTCCTGTGAAATTTCTATATTTTCAAAATATCCACTTTGTTTTAAAAGCTCTGCAACTGCAATGCCCTGATCGTGACCGATCTCAAAAATCAGATAACCCTTTTTCTTAAGATGTTCAGGTGCTTTTTCAACTATGCGTCTGTAAAACTCAAGACCGTCTTCACCGCCGTCCAAAGCTTCTATTGGATCGTATTCTCTAACCTCAATATCCAAAGTCGGTATTACATCGCTTCTAATATATGGAGGGTTTGAGACGATTACATTGAATTTTTTTCTCTTCAAAGGTTCGAACAAATCGCCTTTGTAAATTTCAAGTTTTACATCGTTTAATTGTGCGTTTTCCCTTGTTAGTGCGATAGCATCTTCGCTAAAATCAGAAGATGTAAGTTTCAATACTTTTTTCTGTTCCGCTGCGCATTTTACTAAGGATATACCTATAACCCCAGAACCGCAACACAAATCTAAAACGCTATCCTTGTGATTTACAAGTTTCAAAGTCTCATCTACAACAACTTCTGTGTCCATTCTCGGGATAAGTACATTTTCCTTTACCACAAAAGGATATCCCATAAACTCTGTTTCCCCTAAAATATGTTGCATAGGTCTTCTTTTTGCTCTTTGAGCTATCATATCGAAATACTGTTCTGTCTCTATTTCGCCTGCTTCTTTAGACCATCTCATAAAGAAACCTGTTCTGTCTATTTTTTTCATGTGGCAATAAATCTGCTCAGCTTCTCCTTTTGCATTTTCTATGCCTGCTTCGCTTAGCTGAGTCTGTGCCATTTTTATTATATCTGAAACTAATAGTCCCATCTATCATGCCCCCTGTTATTCAAATTTGATTTTATCTACTATATTCATAAATTCTTTGTTGTTTTTTGTCATAGCCATATTGTCTATAATTTTTTCTGTTGCTTCTTGGACTGTGCCAGATGACAATGCTTTTCTCATGCGCCATACTGTTGCAAGTTCTTCTTGTGTAAGCAATAGCTCTTCTCTTCGTGTGCCGGATTTGTTTAAATCAATGGCTGGGAATATACGTTTTTCGGACAAACTTCTGTCTAAGTGAAGTTCCATATTTCCTGTACCCTTAAATTCTTCGTATATAACATCATCCATTCTGCTGCCTGTATCTACAAGAGCAGTAGCCAAAATAGTTATACTGCCACCCTCTTCAAGATTACGAGCTGCTCCAAAAAACTTTTTAGGTTTATAAAGAGAAGCTGGATCAAGACCGCCGGACAAAGTTCTACCAGATGCAGGCACAACTAGGTTATACGCTCTTGCAAGTCTTGTGATACTATCCATAAGTATAATAACATCTTTTCCATGTTCTGCTAAACGGTTTGCTCTTGCAAGTACCATTTCAGCAACTTTTACATGATGTGCTGGCTGTTCATCAAAAGTGGAATAGATAACTTCTCCATCTCCTTTTAGAGAACGCTTCATATCTGTTACTTCTTCTGGTCTTTCGTCTACTAACAAAATTATAAGCTCAGCATCTTTATAATGTTTTTCTATACTAGCTGCGATTTTTTTCATAAGAACTGTTTTACCTGCTTTTGGTTGAGCAACTATAAGTCCCCTCTGCCCAAAACCAATAGGTGCAACTAAATCGATAAGTCTCATAGATAGGTCCTTACCATCCTCTAAAACGATACGTCTATCTGGGAAAATAGGCGTTAGTTTTTCAAAGTCAGGTCTCTTTTTTGCCTTTTCAGGATCTTCGCCGTTGATTGCATTTATCATAAGAATGGCACCGAATTTCTCTCCAGTCCTTGGTTCTCTTGCAATCCCTCTCACCTTATCACCAGTTTTTAAATTAAATCTCCTAATCTGACTGTTTGCAACATATACATCGTCTTCACTAGTTAGGAAATTATCAAATCTTAAAAATCCAAATCCACCGTCAGCAATTTCAAGTATACCTTCGATTTCCTTGCGTTTTTCCGTAGATTCATTGCTTTTATTTACTTTTTCTTTATCATTTAATTTATCTTTATCAGTCATAGTGATACAACCATCCTTTTTCTTCCTAATTAACAACTTATTATAACACCTTTGCACATAAAATTGCATGATTTCCTTGAAAAAAATACAGTAAACATTATAATATTTGAGTATTGTATTATATCTCAATTGAGAATGATAACAAGGAGAGGAAAATATGAGTAATTTACAATCAAGAAACGTTTCATCACAGCGTACATTAGGCCTTGTGCAGCTAGCACTTTTCAGCGGCATCATAGTGATTATGGCATTTACACCATTTATCGGTTACATACCACTTGGCTTCACAAGAGCAACTATTATCCATGTGCCTGTAATTATAGGTTCACTTATGCTTGGACCAAAAAAAGGTGCATTTTTAGGCGGTGTTTTCGGACTTACAAGTTTGATAAACAACACAATCAATCCAACTGCCACTTCTTTTGTATTTTCACCATTTATAACAGTGGGAGATATTCACGGAGGCATAGGTAGTTTAATTATCTGTTTTGTACCACGTATATTGGTAGGTATCATCCCTTACTACATATACAAACTAATTATGAAAACAAAAAAAGAACCATCACGTGCACATATGAATGTCGCTTTGGGTGTTTCAGGGGTTGCTGGTTCATTGGTAAATACATTGCTAGTAATGAATTTCATCTTCGTTTTCTTCAAGGATGCATATGCAAAAGCAAATGAAGTTGCAAGTGAAACAGTTTACAATTTTATACTAGGTATTATCGGTATCAATGGTGTTCCTGAAGCTATTGTAGCTGGTATTATCGTTGTGGGCATAGGCGCCGCACTTATGAAAACCAAATACGCAATAAAATAAAAAACAAGACTGCCTTTTCAAATCCAGGCAGTCTTATTTTTTGGTTATTAGTTATATATATTTTGGTTATTGAAGACTTTAGTTAAACAATCCCTTGTCCTTTAAGATATCTAAAACTTTATTTCTACCTTCTTCGATACCTTCTATAATACGTCTAGCTCTCTTGCTATCTCCAATGTTTACAATATCGACATCTTCAAAAGTTTCTTCTAGAGTTCCTATAATCGGATTGTTAGCTTTCATACCTAAGCATACAAATCCATAGTCAAATCCTAGAGTTTCTTCCTTGCCATCTTTTTCAATAACAAATGAATCCTCATTGATTTTAACAAGGGCTGTATCTACAAGCTGAGTTACATTGTGATCACTCATAAGAGTTTTAAAATCATTTGTTGAAACTGGATCAAGGCCATTTCCTATTGCTGGAAGTTTTTCAATAATTGTTACATCTGCTCCCTTAGGTGCAAAGTATTCAACTACATCTAAGCCAACAGCGCCGCCACCTACAACAATGACTTTTTTACCATTTAGCTCTTCACCAAATCCACCGTTTTTCGCTTTTTCAATCATTGATAAAATTGACATAACTTTTCCATTTTCCTTATCAATATTATCCTTAAGTCCATTGATCGGTGATAAAATCGGTGTAGAACCAGTAGCATTTACAATTACATCTGGATTTAAAGTTTTAACAAACTGAGCATTTGCTTCTGTTCCCTTAAATACAAATAAATTATGTAACTTTTTTGCTCTATTTATTAGATACTTTGGAAAATCTCCCAATCTATTTTTATCAGGAAGCTGAGAAATAACTGTAGCTAAACCACCAAGCTCCTGCTCTTTTTCAATTAAAAATGTTGTGCAACCTACTTCTGCAGCTGTACATGCAGCTTCAAGACCTGCTGTACCTCCACCTATAACTACTACATTGCAAGCTTTGTTGATTTTCTTTTCCTTGTATTCGTCACCACGCTGAACTGCTGGATTTACAGTACATCTAATAGGTCTATTTTTACCAATTCTATGTCCTGCACAACCGATATTACAAGAAATACACTTACGAAGCTCATCTTCTCTACCTTCGTAAACCTTGTTAACCCAATGTGGTTCTGCAATTAGGCCTCTACCCATACCGATAATATCAGCATCTCCTCTTTCTAGGATTTCCTCTGCAGCCTTTGGATCTCTAATGTTACCCATTGTCATACAAGGTTTTCCAAACTTTTCTTTAACAGCCTTTGCCATATATGATCTCCAACCATCTTCATAGTAGTTAGCATCGATCTGCTTTTGAATTGAACCATTTAGACCAGCTGATACGTCGTAAATATCAACATATTCATCAAGATAAGTTAAGTACTCTAAAGTATCTTCTAAAGTATTGCCATCTTTCATAAATTCTTCTGCACTAACTCTCAAAATAATTGGGAAATTTGGACCTACATTTTTACGAACCTCTTCACAGACAAGTCTTGCAAATCTACATCTGTTTTCAACGCTTCCACCAAATTCATCAGTTCTGTCATTAGTTGTTGGTGATAGGAACTGGCTGATTAAGTAAGAATGACCGCCGTGTATTTCCACAGCATCAAATCCTGCCATCTGTACTCTCTTCGCAGCCTCACCGTATTTTCCAGCTATTTCATATATTTCTTCCACTGTTAAAGGTCTAGGAATTTCTCCACCTGCCTTTGAAGGAATATTAGAGGCTGATACAGGTTGCATACCTATTCTTGATGACATAGCTGAAGCTCCTGCGTGGTTAATCTGTACTGCAATACAGCCGTCGTGTTTATGAACTGCTTCAGTTAATTCAAACAATCTTGGAATATAGCAGTCCTGATCGATTCTAATCTGTGTAGTTCCATTTGAGCCTAGCGGGTACATAACATTGATATTTTCAACGATTAAAAGTCCAGTGCCACCCTTAGCTCTGTTCTCATAATAGCTAATATGATCATCTGACATACTTCCGTTTGATAGACCATAGTTTGTTCCCATTGGACACATAGCTACTCTATTTTTCATAGTCATAGTTTTAACTGTCAATGGCTCAAAGATTTTTTCATACTGTTTTTTCATTTTAATATTCTCCCAACCTAAATTTGCTAATTTTCTCTATATTTTTTTACAAAAAAAGCAAGATCATAAAATATCCTAGTTATGATGCATGGTCTTGCTCTTTTCAATTATCCCTGTATACTATATTTTTTCTTATTTATTATTTCTTTTCGCAAAGCTCAATAATAACATTGTCCTTCATAATAAAGGCAAATGTATTACCCTTAGAATTTGGCTTTGGTCCAAATAATACTTCATCTCCATCTGCGATGTACTTTTCGATATCATCCACTTCATATGCTATATGTGGATTTTTATGCATTACTTCTGGAAACGGAGTACCCTCTTCGTATTTTAAATACTCTATTTTGTAATCATAGCCGTCAATATCTTCTGTCATCCAAAGTTTCATTGGTTCATTATATATCATTCCTGGTTTTTTATTTGTAACCGGGATACCAATATGTAAATATTTCGCTGACATTAGTTTTCCTCCTTTTTTTTATTACTATTGCCGTAATCGATATTAGATAAAAAGATATTTAATCCAAATCCAATACCTAGAGCCCAAGCTGATGCCCAAGCTGATCCTTCTGTTGCAAGTACTGCAGCCATAATGCCTGCAATCATTTTATCTCTAGGAGTTTTACAGTAGTCCATACCTATTCTTGCACATACAAAAGCTTGGAATAACAATGTGATTGAAGCACCTACTGGGAAAAGTGGTTCAAAAAGTGTAACAACCGGTATGCATATAACACTTAGAAAAGTTGCGATTCTAAATGATGCCATTCCGCCTATAAGACTCTTCATAGCCTCTTTACCTTCTTGGTATCTCATTGAAATTGATACTGTCATACCAACCCATAATGGACCTGATAAAGGTGGGAATGGTGCAAAGATTCCTAAAATTACATTTCTAATACCACTTATTAAATTTGAACGGCTAGAGTTAAAGTCAACATAATCTTCTTTTCTTGATTCCTGAGCTTCTTCTACCAAAGTTTTACTTGTAATAAAATCTCCAAAAGCTATTACATATACTACAAGTGCCAAAGGCAATGCTTTTATAAACATATCTGTAGATGGCAATCCTACGCCAAATACGCTTACTTCACTAAACATCTGGCCAAAGTTTGGTATCTTGATAAATGTGCCTAATTCAACTTTTGGTGTTGCAAGCTCTCCTATTACTAATCCAACTACCATAGCTAATAGGTACGGGAATAAATTTCCGTATTTTGCTATTACATCTAAAACTTTGCTTTTTGCTCTTTTAGCTTGATACGCATCTGAGAAGCTTATCAATATTAACAGTCCCACGCCAGCACATATTGCAATAGGATATTTGTGCATATTGCCACCATCTCCTATTTGACCTGCTATTACTGTAAATGGCGCTGCTAATAATATACCGCCCTTTATTGAGTCAGGTACTGCTCCTACAAATTTATCTGCAAGTTTGGTTACACCCATAAATATAAATATAAGTCCTACCAACAATTGCAATGCTATCATAGCTTGGATACGTTCGTCTCCCTTTTCAAAGCCTTCTAAAAAGACTAAGGTTAGTGGTAGGGATGGAGTGATCCATCCCGGTACCACAGGATCCCCTAATAAGCAATGTAGCATATATAACGCGACTTCGAGGATTACACAGCTCCATGCAAGTTCATAAGGCAATCCCAAATAATCTATCAAATAAGGAATAGAACTCAATCCTGTTACGCCCAAAATCAGACCTTGTAAAAATTCCACATATTCTAGTTTGTAGTGAATAAATGGAAGTCTCAACTTAAATGGTCCACATGGGCAATATGGTACACCATTTTGGTGTTTCATCTGCTTATACCATTTATTTGACATAAATTTTCTCTCCAATAACCTTTTTTAACCCTTAAATTAACTAATATAGATTACTCGTTGTGAGCGCTTAATGCACTGTAACCGAAAATCTTTTTGTATTCTTTTGTTAAGTATAACATCATAATTGTAGCAACTATTGCAGCAACTAGCAATACTCCCATCATAGTGTAAATAGCATCTGTTTCGCCGATTTTGTTAGTCATAAATGATACAAAGTACGGCAATGAACAGCTGGCAAGTCCCATCCATGTGTAGTAAATACCTGTGTTTCTTCCTTTTGGACCTGGACATAGTTCCTGTCTAACTCCAAGACCTGTCTGAAGAGCACCACCTGCTGCGAAAAATCCTAACAGTGCAATTGCTACATATACAACTGCTGTAACCTGTACAAGCATTACGATTGCAAGTGCAGCTACTGTAAATATTGAGTCAATCAATACAACTTTTAGTGGGTTCCACTGTAGTTTACCCATCATAATTGCCCAAAATATAACTGCCGCAATTGAACCTGCAGTATAAACTGAAGTTAGACCTGCTGCCTGCATTTCTGATAGGCCACAGTTATTCATACCAAATGCTTTTGTATACTGCTGTGCTCCGTACATGATTACCATACATACAAAGCCGTAGAACATAGTAAAGAAATTTACTAATTTATTTGGTTTTACCAACATTCTATCTTTTGCAGCCTGGATTTCTGCCTGAGCTGCGTTAATTGATTTACCATCTTTGCTCTGTACAGTTTCTTTCATCATATCATCGTATGCAAAAGGAGCAAAGATTGCTACTACTACACATACAATTGAAAGGATCAAAGGTACCCATACATTGATATGCCAGTTGCCTGTATTTGAAAAATGTACAGACATAAGTGGATAGATAATACCTGCTAATGATACAAATAGTTTAATACCTATTAGAGCTGAACCAGCAAATTTAGGTGCGCTTTCCTGTGCTGCTGGATAAAGTGCTGCATCCCAAAATCCTGATGTTGCAATACCAGCAAGAAATGCTGCGCCACATGCTATTGCAAAGTTACCGCTAAATAGCAATCCTGCAAAGCAGATTACATATAGGATACCTCCGCCGATAGCCATCTTTTTACGTCCAACTTTATCTGAAATTTCTCCGCCTATCCAAACAGATATAAACTTACCAAAACCTGTAGCTGTAATTGCAAGAGATACTGCTGCTGCACCAGCTTTAGGATCTGTATATCCCCACTGAGTGAAGAAGTTTACCTGGTTTTGAGATAGGATAATAGCCTGCATACCATGTGTAAAATAGCACAGGTATACAAGAGCAAGTGAAATTATATATTTTTTCGCTTTCATGTTTTGACCTCTCCCGTTAACATTAATCAATTATTACTAAATTTTATTTATTCTGGCTAGCCTGAAATGCCTGGTATTCTTCTACTGGCATATCTTTGCCAACAAATAGCTGGTAGTTTACAGCACCCTGCCATAGAAGCATGCCTTTACCACCGATTGCTTTTAATCCTGCTTCTTCAGCTTCAACAATCATCTTTGT
This sequence comes from uncultured Clostridia bacterium, assembly GCA_963558965.1. Taxonomy (GTDB): domain Bacteria; phylum Bacillota; class Clostridia; order Peptostreptococcales; family Anaerovoracaceae; genus Gallibacter. The sequence goes on along the minus strand of CAUWIT010000002.1, from coordinate 79,896 downwards.
TTTTTCTGGATCGTAAACTGTATCAGCAACAACTAGACCTTCATGGAACCATTCTTTATCAATTAGTGTAACATCTTCATGAGGTTTCATACCCATAATTGTAGCATTAACTAGGATATCAGCATTAGCAACTGCCTGTTTTAGTACTTCTGTTTCTGCGATATCATTTACAGTTACATTACATGCAGGTACTTTTTCAGCAAGTTTTTCCTTTGTCTGGTGAGCTCTTTCTAGGAAGCTATCGTTTGCATTGAAGATATGTACTTCTTTAGCTCCATCTAAAGCAAGCTGAACCTGGATAGCAGTAGCTGCTCCACCTGCACCTAAAACAACAACATTTTTGTCTTTAACTTCTACGCCATTAACACTTAGATTTTTAACAAAACCGATACCATCAGTGATATGACCTGTAATAACTCCATCTTCATTTACAAATACGTTGCAAGCTCCGATAATTTCTGCTGCTGGTGATAATTTATCAACTAGCTCAGCTGCAATATTTTTGCAAGGCATTGTAAAGTTTCCGCCCTTCATGTTTAGTAGACGAATAGCTTCAAATGCTTTTGGCATCTGTTCTACGTTTACATCAAAAGCCATGTAAACGTAGTCTAATCCGTCGTGCTGGAAGCTGAAGTTGTACATAGCAGGTGATCCGCTATGTCCAACAGGTGTTCCAAATAGTGCTAATAGTCCAGTATGTCCTGAAATTCTCTTTTCCATTTTATCTATCTCCTGTTAAATTATTTATTCTTATTTAAAACTTATATTAAAGCTGCATTACTACTTCGTAAGCTTCTCTTGTTGCATCGATAGCACGTCTTGCTTTGTTAGCATCACCAACTGTGTATACTTCTTTTACAAGACCTTCTAGTTTTTCTGCAAATGGATTGTAGTTTCTGTAACCCATTGATAATACTACGCTATCAAATCCTCTAACGTCCTGACAAACCCCATCACCGTGGTCAAATGAAACTCCATCTGGGTAGAATTTGCAAACCTTAGCTCCTGTAATCTTTTTAATATCATATTTTTCAAAGTCTTCCATTAGGAATACTCTGTGTTCTTTTATTACGTCGATACCAACATCTTCTCTAAATTCGATTACAGTTACATCATGCTGCTGTTCGCCTAAAAATGCTGCTGTTTCGCAACCAACCATACCGCCGCCAACAACAAGTACTTTTTTGCCAACTGCTACTTTTCCATCTAAAACATCTCCACCAGGGATGATTTCTGGTAAATCAATTCCTTCGATAGGTAGGATTAATGGTTTTGAACCAGTTGCAACGATTACTGCATCTGGAGCTTCAGCTTTAACTAGTTCTTCTGTAACTTCTGTGTTCATGTGGATTTCCACACCTGCTTTTTCGCATTTTGCAATATAGCTTCTGATCATATTTGTAATATCGCCTTTTCCTGGAGGATAAGCAGCAAGTCTCATGTTTCCACCTAACTTGTCTCCTGCTTCGTAAAGCGCTACTTCATGGCCTCTCCACTTTGCAATGTAAGCAGCACACATTCCGCCTACACCACCGCCGATAACCATAACTTTTTTAGGTGTTTCAGCTTTGCCAACGCCATCAACATCATGTCCTAAGAATGGATTAGTTAGACATGCAATAGGCTGTCCCTGATACATGTTTGGTACACAACCCTGTAGACATGCGATACATGGAGTCATATCTTCTAGTCTTCCTTCGAAAGCTTTCTTTGGCATATGTGGATCAGCTAAGCTCTGACGACCAAATGCAACTAAATCAGTTCTGCCTTCTTTAACCATTAGTTCTGCAAACTGTGGTTCTGTGTATCTACCAACTGTAATAACTGGTACATTTACAGCTCTCTTAATTTCTGAAACTAGTTCAGCAGAGAAACCACCGTGAATAGTTGTAGGTGCCCACATAAACTGGTCTTTGATATGTACAGCTCTTGAAACGTGTAGACCGTCAATACCACAGCTTTCTAGGTAAGCAGCAACTGCAGCACTGTCGTGAACATCAAGTCCACCTAGTACATCGTCTGAAGAGTTAATTCTTGCTAATACTGCAATTTTGCCTTCAGTCTGCTTTTTGATTTCTTCGATAATCAATCTTGGGAATCTCATTCTGTTTTCAAAAGATCCACCGAATTCGTCAACTCTCTTATTAGTTCTAGCTGAGATAAATGTACTTACTAGATATCCGTGAGCCATGTGGATTTCAACTGCATCTAGACCTGCCTGCATAGCTCTTTTAGCAGCTTCGCCGTAACCCTTGATTAGTTCGTAAACTTCTTCTGTAGGTACTTCTCTAGGAATGTCTCTTCCGTACTCTGAAGCGATTGCTGATGCTGCAGCTATTGGTGCGCCAGCATTTTTAGCATTACCTTCTGGACCAGCATTCTGAAGCTGTACAGAAACTTTAGCTCCTTCCTTGTGACAAGCATCTGCAACTCTTTTAAAGCTTTCAATGCTGCTGTCATCGTATAGACAAGGTTTTCTTGGGCCACCTTTAGCTCCTTTGTGAACTACTGTAGCTTCTATTGTAATTAAACCAAAACCACCCTTAGCTCTTTCGCTGTAGTAAGCAACTGACTGGTCGCTTAGTGTTCCATCTGTATTTGCAAAGTTGTTACCCATTGGTGGTACAACAAATCTATTTTTAACTTCCATAGGGCCGATTTTAATCGGATTAAACATTGCTTCAAATTTCATTTCGTTTTCTCCTCGCTTTATCTTAAATCCATCAACTTATTTTCATCAACTTTTTATCAATTATTTATAAATTATTTCTATACATCTATATCTACTATAGAATTTCTGGCCAAGCTGCTTCGATAGCTTTACGAGCGTTGTCATAAGTGTGCTTAGCTGCTTCTTTGATACCGTTAGCAAGGATTGCGTCGCTGATAACTTCAACACCTACTGCCTTTGGTTCAATTCCTTTTTCTTTGATGATCTTTAGGAATGGCACTGTAGTTCCAATACCAGTTTCTGGTGCTAGTCTGTCGTGCATTGATTCGTCTCTTAGGATTGATGTTGCGTATGGTCTTTCCCAAACGTCATTAATCTGGATTGAAACGATTTTGTCTGCTGGTACATCTTTTAGTACTTCGATATCTAGAGGCTGGTTAGCTCTTACCCAGTGCCATGTGTCTAAAATTAGTTTTGCATTTGGACAATCAGCAGCATTTACAATATCCCATCCTTTTTTAACTGTTGGAATACCGCTGTATGGCATTGGTTCAACACCGATTGTGTAGTTTCTAGCTCTGTGGCATAGTTCCTTTAGTTTCTGAGCTGTATGTTCTACTGAGTAGTCTTCCATAAGTCCACAGTTGATATGGTTTACTCCAAATAGTTCACACATGTGGAAACACATCTGTTCCTTGTACTTCTGTTCGTATGATCTTTCATCTTCAGCCCACTGTACGATGTATTCTACTTCTGTAACTTTCATGTCATATTTTTCTAAAATAGCCAAAATATCGTCGTCGTATAGACCTTCGTTTAAAGCATCTACGTAAGTTTCAGCACGTAGACCGATACCATCGTATCCTGCTTCTTTAGCAGCTTCAACTCTAGCTTCGAAACTGCACTTATCTCCTAGTGTCCATGAACTTACTGTAATTGGGTATTTCTTTGACATAATTTCGTTCTCCTTTTTCTTTACTTTTAATATAAATTTTGCTACTACCTGTTTACTATAAATTTTTTCTATCTTGTTTATCAAAGTCGCGAACTTTTTTCTATACCCAAATTATATGTGATTGTTAAAAATAAAACTAATTGATAATTTTCAAAAAATCTATAGATAATATTTATGAATTGTGTTATTATCCTATTATAAGAGTTGTTTTTTTATTTGTGAACAACAATAAATTTAATGGAGAATTGTATTATGAATCTATATCACTTGCGATATTTTCAAACTTTAGCCCATTTGGAACATTACACAAAAGCAGCTGAGGCTTTGGGCATTACCCAGCCGAGTTTAAGCCATGCAATCTCACTTTTAGAGGGAGAATTAGGTGTAAAACTTTTTGAAAAAGAGGGCAGAAACGTTGTTTTAACACGCTATGGCAAGCTTTTTTTAGATGATATTGAGCGTGCCATCAATATAATTGACGAAAGCAGTCACAATTTAAGAGGCCTTGCAACGGGAGAAGGGACTATACAAATTGGTTGCCTTAGAGTCCTTGGTGCAGGTTTAGTCCCAAAATTGATGAATAAATATTGCTCTCAAAATCCAGATAAAAAGATAGATTTTACTTTATCTACTGATACTGGCATGAGTAATGATATCATTCAGGGGTTAAAAGATAGACATTATGATGTGGCATTTTGTTCAAAAATTGACAATGAGCCACTAGTGGAGTTCACTCCTGTAGCAACTCAAAATATGGTGCTTATAACACCATTAGATCATCCCCTTGCAGATCGTGCATCTATTAGACTTGATGAAGTTGTGGATTATCCATTTATCTATTTTAATCACAAGACAGGACTTCGTACAGAAATAGATGCTTTGTTTAAACAGGCAAAAGCATTTCCAAAAGACATTGTTTACGAAGTTGAGGAAGACGATGTAGCAGCAGGATTAGTTGCAAATGGATTTGGTATTGCTGTTACTCATAAGATAAAAGTATTAAAATCTATGAAACTTAAGATAATACCTATAATCTGGCCTCAATGGAACAGAACATATTATATGGCAACACTTAAAAATTCATATAAAATACCTGTCTTGGAAGACTTTATTAAATTCGTTAAGGATGATAGCAAAAGAGTTATGCAAAAGATTTTAAGTTCATCATCATTGTTTAGATAAACATCAACTATGTGGGCAACAAACTACCTCATATAGTTTGGGTTAATATGAGTTATAGTTTGTTTTGGTTATTGATAAAAGGGAGCTTAGTGCAAATGCACTTAGCTCCCTTTTGTTTTACCATTTTATTAAAAGCAATATCATAACTATCAGTTATAAATTATTTGTCATATACGAAGAATCCTTCTCCTGACTTCATACCTAGTTTACCAGCTCTTACCATCTTCTTTAGAAGTACGTGTGGTCTGTATTTTGAATCACCGTATTCAGTGTATAGTACGTTCATGATAGCTAGTACAACGTCTAGTCCAATTAAGTCACCTAATGCTAGAGGTCCCATTGGATGGTTAGCACCTAACTTCATAGCATTGTCAATACCTTCCGCATCTGCAACGCCATCAGCTAAGATACCTACAGCTTCGTTGATCATAGGAATTAAAATTCTGTTTACTACAAATCCTGGTGCTTCTGCAACTTCTACAGGAGTTTTCTTTAGATCTTCAGCTAATTTAACTACTGTATCTCTTGTTTCATCAGAAGTTGTTAGACCTTTGATAATTTCAACAAGTTTCATAGCAGGAACTGGGTTGAAGAAATGCATACCTACAACCTTATCAGGTCTCTTTGTAGCTGCTGCGATTTCTGTGATTGATAGAGATGAAGTGTTTGTAGCAAAAATTGTATCTGGTCCACAAAGTTCATCTAATTCAGCAAATAGAGCTTTTTTAGCTTCCATATCTTCAGTTGCTGCTTCAATGATTAGATCTGCATCTTTTACGATAGCAATATCTGTAGAGCCTGAGATTCTTCCTAAGATTTCTTCTTTGTCAGCTTCAGTAATTTTTTCTTTTTTAACTAGTTTGTCTAAGTTTTTAACTACTTTAGCCATACCGCCATCTACTGAAGTCTGTCTTCTAGCTCTTAAAACTACTTCGTAACCGTTCTGTGCTAAAACCTGAATGATACCAGCACCCATTGTGCCTGTTCCCAATACTCCAACTTTCATTGATTTGTCCTCCTTAAATATAATCATATTCTACTCTTTAAATAAATATTTTACATAGTTCGTTAAAAAATTAACCAAATCTTGATTACATTATAACACGCAAAATCAACTTGTAAACCCCTTTATTTGAAATTTTCTTAATTGTTTGATATTTTTTTATTTAAAAAAAATACTGTTAGATAACAATCCAACAGCATTTATACATAATTATTTATTGAAAAGCTTTATTTTATCCTTAAAGACATCGATAAGCTTGCGTTCAAATGGGTCAACTCCAAACATATGAGCTGATATGGAAGCACTCATTAAGAAGAAGTAAATAAGCTGTCCTAAGTTAAATGCATCCATTTTAGGTATTTCAATTTTAATAGCATCGCTATCTTCAGTTTTCATCGCTTCCTTCATCTTGTCAACTATAACCTGATTTAACTCCCCTAGTGTATCTGATTCTGTTTTATCGATAATATCTTTTGGAAGTAAAATATCATCTTGAACTTCATCTATAACAAGTTCAGTTTGGAAAAATGCCGGTGTATCACCTCTCATAAACTCACCTTTCGCTTTAAAATCTCTAGATAAGTTCATTGTAGTTGTGTAAATACCCTTGCCATTTTTACTGTCGCTTTCCATAAACAGATGTGAAACCCACATAGCGAAACTTTCTAAGTTAGGCTGGCTGTACTGGAAAATTTCCGCAACTTTGCCACTTTCATTTAAAATCTTACGAGCAACTCCATAATATCCTGCATTTATATCCCATGCAGCATCTGTTGCCATAACTTCAGCACCAGATAGCAATCTGTCGATTTCAATACCTGCAACTGCCATAGGGAAAAGACTTGCAGGACTTAATATACCGTAGTTACCTGAGTAATCAGTTGATATATCGAAAATTCCACAGCCATCTTTATTAGCTAACTTACGCAAAGTGCTATCGCCTTTGCCTGTCATAACCATTATACGTTTAGGAGCTACTTCGTTTCCGTATCTCTTAAACATATACTCCTTTATAACCTGATAAACTACTATTGTTTCCGGTGTTTCCCCAGATTTTGAAATAACGCAAACATTTACTTCATAATGTCTCATACGTTCCATAATCTTAGAAAATTCACTTCCGCAAATATCTTCACCGATAAATTCGATTTCCGGTGCAGTAGCAGCGTGTTCTCCTATTGCTTCAATAGCTGCTTTTATACCTAGATATGATCCACCATTGCCGATTACAACAAATAGTCCGCAGCTTTCTTGAGCTGCAATTGCTGTAGTAAGCATTGATTCGATTTCCTCTTCATTTATACGCATAGGCAATTTTACCCACTGTGTGTGAGGATTTTTATCTGACCATAATTCATCCATAGCATCATCTACTTTTTTTTGATATGAAGCCAACTTTGCTTCCTCGATGCCAAGTCTTGACAAATCTACTTTAACATTCATGTCATACTCCTATTATAAGAATAAAAATTTAATAAGCGTAATTGTCAACGGCACTGTTACCATTGAAATTACAGTGGTGAAAAATAAAATTTTACTTGCAAGTTCGTGGCTCTGTCCTTCTTGTTCTGCAAGCATAGGCACAGTTGCAGCAGTTGGAAAACAAATACCTAAAACCATAATTACTTTGAAATGTGCTCCAAATGGTAGCAACATCATCAATACAGCAGTTACAACAGGTATAATTATAAGTTTCCAAATAGCTGATTCCCATACGATATGGTTTCTCAAAATTTCAAAGAACTTACTGCCTGCAAGTGTTGAACCTATAAATATCATAGCCATCGGTGTTGCCGCCCCGCCAATATAATTTAAATAAGTTCCTAACGCATTGTCTAATGGTATTTTAGTTAAACATAGGAAAAATCCTATAAACAATGCCAAAATATTTGGATTTAACAATACTTTTATTGTTGAGCTTGTAATTGTTTGAAGTGTAAGCTTGTCGTGGGTAGGCTTATTTCTTCTAAGAGCATACAGCGCATATGAAAAGAAAAATACATTCATTGCGGAGTTTTGTGCAGTCATTAGAAACAAACCGTGAGATCCTAAAAATGACAGTGCCATAGGAAATCCCATAAATCCATCATTTGGACATACCATAGCCAGCTCTGCTACATTGCTAGCTCTATCTGGAAAATGTCTCAATTTTGTATATCCTCTTGTAAAACCCGCATAAACCATAAGCATAACAAAAGAAACTGCCATCATTAGCAAAAACTCTTTTAAAAGTTCAGCATCCATTTTCATGCTGCCTATATTATAAGTTATCATACAGGGATATGCGCAATAGACGATGAACTTGTTAAGACTGTTATTCATCTCGTCTTTTATAAAGTTTATCTTACGCATAAAGTAGCCTGTAAAAATCATAGCGAACATTACAAAAAATTGTCCGTACATCTAATCAAATCATCCTTTCTCTCTATAATTTATTTAAAGTATAAATTGTTTGTTGAAAATTCTGGATCGCAAGTAATATCAATACCAAGGTCTCCAAATAGCTGTTCATCTTTGTCATTTAGTATTGCTGTGCAATGAGCTTTGCAGCCTCTTAAAAGTTTTAGCTTTTCTACTGCTAAGTCAGCACTTGGATTAGTACTAGCTGATACTGCTAATGCATTTAATATTTCTTCAACGTTAAGAGAGACTTTATCCTGTTTTAATACATCACGTTTTAAATCTTGAATACCCTGAAGCACATGAGGAGCAATTAAATGAACCGGGTCTGCCATTCCTGCTAGATTTTTAACCGCATTTAAAATTGCTGCTGGTGCTGCTGCCATTGTTTCTGAGTTACGACCTGTTACAATTTTGCCGTTTGGAAGTTCAATAGCAACAACTACTATGTTTTCAAATGTTTCTTCATCTAGCTCTCTCTTGTAATCAGCGTAATTTCTAGCCACATCAACTACTTTTCTATCGCTGATATGAGCTCCAACTTCTTCCATTAGAAGTCTAACTCTCTCCTCAGAGCTTCCATCAATTTTCCCTTTTTTAAAGTCACACTGAGCGATTAATGCTCTTCTAATGATTTCCTGTTTAGCCGCTTCTCTGCAAATTTCATCATCTACAATGCCGTAGCCTACCATGTTTACGCCCATATCTGTAGGTGATTTGTATTCGCATTCGCCTCCTGTAATTTTTTCTATAATTCTTTTAACTACTGGAAATACTTCGATATCTCTATTGTAGTTAACTGTTTGTACTCCATATGCTTCCAAGTGGAATGAGTCTATCATGTTTACATCTTTTAGGTCTGCTGTAGCTGCTTCGTATGCAACATTTACAGGATGTTTCAATGGAATATTCCAAACTGGGAATGTTTCAAATTTAGCATATCTTGCTTTTCTACCTCTAATATTTTCGTGGTAAAGCTGTGATAGGCAAGTTGCTAGTTTGCCGCTGCCGCCTCCTGGACCAGTTACCACACATAATGGCTTAGTTGTTTCGATATACGGATTTGCTCCATATCCCTCTTCACTTACAATAGTTTCAACATCTGTTGGATATCCTTTTGTAAATTTATGTCTGTAAGTTTTAATATTTCTTCTTTCTAATTTGTTGATAAACATATCAACTGCTGGATTTTCTTCGTAACGTGTTACAACTACACTGTTAATAGAAAGTCCATATTTTCTAAATGTATCTATAAGTCTCATAACTTCTAAATCGTAAGTTATGCCAAAATCTTGTCTTGTTTTATTTGTTGCAATATCGCCTGCGTATACGCATATAATTACTTCTGCCTGATCGCTAAGTTTTTGTAAAAGCTTAATCTTAGCATTTTCATCAAATCCTGGCAGTACTCTCATTGCATGTTTATCATGTACAAGTTTGCCACCAAACTCTAGGTACAGTTTTTCTCCGTTGCCTTCTTTTATTCTTTCAATAATGTGTTTTGACTGTAAATCTATATATTTTTCTGCATCAAAACCTATTTTTCCCATTTTCGTCTCCTTTCCTTATTTTCACAAATGTATTTAAAAAATCAGTAACCCTAGTGATGTTACAACCATAGTGGCTACTAAAACCCATGCAACGATTTTTGTCCATTTTTTATTGTTCATCATGTTTGTTTTCTCCCATAAACTCAATGTCCAATTTACTGCGACCTTCTGTTAAACCACTTAAACTTATACTATAATCAACAAATACTCTCCCTTGTTCTTCGTAAGTCATAGTATTTATAAGGTCATTTGTTAATATCTCAACTTCAACTGGCCCCATTGGAGTCATATATTGATTTGTAAACCTTTTTCCTTTTTCAAATTTCATCTCACTAGCGCCATCTCCGCCGCCAGTTCTTGTCATTTTAAGACTATCTCCATCTAGTCTAAGTCTTGTTTTCATACCTTCTAAGCCTGAGATTTCGCTTTCATCATAGATCAAATAAAGTACTCCATTGCGCTCAAACATTTGAGCTTCTGTTACTAGCTCCATCTCTTCTTCATCTATATTATCGTGGACATGCTTGCCGACAATTTTTATTGTTACATCTTTCATCAGCAAACCTCCTTTCTACATATTTTCCAACATGTTTTTTAAATCATCTTTGTCAAACAAATATTTTTCATTGCAAAAATGACATACTAATTCTGCCTGGCCATCTTCTTCTAAGATTTCAGTTAAATCTTTTTTGCCAATAGTCATAAGAGCCTGTTCCATACGTTCTCTACTACAATCGCATTTTAATTCCATCTCTTTGTATTGTAATACTTCTGGCTTAAATTCATCTGCAACATCGTGGAAAATTTTATCCATTAAATCTACAAGCAATCCTTCTTCTGATTTGCCTGCTCCTGCGGCTACAACTTCTTCAATATTTGTAGTCATAGGTTTAATATCTTTTAGCATTTTTTCTAATTCTTCTATTGCTTCTTCCTGTGCTCCTGGTAACATCTGTATAAACATACCTCCAGCAGCAGAAACATGCTGGTCTTTTTCAACTTTTACACCTAAAGCGATAGATGTATTTTGCTGTTCACTTATGTAGTAGTAAGCTGTTAAGTCATCAGCGATTTCACCACTTACCAAAGCAATGCTACCAACATATGGTTCCTTTAATCCTAAATCCTTAGTAACTGTAAGCTGTCCAATTCCTAAAGATCCACCCACATCCAGTTTACCGTCTTCTCTTAGAGGCAAATCAACATCTGGATTTGATATATATCCCTTAATCTGACCAGTGCCATAGCCTGTTGCCAAAATCTGTTTAGCAGGACCATCACCCTGAAATATTACAGTTACTTTATTTCCATCGCCTTTTAGCTCTAAACTCATCATACCAGTTGCAGTTAAAACTCTGCCAAGTCCTGCAGTTGCAAGAGGTGTAGTCATATGCATCTGCCTAGCTTCTTCAACTATACCAGTAGTAATTGTAAGATGGACTCTATACGAACCACTCTTATCAATACCAATTAAAACTTTACTTTTACTCATTATTATTGCTCCTCATTTATAATTCTTGTTATTTCCTTTTCCATTTTGTCAATTCTCTTTGACACGCCTCCAGTATATTTGCTTCTCGCAAAGAAATAGGCTTTTAAATTTGGTTCAGTTCCCGAAGGTCTAACTATAAATTTTTGTCCCTTATCAAAATGGTATTCCATAATATTTGATACAGGCAGCTTAGTATAAGAACCGATGCCAAGATTAGCAAAATGCTTTTGCTGAAGTTTATAATCTACAACTTCCTTTACTTCATACCCTTTAATAGCATTTATAACATCGCCTCTTAAGTAATCCATTACCTTTTCTCTTTTTTCTAGTCCTTCTTTGCCTTCAAAAGAATAGTTTATAACTTTTTCACCATAATAACCATACTTTTTATATATTTTTTTTAAAGCTTTTTCCAAACTTATACCTTTTGCTTTGTATTCAGCTGCCATTTCACATACTAACATAGCAGTTGATACTCCGTCCTTATCTCTCATATGGTCAAAAGCAAGATATCCATTACCCTCTTCAAATCCAAATATATAATCATTTCCAAGTTCATCCATCATCTCGCCTATATATTTAAAACCGATCAAAGTATTTCTAACTTTTACACCGTATTCTTCAGCTATTGCATCAAGCAGTGGTGTACTAACTATACTTCTAACAGCCACAGGATTTAATGGCATCGGTTTTTTATTTCTGCATATGTAATCAAAAAGCAAAACGCCTAGCTGGTTACCGCTAAAAATTGTATCCCCACTAGCTACGCCTATCCTATCGCAATCAGGATCTGTAACTATAAGGATATCAGCCTTTTGTTTTTTCATAAGCTCAATACCCAAAGAGTAAACTTCTTTAAGTTCTGGGTTTGGTTTTGGACAAGTTGTAAAATTGCTATCCGGTTTTTCCTGCTCCGGCACTACCGTAATATCCTTAACTCCAAGTCCTCCAAGCACCTCAAGCACCGTTACAAGACCAGATCCATTAAGCGGGCTATAAACGACTTTTAAGTCTTTAATATCTTCAGGTTTAGCACCATCTCTTTCAATGCCAAATCTCAAAGACTTTGATAGTGTCTCTTTTACATAAGCTTCTCTAACTTCACTGCCTAACCAAACTACATTTTTTTCGCTTTTTTCTTTTACATCATCGAAAATATCAAGTTTATCAATTTCATCTAAAATCAACTTAGGTTCATCACCTAAAATCTGACCTCCATGTCTATTGTAAACTTTGTATCCGTTATACTGTTTAGCATTGTGACTTGCTGTAATCATAATGCCATAATCGCACCCTAAAAAACGTATAGCATAAGATAAAAGTGATACAGGATGCATCTCCTTAAAGATATATGCCTTAATACCATTTGCCGATAAAACCTCAGCAGTAATCTGGGCAAACTCCTTAGAATTGCTTCTGCTATCATAACTTATAACTACACTTGAAACTTTTTCAGGGTCTTCAGAATTTTTTAAGCTTTTGTTTATATAATTAGACAAGCCTTGAGTAACCTTGGCCACAACAAAACAATTCATCCTATTGGATCCGGGACCCATAATTCCCCTCAACCCAGATGTTCCGAATTCAAGTTCCTTGTAAAAGGCTTCCTCAATTTCGTTGTGGTCAATACTCATAGCTTCAAGCTGTGACTTAAGTGTCTCAGTCATATATGGATATTCAATCCATCTGTTAAATTTTTCAATACTTTTTTTCATAATAATCACCTACACATATGTAGATAATTTTATCATAAAAGTGACATTATTTATAGATGGTTTAAAAGTAAATATTGCTATAATTATTGTATAAATACGATTTTAATAATAAGGAGGGAGTCCTATGAAGGATTTTAAGTTATCACACGATGAAGACTATGCAAACGACAATAGCCATTCCTCCACTGAAAATACATCATACGAGAATGGTTTTACTGGCGATGCACAGGACTTTGACAACATCAAAACCGAATTCGATTTAGGCGGCGATGGGAAAAAACGCCAAAAAAAAGAAAAGAGAAAAAGAAAGAAAAAAGATAAAACACCTGCTAATCCAATTTTCTTAACTAAGAAAAAACTAGCGATTATATTTATTTTAGTAATTGCACTATCTTGCGGTGGAGCCTTTGGCGGTATGTATCTATACGAAAGCTACTATCCAACAGGATCTGCAAGCAAAAGCAAAGGCAGTGTAACTAGCGATGGATATACGCTTTCAAAAGCCACTGGCAGCGAATTAACAGTTGAGGAAATTGCAGAACAAAACTTAGAAGCAGTAGTTGAAATTAAAACCGAAAGTGTACAGCAGGACAACTGGTTAAGTGAATACGTAACTGAAGGTGCTGGCTCTGGTGTAATTATCAAATCAAACGGTTACATCATAACTAACAACCACGTAATCGAAGGCGCTTCTAAGATTTATGTAACACTTCACAACGACAAAGAATACACAGCAACTCTAGTTGGTACAGATGAAGAAAACGATATTGCTGTTTTAAAAATCAATGCTAAAAACTTATCTGTAGTAACTTATGGAGATAGTAGCGAATTAAGCGTTGGGGATATGTCCGTAATTATCGGTAATCCACTTGGAGAACTTGGCGGCACAGTAACTGCCGGTATTATAAGTTCTTTGGATCGTGAAATTACAATCGATGGACAGCCTATGACTCTACTTCAAACTGACGCATCAGTTAACCCAGGTAACTCTGGTGGCGGTATGTTTGACCAATACGGACATCTAGTTGGTATCGTAGTTGCTAAATCCAGCGGCTCAGACGTTGAAGGCCTAGGATTTGCTATTCCTATTAATACTGCAGCAGATATAGCAGATCAAATTATGAAAAACGGCAAAGCAACTTCTACTTCTGGATATTCTGGTATGACATATGCCCAGAACCAAAATGGCAGTGTTTATATCCAGGAAGTAAATGAAGATTTTGCTAAAAAAGCAGGCTTCCAGGCAGGAGACCAAGTCCTAGCAATTGATGATACAGCAATTAGCGACCTAGACACTTTATCATCTACAATTAAAAAGCATAAATCAGGTGATAAGGTTACATTTACCATAGCCCGAAACGGCCAGCGTATGGAAATTTCACTAACCTTACAAACCAAAGACAGTTAATACGACCTCTCTATTTTAATTAATATATAACTTAAACTTTTAAAGGTATGTTGCAAATTACAAAATCTGCAGCATACCTTTTTTTCACATCTAATTTGAAACATAATCTCTCAAAAATTCCAAAAACAAAAAGAACCCGGATTTCGCCCGGGTAATTTCTGACGCCTATATGGTGTATAGACGAGTGCACATACATTGAGATACTATTAACTCAAAACCATTATACACTATTTTTTAAATTTTTGTACATATTTTTTTGGTAGACTACTCTCTATCCCCAAATTCTCTTATAATATCACTTCTAATATTTCTTATATGTAGCTGAGAAGCCTCTTTAGCCTTTTCTGCATCACCTGAAACAATAGCTTCATAAATAGCCAAATGTTCAGGCTCAACATGAGCAGATCTTTCAAAATCTCCATAGTACAAATATCTAAATCTAAGTACAAGCTCCCTAATTTGATCGGCAATTTGCATCATAACCTTATTTCCTGTAGCCTCAACTATAATGCTGTGAAAAGCTGTATCCCATTTAATCATTTGGCTTTGATCCCCATTTTTTGCCGCCTTATTGTAATTTACCATAGCATTGTACAACTTATCTTTTGTAGCTTCATCAATACGTTCGGCCGCATGATATGAAGTAGATCCATCCATGCTCTCTCTTATTTCAATTATCTCAAGCAAATCTCTCAAGGAAATCTTAGATACGTAAGCCCCTTTGTTAGGCTCAATAGCAACTAAATTATCTTCGGCCAACATCTTCAAAGCTTCCCTTATAGGAGTTCTGCTAGCCCCCATTTTTTTGCTTAAATCTATTTCCATAAGTCTAGTTCCAGGTATTAACTTGCCTCTTAAAATCTGTTTTTTCAAATCTTCATATATAATTTCGCGTAAAGTTTTATGATTGTATACTTCATATTCGTTTGTCATATTATAGTCCTCGTCTTGTATGTTTCCCCATTAACTTTCTTTAAAATTTCATATCCCTTTTCGAGTTCACTTTGGCTCGATACGACTCCAAATATTGTAGGCCCGCTGCCACTCATTAAAACATTTGCATTTGGGCAAGCCTTTTTCATTTTTTCCTTTGTATCAGCTACGACCTCGTATGCCTTAAGAGTGTATTGCTCTAAGACATTTACCATATTGTCTGTAACCTTTTTTCTATCCCCGTCTCTTAAACCTTGTATCATTTCTTCATTGTTAGGTCTTACCTTGATTTTATCTAATTCCATGCCTTTGTATACCTCAGGTGTAGACACGCTTATAGGTGGTTTGCTTAAAAGTATGTCCGCCTTAAAAGGAGGAATGACTTCAAGGTCGGTGCCAATGCCTGTCGCAAGTGCGCAACATGTTGCCAGTTTATCACTGTTCATCTTTTGCCCCAATGACTTGTTTGCCTTTGCTTGTCCCATCAATGTAAATGGTACATCAGCTCCCAGTTTTGCCCCAACTTTACAAAGTTCTTCAAGATTTTTATCTAATGACCAAAGAGCGTTAATGCCATGGATAACAGCTGCACCATTGCTACTGCCACCTGCCATTCCTGCTGCTACTGGTATATTTTTGCATATGTCTATGCGTATTGTACCTTTTTTGTCCTTGCCATAAGTCTCGGCCATAAGCTGAGCTGCTTTGTATGCAAGGTTTCTTTCGTCTGTAGGCAAATAGTATTTGTTAGTTTTTAACTTTATATCTACCCCATCCAAATTGCTGTCTTCAAACCAACGCAAATGAACTTCGTCGTGAAGCTCAATCTGCTGCATAACCATTTCCACTTGATGATATCCTGTTTCTAATCTTTTCAGAACATCAAGAGATAAATTGATTTTTGCGTATGCCTTAATCCTAATACTTTTCATATATATCTCCAAATATAATAATATTTTTTCGTACCACTTTATTATATTAGACTTTGTACTCACTTACAAGTCCAATAAAAAACAGAGCAGCTGTTTGTGCCGCTCTGATTTTTGTATTTAATAGTTAATTATTTTTTCTTTTTGCCTTTTTTCTTGTGTTTATCGGCTCTGATTTTCGCTTCGATTTCGGCTTTTTTAATAGCATCAGCTTTTTTCTTAGTCATATATACAGGACCTTTACGAGGAATACTTCTAACTGTCTTAGCCTTGTAATGACCAGGTTCCATGTATTCTTCTATTTCTTCTTCCTCTTCTTCGTGATGATGCTTAGCTTTTCTAGCTTCTTTTGCTGCCTCTTTAGCTGCTTCTTTTTCTCTTCTCTTCTTTTCTTCAGCTACAACTTCTTCTACAGATTTACCTGTTTCTTTAGCAGCCTTATATGGATTGAATTTTTCCTCTTTTTTAGGAGTTTCTTTTTCTTCCTGTTTTTTCATAGCTTTTGATGAAGCAAATACCATACCTATGATCATAACAAACATCATAGCCATAGAAATCTTCATACTTGTTGATGGATTTAGAGTTTTAAAAGCAACTTCTTTAGTTTCCCCTAGTGTATCTCCATCTGCTGATTTGAAGCTACCATCTATAACCAATTTATAGTTTGTAGTAGGTTTGATTGTAATATCTTTGCCATCTTCATCTTCCATTTTTGCTAGTACCAATACTACATCTTTGGCTTCTTTGTTAAAGATAACTACTGATTCTACTTCTTTACCTTTGTTATCAACAAGTTTACAAGCTTTTTTATTTACGCTTTCGTTATCTTTGTTGTAAACGTTCTCATTGAATACAACTTTTACACCCATGTTTTCTAGTGGTACATCATCTGCTCCATCTTTAGGTGAAGTCTTTGAAATATCAAAGCCTGCCGCTGATGCGCTTGGAGCCATCATAAGCATGATCATAATCATACATAATACCGCACCGATTTTTTTCATTAGTTACTCCTCCGATTTTGATTGTCTTAATTTTTTAAAAAAATTTGTCATCATAGTGCTACACTCTTCAGCAAGCACTCCTGTCTGTATTTCTAATTGATGATTAAGTTTATCTTGTTGTACTAAATTGTATATTGAACCACAAGCTCCCGTTTTTCGATCCATAGTTCCTATTACAACTTTTTTTAATCTTGCTAGTATCAATGCTCCAGCACACATAGTGCATGGTTCACATGTTACATACATAGTGCAACCATAAAGTCTACTATATCCTATGTTTGCTGTCGCTTCTCTTATAGCTATTATTTCAGCGTGCATAGTTGGATCTTTTGTAGTTTCTGTTAAGTTATATCCACGACCTATAATTTGATCATCTTTGACTATAACTGCACCTATTGGAACTTCATTGATTTTTTCTGCTTTTTGTGCCTCTTTAAGGGCTTCATACATAAACTTTCTCATATACCTTAAAATACTATCATACAATTTGCTATTTTTCAACAAAAATAGTAAATTGAGACTTAATTTTTTTACAAAAATTCGGTAAGTAACTTCTTTATAAATGTTTAATTTATATTTTAATTAACTCTAACTAGTTCTAGATAACTTGTATCTCCTTTTACCCCTGGAGTACCACCTGTAACTAGGATTAAATCTCCATTTTGTACCCCTTGTTCTTTTGCTATTACTTTTGCGTATTCAATCATACCGCTGCGGCTTTCTAAGTTTTTGCATCTTACTGTTTTTACACCCCAGTTAATTGCCAAAGCTCTAGTAGTCAAAGCCTCTGGTGTTGCCGCTATGATGTACGCTTCAGGGCGATAGCGTGACATTCTGCGAGCTGTAAAACCAGTTTGTGTAAATGCAATAATAGCTGCAACTTTAAATTTACTTGCGATTTCGGCTACTGACATACATATGGCTTCTGATGTGTTATCCGTTGCAGTTTCAACGGCTTTGCTATGTAGTGTTGCATAATCTAGATTTCCCTCAATTTCAAGGGCTATACGATTCATATACTGGACTGCCTCTTCAGGATACTTACCTGATGCTGATTCGCCGGATAACATAATGGCATCTGTTCCATCGAAAATTGCATTTGCAACATCGCTAACCTCAGCTCTTGTAGGTCTTGGGTTTTCCTGCATACTCTCTAACATCTGAGTTGCTGTGATTACAACCTTGCCTGCCGCCTTACATTTTTTGATTATATTTTTTTGGATAAGCGGTACAAGTTCTGCCGGTACTTCAACTCCAAGGTCACCTCTTGCAATCATAATACCATCTGCGATATTGATTATTTCATCGATATTGTCAACGCCTTCGCTGTTTTCGATTTTAGCTATTATCTGAATATCCCCTCTGCCATTTTCAATAAGCAATTTTTTAATGTCTATAATATCTTGAGCTCTTCTTGCAAATGAAGCCGCTATGTAATTGATATTGTGCTTGCAACCAAACAGGATATCTTCAATATCTTTTTTTGACAAGTATTCAAATCCTAATTTTATACCTGGAACATTGATACCTCTCTTATTTTTTACTACACCGTCGTTGACGCAAGTGCATAAAATATCTGTGCCACTTACACCATCTACAATTAGCTCAACCTGGCCATCATTTACTAAAATATGACCCCCAACTTTAACATCCTTGTAAAGATTTTTGTAAGTCACTGTAAATTTTTCACTAGTTCCTTCAATATCTTCAACGCATATACAGCATTTCTGTCCCTTTTTAAAAGCAGTAGTGCCACCTACAAAATCTCCAGTTCTTATTTCCGGACCTTTTGTATCTAAAAGTATAGCTGTATTTGCCCTAAGTTCATCGTTTACTTCCTCTAGTCTATTTATTTTTTCTAAATGCTCTTCATGAGTACCGTGAGAAAAGTTAAGACGCATAACATTCATCCCTGCTTTTACAAGCTTAGTCATCATCTCTTTTTCCTCAGAAGCTGGACCAATTGTACATATGATTTTTGTTTTTCTAATTTTTTTATTCATGTTTTTTCTCCTATGTATTTTCCAACGATTTATATGAATTACTATCTATATTTTACATTAAATATGTTAACTTTTGGCCAATTTTTTTTTAAAATTATTTGAAATTAATGTAAAATTTAAGGTTTTTCTATTATTATTTAAAGCAAAGTGGTATAATTTTACATACTTTAATTGATAAAGGAGAAATTTTAGCTATGCTAATAGATATAATCGTTTTACTTATAATTTTATACGGAGCGTTCCGAGGTTTTAAACGAGGATTTTCGAAAACTGTATTTAGTATTTTAGGGTGGATAGGTGCTATGGTTGGTGCATATCTAATAACCCCATTTATAAAAGATTACTGTATCAATGATTTAAATCTTACATTGTCCTTTGACAATTACACTATGATACCAGCAGTTATGAGAGATACAGTTTCCCAGATTACAACTAGTCTTGTTTTGACAATTTTAGTTTACATGGTTGTATTTGTAGTTGTGAAAATCCTTATATGGCTTATTGCATCCATATTTACTCACAACAATCGCAAGTCGTTTATAGGAATGATTGATGGGATTTTTGGCATGCTTTTTGGTATTTTAAAAGGCACTATCATCGCCTGCATACTCGTAGCAGTTGCACTGCCAATCTGCGGTTTATTGGCGCCAGATTTTACGTCAAATATTGAAAACTTGCTATCCACATCTCGCATCGCTATATTGCTATATGACAACAACCCAATATATTATCTATTAAAAGGATAATTTTTAAATTAGAATCTTATAGTATAAAAGATAAAAGAGTACAAAGTTGATTTACAAAGGAGGTTATATTTATGAGATTTACAATCGATGATAAATTTTTTGAACAAATACCAAATGCTGTCTTTGGTGTAGTAGCAGTAGCAAATGTAGATAATACAAAAAGCTATCCTGAAATTGAAAATATGCTAAAGGAAAATATCTCCCAATGTGAAGCTTTTTACGAAGGCAAAAAAATCAAAGAGTGCCCTGAAATAATTTGTTATCGTGAGGCAATGAGAACTTTAGGATTTAATCCTAATAAATATATGTGTTCCATTGAAGCCCTTTTAACACGTATCTCAAAGAAAAAAGGATTTCCAACTATCAATCCAATAGTTGACCTAGGCAATGCTATTTCCATAAAATACAAAGTTCCAATTGGAGCTCATGACCTAGATAGTTCCAATGAAGATTTTTATGTTAGACCTTCAAAAGAAACTGACTATTTCAGACCTTTTGGCGCAGAATTAGACCAATTTGACAATCCTTCATCTGAGGAAATAGTCTATGCAACTGGCGATTCAATACGCACAAGAAGATGGATATGGCGCCAATCAGAAGAAGGTAAAATCACTGAAAATGTTACTAATCTAATGTTTCCTATAGATGGCTTTGAAGAAAACAAAGAGCAAGTAATATCTGCACGTAACGAACTAGCTGAAAAAATCCAAGAAATCTTTGGCTTAACACCAGTAGTAGGCCTAATCCATAAAGACAACCCGTCTTTTGAAATAATTTTATAACATAAAAAAGATGCCGTATTAACTACAATTACCGTTAATACGACATCCTTTTTTTGCATTTTTAATTGTAAGCGTACTGCACTGCTTCGGCAATATTTACAGCATGGTCACCAAGTCTTTCGAAATACTTTGTTACCATAAGTACGTCTAATGCAAGGGAACCTTGTGAAATATCTTGATACAAAACTTTTAGAAGTTCGCTTTTTAACTGAATAAATAACTGGTCAACTTTTTCGTCATTGTCAACTACTTCCTGTGCCAATTTAACATCCTTGTTTACAAATGACTCTACACTATTTATAATCATCTTTTTAGTTTCCAAAGCCATTTCCTTAATATGTGTTTCGCCGCCTAGAGTTTTCTTTTCAATCTTCTTTGCGATATCAACAATGTCTGCAACCTGGTCGCCAATACGCTCCATATCTGCAACCATTCTCATTGCAGCAGTTATAACCTTTAGATCTCTTGCAACTGGCTGCTGTCTTAAAATAAGTTTCATACACATATCTTCAATATCGCTTTCAACTCTGTCAGTTTCTTTTTCAATATAGTGTACATTTTCAACTAAGTTTTCCATATCACATGGGTCAAACAGTCCTTCTAAGGCATAATCAATCCCATCAACACACATGTTACCCATATCGATCAATTTTGAATTAAGCAATGCTAATTCTTTGTCATATGCTTTACGCACCATATCAACCAAACCTCCCTGTAATATAATCTTCTGTTCTCTTATCTTTTGGTTCTGCAAACAATGTTGTAGTATCTGCATATTCGACTACATCTCCTAGTAGGAAAAATGCAGTTTTGTCTGATATACGAGCCGCCTGCTGCATATTATGAGTAACCATTACAATTGTATAATCTTTTTTTAATTCTGTTGTTAGCTCTTCGATTTTATTTGTTGAAATCGGGTCAAGAGCTGATGTAGGCTCGTCCATAAGCAATACTTCTGGATTTACTGCAAGGGCTCTTGCAATACACAATCTCTGCTGCTGACCACCTGATAGACCAAGAGCTGATTTTTTCAATCTGTCCTTAAGTTCATCCCAGATAGCTGCATCTCTAAGAGATTTTTCAACTATTTCATCTAGCTGAGCTTTGCTTTTAATACCATGTGTTCTAGGTCCAAAAGCGATATTATCGTATACGCTCATTGGGAATGGGTTTGGCTTTTGGAATACCATGCCTACTCTTTTTCTAAGTAGTGTCGGATCCATAGTTCCGTAAATATCTTCGCCATCAAGTAAGATATCACCTGTAATTTTGCAATTTTCAACTAGGTCATTCATCCTATTTAAACTTTTTAACACAGTTGATTTACCACAACCTGAAGGCCCGATAAAAGCTGTAATTTTATTTTCAGGAATTTCCAATGAGATGCCTTTTATAGCCTTAAACTCACCGTAATGTAATTCCATATTTTTTATTGAAATTTTACTTTTGTTCATTTTTCTCCTCTTCAAATCTGCTATATTGCATTATTTAGAAAGTTTTTTAGCTAATCTTGAGCTTAGCCAGTTTATACCTATTACTACTACTAAAAGCACTACTGCTGTTGCATAAGCCGCTTCCATATGTAATCCTTCGTTTAACAATGCGTACATATGTACTGACAATGTTCTTGTTGAAGCAAACAAGCTATCAGGAACTTTTGCAACTGCACCTGCTGTAAATATTAGAGCTGCTGTTTCTCCAACTATACGTCCTACACTCAAAATTATACCTGCCAAAATACCAGGCATAGCTGCCGGTAAAACTATCTTAAAAATTGTTCTTACTTTACCTGCTCCCAATCCGAAGCTGGCTTCTCTATATGAAACAGGAACTCCTAAAAGAGCTTCTTCTGTTGTTCTCATAATTACTGGTAATACCATAATTGCAAGTGTCAATGCTCCACCTATTAAGCTGTATCCCCAACCAAGAGCTACACCAAATAGTAGGAAACCAAATAGACCAAATACGATTGATGGAATACCTGATAGAGTTTCTGCTGTAATACGCACAACTTTTACGACTATACTTGACTGTTTTGAATACTCAACCAAGTAAACCGCTGCACCAACTCCAAAAGGAATGGCAATTACCAATGTCAAAAGTGTCATTATTATTGTGTTTATAATTGACGGCATCATTGATTGGTTTTCAGTTGTAAACTTCCATGCAAATAACTCTGGTTTAATATTTGGTATACCTTTGACCAAAATATACCCTATTAGTATTACTAAAATACCTACTGTAAATGCGATTGAAATCTTCATGCACACACTTAAAAATGTAGACATGGGATGTTTAGTTTTTTCCATTAGTCAACCCTCCTTTTAAGTGCTGAGAAACATAGATTTATCAGAAGTATAAACACAAATAGTACTACTGCTGTTGCAATTAGCGCATCCTGATGTAGATCTGCCGCATATCCCATTTCAAGTACAATATTTGCTGTCATAGTTCTAACACCAGCAATAACTGATGATGGCATAACTGCCTGGTTACCTGCAACCATAATTACTGCCATTGTTTCACCGATTGCTCTACCTATACCAAGTGCAACTCCTGCAAGCACACCTGATTTTGCTGCTGGTAAAACTACTGAAAATACACTTCTTTCTCTTGTTGCTCCTAAAGCAAGTGCTCCTTCATAGTAGCTTTCTGGCACTGCTCTAAGTGATGATTCAACTACACCTATAATTGTAGGTAGTATCATGATACCTAGTAAGATTGATGCTGTTAAAAGACCTTTGCCGCTTCCTCCAAATATGCTCTGGATAAATGGTACAATTACTACTAGACCAAAGAAACCATATACAATTGATGGTATACCTGCCATTAGATCTATAGCTGGCTTAACATATTTGTATATTTTAGCTGGACAAAATCTTACTAAATATACTGCACTGAAGATACCGATTGGTACTCCAATTATAATTGCTCCTGCTGTAACATATATGCTTCCAACAATCATCGGTAAAATACCAAAGATTTTTTGCATTGGAAGCCATTTAGTTCCTAGCAAAAAATTTGATAAACCTATTTCTTTAATAGCGGGTACCCCGTTTGCAAACAGGAACCCGCATATAAGAATTACTGATACTATGGATGCACAAGCTGTTATTAGGAAAACTATTTTCATTACTATTTCTTTAAACTGCTTTACACTTTGTTCCATAATTTAACCTTATTTTTTCACCTTATTTTTCTATCATTTATTGTTTTGTGTTATTTTGATGTTATTTTACATCTTCCCAAGTTGTAATCTTACCTGTGTAGATTTTCTGTAGTGTTTCAGTTGAAATATCTTCAAGTCCATTGTTGTTGTTTACGATTACTGCGATACCATCTAATGCGATCTTTGTTGATACTAGACCCTGCTTAGTTTCGCTTTCTTCTAGGTCACGAGATGACATACCGATGTCACATACACCTTCGATTGCTGCTGTGATACCTGCTGATGAACCAGACTGCTGGATTTCAATTTCAACACCATCATTTAATTTCTTGTAGTTTTCTGCAAGTACTTCCATAACTGGAGCTACTGAAGTAGAACCTGCGATTGTAAGTTTACCAGTTAAACCTGAAGCTTTGTAAGCATCTGCTTTATCTTCTCTGATGTAACCTTCTTCTTCAATTGTCTTCTGACCTTCTTCACTTAAGATGTATTTCTGGAAGTCCTGAGCTAATTCGCTAACACCTGATTTTTTAGTTACAATGTTAAATGGTCTTGATACTTTGTAATCTCCACTCTTAACGTTGTCAACTGTAGCTTCAACTCCATCAACTTCAATTGCTTTTACATCATCTGATAGAGAACCAAGTGATACATATCCAATTGCACTTTCGTTTCCAGCTACTGTCTGCATCATTACTGAAGTGCTGTTTGTAATTTCTGCTGTACTTACTGTAATATCGTTGTCATCGCTGTCAACTACTCCAACTAGTTCTGTAAAGGCACCTCTTGTACCTGATCCTTCTTCTCTTGATACTACTGTAATGTCTCCTGTTGGAATGCCGCTGTCTGAGCTATTGCCTCCGCAACTAACTAAAGTTGTAACTGCAAGTACTGCACATAAGCCTAATGTTAGAAGTTTTCTTTTTTTCATTTTCCCTTTCCTCTCTTCTTCTAAAATCAATTTTGTATTTCATATTTCGTTTACAATCCTAGTTTACACGCTATTTGTTAAGCTTTTTTTAAGTTTACTGTTAAAAAACAATTAATCTGTTAATCTTTTCTTAACATTTAACACATATAAATCATGTGCTAAAATGTATATATATAATGTAACTAACAATCACAAGCAGATATAAGGAGATGTAATACATGAATGTTAAACCTTTTAGACTTACAGCTAGATACTACGAAACAGACCAAATGGGCATAATTCACCACAGCAATTACATTCGCTGGTTTGAAGAAGCCCGCGTAGATGTATTAAAGCAAATAGGATTAAGTTATGACAAATTAGAATCAATGGGTATAATATCACCTGTATTAAGTGTAAACTGTCAATATATCCACCCTGTACATTTTAACGACAATGTGGAAAT
Organism: uncultured Clostridia bacterium; assembly: GCA_963558965.1. Lineage (GTDB taxonomy): Bacteria > Bacillota > Clostridia > Peptostreptococcales > Anaerovoracaceae > Gallibacter. The sequence goes on along the minus strand of CAUWIT010000002.1, from coordinate 54,581 downwards.
ACATTTAAAGTTCACTAATTTTACAGGGGTTAGACTTGAAGTATCTTACGAAATTACAAACCTAGCCACAGGTGAAATTTGTACAAAAGGCAATTCATCCCACGGTTTTATAGGCAAGAATGGCCGTCCATTGCGTTTAAAGAAGCAATATCCCGAAGTTTTTGACACTCTTCAGCGCTATGTTAGCGAATAATTGGACAAAAAAAGAGATAGCAATTGTTGCATATTTATGCACAATTCTATCTCCTTTATTATATCCTGTTATAACTTGTCTACTGGTAAAAATAGTATAATTTCAAATGTATCATCACCATTTTCTATCTGTGTAAATCCACCGTGAAGCTCTGCAATAGCCTTGCAATTTTTAATTCCAATCCTAGAAGAATTAAAGCTCTTTTCATTGAAGTTTTTATAGTTCTTAACGCCCATATATAGATACTGATCTTTTAGACCATATTTTACTTCTAGCTCCTTTTCCAAATCAGCATACTTGCCAATATTTGAAAAAATATTATCGAAAAATCTTGCCAATAAATTAACATTAACTTTTAATTTGCATCTAACATCTGCAATACTTCGATTAATTTTTACACCTTTGCTTTGAATCTCATACAAATGCTCTTCCAAAAACTGTGCAACAACCTCATTGCCATTCACATAATCAAACGCCACCTGATAGCTGCTTTTATCTAGCAAAAAATAATCGAAAAGCTCGTCTGTAATATCTTTTAACCTGTATGCACGCTCTAAGCAGATATTGATATTTTTCAAAGTCTCCTCATCCAAATCTTTTCTGTTAACTGAAATTTCAAGATAGGCAATTATAGCTGTGAGAGGAGTCCTAATATCGTGGGCCAGCGAAGTCACCAAATCTCTATTTGATCTGTACGCCGCCTGCTCGCTTTGCATTTTATTGATAACAGTCTCTCTAAGCTGGTTGATACCAACTGCAACATAAGTTAAATCATCATTGCCTTTTACAGTTATCTCATGGCTTAAATCGGTAGCCATAAGGCTTAAATCATTGGTTATTTCTGTTACATATTTGACTTTTTTACTTATGCCAAATATCAATATTATTATAAATATCAAAAACGCCAAGATAATAGCGCCGATGTCGATAGCCAGGTATATATCGTAATCTTCAATCCCTGCAAACATTGCTACAGCTTGTTTATCGCTAAATTGCAATCTATATGTAGACTGGTTTTTTAAGTCGCTTAACTCCTCTGGCATAGCTTTTCCATCAGATGAAATAACTCCATATAGGCTGTCGTATACCAATCTGTTATCCGCATATATTTTTATAAATAAAATATCCTGCTTGTAAACCCAGTCATCAATTTTTTCCATATCGTCTAATGACAATTTGTTTTTATCTATAAACTTTTGTAGCTCTTTTATCTTTTTATGTTCTAATTGAACAACATGTTTTTCATTGTTCCACCATTTGCTAGCAGCATAATCTCCAAAATTTACTGCTCCAATATAAAAAGCTGCCGCAATGCAAAATGAAATAACACTAAGCCAAATTATTTCCCTTTTTAAACTTTTACGATTAACTTTTTTTAACACAACACCTACTTCTCCTATGTTTTAAGTCTGAATACAATAACCTCTTCCCCAAATATTTTTTATGTACTTATTTGCAGAAGTTTCTCCTAACTTTTTACGAAGATTGTTAATATGTACAACTACAATATTATTCACTGAAACGCTGTATTTTTCGTTCCATACTTTTTTATAAATATCCTCAATTGTAAATATTTTTCCAGGATGCTCTATAAATAATTTTAAAATCTTGTATTCGGTTGTTGTCAATCTTAACTCTTCTCCATCTTTATATGCCATGGTATTTTGTTCATCGATTACAATATCTTTGAAACTTAAATTTGTATCCGATTTGGCCTTTTCCTTGCCACAATACACTTGATACCTTCTAAGTATAGCACCTACTCTTGCTAACAGCTCTACCATGGAAAATGGCTTTGCTAGATAGTCATCACCACCTGAGGTAAATCCCACATACTTATCGTACTCACTTACTCTTGCAGTTAAAAACAAAATTGGCACATTGTAAGATTTATCCCTTATCTCTCTACAAGTCTCAAAACCATCCTTGTTTGGCATCATCACATCTAATATTATTAAATCAATCTCATTTGTAACAAGGTCGATAGCTTCTTGGCCATCTTTAGCTTCAACTACATCATAGCCCTTATCCGCTAGAACCTGTTTTATAGCTTCGCGTATCTCCTTATCATCATCACAAACTAAAATCCTGTTATCCACCATATTCTTCTCCTACTTTGTTATTTCACATAACATTATTATATACGGTATATAAGCATATGTGCAATATATATAAAAAAACACAAGTTATAAAACTTGTGCTTTTCGCTCTAAACAAACAAAAGGATTGATTTACAAATGATCTTTCAATTAATGATCATGACTTATTTTTAGGTTGGCAATATGTACTGTTTAAGCAGTTACTGCAATCTCCACCGCATCCAATACTTTTGCCTTCCTTTTTCTTTTTTACTAAACTTTCAATTGCAACCACAACTGCAACTGTAAGTATTATGCCAACTAATATATTTCCCATAATTTTTCCTTTCGCATTTCCAGTAATACAAGTTCGGGTGCCCCAACCAGAACTTGTATTTTCAAGGATTACACCTTACTAACATCTAGTATAATCCTTATATACCGTAAAATGCAATTTAAAACATGAGAGGTTGTTGAGATTTAAATAATTTTGTTGACAATCTTAAAATTCTTGGCTTTTATTTATTACAGTTAGCTTTCACTAACCACAACTATATGTTAGCACAGACTAACTCGGTTGTCAACACTTTTATAAAAAAAATATGCTGTCCATCAACATTTTTGTTAATAGACAACATATTGTTATTTTAAGTTATTTACTGCAACCTTTTTTAGACGAACAGTTACAACCAGCTGAACATCCTATACATTTAACACCTTTTTTCTTTTCCTTAACGATGTACGCAATCGCACCACCGATAATAGCAATTACTACTATTGAAGCAATTATTGTAGTCAAAGTTCCAGAAGCCATTATGCACTAGCACCTGCCTTTTTAACGTGAAGCTCAGCATACTCTGCCGCAACCTTTCTGCTTGAGCTAATCGCAACATACGCAACTGCTGCGCAAATTGCAAGTACTGCAATTAGACCAGGAACAAATGCTGTTCCAAAGCTTCCTGTCTCGATTAGAGTTCCAAACTGGTAAACAAGAAATGCCACAACATATCCTGTTCCAAGCTGTAAGCCAATTGCTCCAAATAGCCATTTTTTACTCTGTAATTCTGAGTTCATAGCGCCAATTGCTGCGAAACAAGGTGGAGTATATAGGTTAAACATTAGATAAGCAAGTGCTGCCGCTGATGTTAGACCCATAGTTGCTGCAACCTCAGTTGCACTTCCTGATAAAATTAATTTATCAGTGTTAATTAAATTTGTAATACTGTAAACAACTGCTAAAGTGCCTACAACATTTTCCTTAGCGATAAATCCTGTAATCGCCGCTGCCGCAAGCTGCCAAGCTCCAAAACCTAACGGAAGCAACAATACAGCAAACGGACTTGCGATACTTGCTAGGATAGAAGTATCTTCCATTCCCTCCTGAACAAGATTGAAATGCCAGTCAAAGCTCTGCATAATCTGCACAACTGCGTTACATACTAAGATAATTGTAGCAGCCTTGATAATATAAGCCTTTGCACGATCCAGCATTGAGAAGAAACCTCTCTTAAGGCTTGGAACCTTGTACTCAGGCATCTCCATAATGAAAAATGATTTTCTGTACTTATAACCTGTAATAACTTTAATTAGTAAAGCACCCATAAAAATTAGGAAAATACCAAAGAAGTACATCAAAGTGCTTACCCATGAAGCATCTGCAAAAAATACACCTGCAAACAGTGCAATAACCGGGATTTTAGCTCCACATGGCATAAATGTAGCCAACATTGCAGTCGCTCTTCTCTCTCTGTCATCTCTAATAGTACGGCTTGCCATAATACCAGGTATACCACAACCAGTTGTAATAACAAAAGGTATAATTGACTTACCATTTAACCCAACTCTCTTAAAAATTGGGTCCATAACAACACTTACACGTGCCATATATCCGCAATCCTCAAGCAAAGCCATTAGGAAATACATAACCATAACTAGGGGCAAGAAACCTACTACAGCACCAACACCGCCAACGATACCATCAGCAATAAGTGCCTGCAAGAATGGCGAGCTGTTTTCAAGTAGCCCTGCTACATAGCCCTGGAATGTCTCGATCCATCCCACTAGCCAATTAGCGATCAATGGTCCCAATCTAACCTGTGAAATATCAAACACTGCGAACATAACAACTGCAAATATTAAAATACCTGCAACTTTGTTAGTTAAAATAGCATCTATTTTATCCTGGAAATTATGCTCCTTAGTTAGTTTTTTTCTAGTTTCTACCTCTGATACAATCTTATTTACAAAAGCAAAACGTTTTCTATCTTCCGTATCAACAGCTTTTTTATCAGTCATATCTATATCAGCCTGCAAATAAGGCGCAGTCTGATTTTTACCAGCCTGAGATACAGCCGCTTTCACTACCTCTTTTAAACCTTTATTATCAGTTGAAACCGTTGTAATTACAGGACAATTTAGTTTCTTTGATAAAAGATCAACATCGATTTTTGTTTCCTGTTTTTCGTTTATATCGCTTTTGTTTAAAGCTACAACAACAGGTATACCAAGCTCAAGCAACTGAGTAGTGAAAAATAAACTTCTGCTTAAATTTGTAGCGTCCACAATATTTATAATAACATCAGGATTTTCATCTCTTACATAACCTGATGTAATACTTTCCTCCGGCGTAAATGGTGACATAGAATATGCCCCAGGTAGGTCTACAGCCACAGCATCCTGAGCGTATTCCTTTTTTAATTCTTTTTCCTTTTTTCCTACTGTAACACCAGCCCAGTTTCCTACATGCTCGTGAGCTCCCGTAAGAGCATTGTACATCGTAGTCTTACCACTGTTTGGGTTACCTGCAAATGCAATTCTCATTTAGTATCCTCCATCTCTCTAGTCAAACCCTTTATATCAACTATCATAATTTATATCTTTTGTCCATTTCAGTTAGTTAATCAATACTAACCTATGGTTTTAAAAAATAGTGACACTAGATCACCTTTTTATTTAAATTTACTAGACAATAATAGCTCCCGCTATACCGTCATCAATATTGTATCTACCATCCTTAATTGATACAACTAGATTTTTTTTCTTTTTTGAAACTACTGTGATCTCTTCTCCACTGTAGCAGCCCAATCTAAATAGGAACTGCTCAAGCTCTTCGTCCTCTGTAACAATGTCTGCAATCTGGTAAGTTTCCCCGATTACTGCTTCTAATAAATTCATCGTGTTCACCTACTTTCTTTTACTTTTCATGTTTTAAATTAAATATTCGTGTGTTAGTTAGTCTTAACTTACATTACGATTATAGCACTATATACTCAATTGTCAACACTTATATGTAAAAAAATCAAAAATAAAAAAATGGTATAATTTTACATATACCATTTCTTATAATCCTCCCATTCTCTTTTATCAAGAATGACTTTTTTAAAATTGCTGTGACATCATCAATGTATAAAATTGTTGTTCTGCAAAATCTTCTTCATCGTAATACACTTCACCATTTACTATTAACATCCTAGCAGGTGGTGTCTTTTGAATATCCGTATTTTTTATTAGATCCATATCATATACAGCGAAATTAGCCTTTTCCCCTTTTTCAAGGTACTTATCATATTCTTCGTTTAAGATTTTTTTCGCCATTTTTTTATCGTAGATATTTAGCATATCTTCTCCGCTTTCTGAAAAATCGTACTCGACTTCTTCAATAAAACCACAAAAATCCGGATATGCATATCTGCCATTTAGATCAACAATTTCATCTGCATTTTCTTTGTGTTTTTCAACATCCATTGGATTTAAAATTACTTCTTCAATAAATCCATCACAACACAACAAGGAATCTGCAAATGCAGACTCCTTATTATAAAATTTTCCGTTTATGTACAATACTTTTTTTGCCATTTTTCTCTCCTTTTAGCATATATTTTTAGTTTATTACTAAATCACTACTAAAGCAATGCTAAAATTTGTTCTTTTGGCTGAACTCCTACAGTTTTATTTGCAACTTCTCCGTCTTTAAATACGATTAGAGTTGGTATGCTCATTACTCCAAATTGCTGAGCTAACTCTGGCTGTTCATCGATATTTATCTTACATACTTTGATGTCTTCCTGCTCTGATGAGATTTCATCAATTACTGGTGATAACATCTTACATGGGCCACACCATGCTGCCCAAAAATCTACAAGTACTGGTTTATCTGATTTTAAAACTTCTAATTCGAAGTTATCTTTTGTTATATTAATTGCCATTTTTACTCCTCCTTATTCCCATCTTATGAGAAAATCATTTTTTTAAGTTAGCTCTATTATACCACATTTTTTTGTGATTAAACTTTTAACTTATATTTGTTGCCAGTCGATGGGCTTTTTCCTTATTATTTATTGAATTTTCATGTTGCTTTTTGACAGGATTTGTTTTATATTATCAACATTAATATATAGCAATGTATAAATTCAAAAAATTAATTGACTTATTAATTTTTGAATGTTATTATTAATATACAAAAAAGAGTTTTGTATATTAATTTTGGAACGTACTCCGGTAGCCTTCGGGCCCGGGGTCTTTTTTTATGGAGATATCTAATATGGATAAAGTTTTCAAAGATTATAATGAGCAAGTTAATCTTTTAATAAATCGTGGATTATCAGCTAACAATGATAATGAAAAAGCTAATATACGAAGATGTTTGCAGCGTGTAGGATACTATAAATTAATTAATGGATATAAACAACTTTTTTTAGATAAAAATAGTAATGGCGATCATTTTAAAAGTGGAACTACTATCGCTCAAATTAATGCTGTTTATGATTTAGATAAGCAATTGCGCAGTATACTTTTAGATAATATTTTGATAGTTGAAACTAATATTAAAAATCTTATATCACATGTTTTTTCTGAGAAATATGGTCATGATAACTATCTGCTATATAAGAATTTTAATACTACAAAACAATCATCACTAATTGTTAACTTAATTGCATTAATACAACGACAAATTGCTCAAGCTTCGAAAGATCCAAGTATTTCTCATTATTTATCAAACTATGGTTATATTCCATTATGGATACTAAATAATGTTTTAACCTTAGGAACTGTCAGTAAGTTCTATAGTTTAATGAAAACTGAAGATAGACAATCAGTATCTAAAATATTTCATCTTAATGATAAAGAACTTGAGAGTTTACTATTTTATATTTCTTCTGTACGTAATTTTTGTGCACATGGCAATAGAATTTATTGCTATAGAAGTAAAAATCCAATTGTTACTCTTAGTTATCATGATAAATTAGGTATAGCACGTAAAAATGATGAACCTGTATGTGGCAAAAGAGATTTATTTGCTTTATTGATTGCCTTAAAACCTCTTCTTTCTAAAACCAAATTTACAAGAATGATGCAAAGAATAGAAAACGCAATAAAAAAAGTAGAAAAACCATTATATGTCATAACAACAGATGATATTTTAGAAATGATGGGATTCCCTGAAAATTGGAAAGATTTAAAAAATCAATTAAAATAAGACAAAATGATGATAATATTACAAATATATTTTGAAAAATAAAAACCGCTTACTCTTTGTAAATCAAAGGGTTAGCGGTTTTTAAAGTGGCACCCCCGAGATGATTCGAACATCCGACGCACGGTTTAGGAAACCGACGCTCTATCCCCTGAGCTACGGAGGCAAATTCATATTCTTATGATACCACTTTTCATCAATTTTTTCAAATTATAGCAAAAATTCTTCTATGACTCTTTTTTCTTCATCAAAATCTTCTATTTGCAAATAATACGCTCCGGCCTTTATTAATGCTTCCATCGGCATAAGTCCTATTAGTTCTGTACCTGTCACTTCTACATTGTATTTTTTTGCTTCTTCTTTTATAGCCTCAACTACAATATGGGGCGGAGTTACAGTATAGTCTGTTAAATTCATTGAGACCTGTGCAATATTTTTACTTTCAAGCATTATTCCAATTGCCTTAACACAAGGAAGTCCACCGCTTGACTCCCTTATTTTTTTACTAATTTTCTTTGCTATTTCAACATCTGAAGTATTTAACTGTGCGTTAAATGCTATTAGAGGTTTTCTTGCGCCAACTGCAACAACTCCAGCAGTTGGATTAATTGTATTTCCGCCAAAATCAGGAGTAAATCCTTCATCGATTTTATTTTGCATCTGTTCAAATCCGCCTTTTCTTATGTTTGCAAGATTTTTTCGATCTTTTTTCTTTGCTGATTCTTCATACAAAAATACTGGAATTTTACACTGATCTGCTATTTTTTTACCAACCCTCTCAGATAATTTTATACATTCTTCCATATCTGCATTTCTAATTGGCACAAATGGCATAACATCAACTGCTCCCATACGAGGATGCTCTCCTTTATGTTTTTTCAAATCTATTAGTTCAGCAGCTTTTGCAGCAATTTTAACACTTGCTTCTTCCACTGCTTCAGGAGTTCCCATATATGTAATCACTGATCTGTTGTGATTTTCATCTGAACTGTAATCCATCAAAATACATCCAGCTGTGGTTCTCACTTGATCAACGATTTTCTCTACTATTTCCAAATCCCTGCCTTCACTAATATTTGGTATACTTTCAATTAATTTATTTATCATAACGCTTCCTCTACCCTTTTATATACATCGTCTGCCAATTTTTCTGTTTTATCTATAAGTTCAATTCCCTCTGTGCTAAACTTTTCTTTTAGTTTTTCATCATTTAAATAAGGAATATTTATTTTTACATTTAGCCAAGCGCTTAATGATGCTGATTTTAGACATGCGGCTGCAACTCCAAGATCACTTGATGCCATTTTATTTGATTTTCCAACGATTTTTTCAGTTAAAACAAGTGCATCATATGCAAGCTCCATAACGCGGAATGGCGCTTCTGTTGCTCCTACTGATACATCTCCTATCACTTTCTTTTTATAGGCTTTTTGTTCTTCTGTTCCATTTGGTAGTTTATATGCTTCTGATAATTTTATAAATGCTTCTTTATCATTATCGGCAGCTTCTAATAATTCATTATATATTTCCTTGCATTTTTCATTTATTTTGCGATTATCTTCTTCATATTCTTTATATTTTTCTTTTCCAAGTGTCAGTGACAATACCATCAATGTAAGTGAAATTCCTTGTGCTGCTGTTATACCACTTACACCACCGCCACCAGGTGCTGGTGCATCTGTTTTTAATACATCCATGTATTCCCTTATATTCATATCTATTATCTTCATTTTATTTCCTCACAAACTAGTTTATTTTTTCTACTTTTAATCTACCGCCACATTTGCATCGGTAGTTTTCTATATTGTCTATAACTTTTGTTCTTTTTTGTCTATATATTTCATTTCCGCATTTTGTGCAGATAATTTTATATCTGTACTTTACTTCCTTTTGTATATTTTGTATATTAAATTCTTTGGGATCCGATACCCTTTTAATTTGGTATTTGTATTTTTTATTTAATATATCACTGTAAGCTTTCCATGTCTGCCCGTGATTATAGCATCTTGAACAAGTATGCAATATTTCGTGAGCAAGTACACTTTTTATTTGAAAATCAGTACAAATATTTAAAGCACTTCCTATTTCAATTTGGAAGTGCTCCTTATTATTTATTATTTTTCTTCTGCAAGCTCCAAATCTATTTTTTGCTCTTGTATTTATTATTACATTTAAATTTATATTGCTTGATATTGGTATTCCTACAGACTTTGCTTCATCTATAACTTCTAAAAGCAACTTATTAACTCGTTTTTCAAATTGTTTCACGTGAAACCTTCTTTTTTTTATAAACTCTTAAGCATTTCTATAATTCGATTTGCTTCTTCTTTACTATAGTATTCTATTTCTATTACACCTTTGTTGCCAGCAGTATTTAAGTTAACCTTTGTACCAAATATACCTTTTAGCTCTCTTTCAACTAAAAGCACATCTGGACTTTTAGGAGCTCTCTTAGCTGGTTTACCTCTTTTCTTTTTCTTTTCATTTGCAAGTTCTTCAATTTTTCTTACTGATAAACCATTTTTTACTACTTTTTTTGCTATTTCTACTGCTTTTTCCTCATCTTCGATTGTAATAAGTGCTCTACCATGTCCAGTTGTTAGACTTCCATCTACCATCATATCTTTTATTTCTTCTGGCAGTTTTAACAATCTAAGTGAGTTTGTGATATATGGTCTACTTTTTCCCACGCTCTTTGAAATTTCAGACTGTGTCATTCCAAAATTAGTGATCATTCGCTGCAGCCCTTCTGCTTCTTCTATTGGGTTTAGATCTTCACGCTGCATGTTTTCAATAATAGCAAACAGCATATTTTGTTCATCTGTTAATTCGCGAACTACACATGGGACTTCTGTTAACCCTGCTTCTCTAGCAGCTCTCCATCTTCTTTCACCTGCTACGATTTCATAACCGTTTTCTACTTTTCTAACAACTAGAGGTTGTATAACTCCGTGTTCTTTAATAGAATTAGCAAGATCTTCAATTTTTTCCGGATCAAAAGTTTTACGCGGCTGATTCTCATTTGGTTTAATATCATTTATATTTATTCTTGATAAACCATCTATTTTTTCATCATCCATATTATCATCTACTGATACATCTGTACTCATAAGTAGAGATTCTAATCCTTTACCTAATCCTTTTTTCTTTGCTGCCATTATTTTTCTCCCTCATTGTTAAGAAATTCTTCAGCAAATTCTCTATAGGCTTCTGCTCCTGATGATTTTGGATCGTACTCTGCGATTGGTAAACCATAACTTGGAGCTTCTGCCAATCTTACGTTTCTAGGTATAACTGTTGTATATACCTTTTCCTTAAAGTATTTCTTAACTTCTTCAACGACTTGTATTGACAGATTTGTTCTGCCATCAAACATACTTAAAATAACACCTTCTATTTTCAGTTTGCTATTTAGGTTTTTCTTTACAATATCAATTGTGCTCATTAGCTGTGCTACTCCTTCAAGTGCGTAAAATTCACACTGAATAGGTATTAACACAGAATCAACAGCAGTTAATGAGTTAATAGTTAGTAATCCTAATGAAGGTGGGCAATCTATAAATATATAGTCATACTGTCTTTTAACTTTTGATAAAGCTTTTTTAATTTTCTTTTCTCTGCCCTTTACACTAACTAATTCTACTTCTGCTCCTGCAAGACTTACACTTGCTGGTATAATATCCAATCCTTTTGTTGATGTATTTATAATAGCTTGTTTAGTGTTGAAATCATCCTCAGTTAACAAGTCATATGTACTGTATTCTATATTTCTTTTATCTATACCTAAACCACTTGTTGTATTTCCCTGAGGGTCGATATCAAGTACTAAAACTTTTTTTCCTTTAATAGCCAAGCATGCTGCTAAATTAATGTTTGTAGTTGTTTTACCAACTCCACCTTTTTGGTTGAAAATAGCTATTGCTTTTCCCATTGACTAACCTCCTGTATTATACTTTTTTTCCGTTTTTTGTTCACTACTTGATTATACACTATACAATTATTAAAAGCTACATAAAAAAAGATGTTTCACGTGAAACATCTTTTGGTTCGTACTAGTTATTTTATTGGATTTCTAACGGGTTCGCCTGGTTTACGCGGATATTTTTTATTTGTATTTTTTATTTTTTTTACAAACAATAATTTATGATTAAGTTCTTTGTTCACTTCTATGTCACAAATTTTATCAACTTTTCCACCCAGTAAATTTATTGCTTTTTCAGCTGTTTCAAGTTCTTCATATACTGAAGGCCCTTTATATGCAATAAAACTTCCGTTTACTTTTACAAATGGTAAGCATAATTCTGATAGACTAGTAAGATTTGCTACAGCTCTTGATATACAAACATCAAATTTTTCTCTGTATTCTTTTTTTTGAGCAAGTTCTTCTGCTCTGCCGTGAACTGTAGTTACATTATCTATACCTAACTCATTTGTTAGCTCGTCAATTATTTTAAGTCTTTTATTAAGAGAGTCAACTAAAACAAATTGTTTTTCCGGAAAAATAATTGCAAGTGGTACTCCAGGAAAACCTCCACCAGTACCAACATCAATTATAGTTTTAGCATTTTTTATTTCGTCAAAATCTATAGCCACAATAGAATCAATATAATGCTTTTCGATAAATTCTTCTCTATCAGTAATATTAGTTAAGTTTACTTTTGTATTCCATTCTAATATGCCATCCATGTATTTTTCAAATTTATCAAATTGAACATCACTTGATATATTATAGCTTTCAATTATATCTTTTAAATTTTGTAAGCTACTCATTTTTTTCTGATCTCCTAGTTTTTTCTAGATATATTAACAACACATTTATATCAGCTGGAGATACACCTGATATACGAGATGCCTGCCCTACTGATACAGGTTTTAAATCATTTAACTTTTGCTGTGCTTCAATTCTAAGACCATCTATTTTATCGTATTCAAGTGTCTGTGGAAGCTTTTTATTTTCTAGCTTTTTAAACTTTTCTATCTGAGCAAGCTGCTTGCCAATATACCCTTCGTACTTAATTTGAACTTCAAGCTGAGTAATTGCATGTTCACTTAGCTTTGGTCTATCCTGATCAATTTCACCTAAAGCCTCATAAGTTATTTCAGGTCTCTTCAATAAATCAGTTAAAGTAGTCTTATTTTTCAAAGGTGTACTGTTGTACTTCAATAAAAATTGTTCAACATCTTTTGGATAAACTTCTGTGTTAGACATACGATTTATTTCGTCTTCTACACTTTGTTTTTTCTGTAAATATTTGTTATATCTTTCAATTGTTGCCAATCCAAGTTGGTATGATTTTTCTGTTAGACGCAAATCTGCGTTGTCCTGTCTTAAAACTAGTCTATACTCTGCTCTACTAGTCATGATTCTGTAAGGTTCATTAGTACCTTTAACCACTAAATCGTCTATTAGAACGCCAATATAAGCCTCGCTTCTGTCCAAGATAAAAGGAGATTTTTCGTCAATTTTCAAAACTGCATTTATACCAGCCATTAAACCTTGTGCTGCCGCTTCCTCATATCCAGAACTTCCATTAAACTGACCTGCGCAAAATAGATTTTCTATAATTCTTGATTCTAGATTCATCTTTAAAGTTAGTGGATCTATTGAATCATACTCAATAGCATATGCCGGTCTAGTTATTTTTAAATTCTCTAAGCCCGGGATCGTTTTATAGAACTGCAACTGCACATCTTCAGGCAAAGAAGAACTCATTCCTTGAACATACATTTCATCAGTATCCAAACCCTCTGGCTCGATAAATGTCTGATGTCTTTCCTTGTCGCTAAATCTGTTAACCTTATCCTCAATAGAAGGACAATATCTTGGTCCAACACCTTCAATCTCGCCCCCAAAAAGAGCAGATCTAGAAAAATTATTTCTAATTACTTCATGTGTCTTTTCGTTAGTGTATGTTAGCCAACATGAAATCTGATCCTTTTGTAGATTTTCATTCATAAATGAGAATGGCACTATTTTTTCGTCACCTTTTTCTTCTTTCATGGCATCGTAGTTTAGCGAAGATGCAAGTACTCTAGCTGGTGTACCTGTCTTAAATCTACGAGTTGTAAGTCCATGTTTCTTAAGGTTATCAGCAAGTGCAACTGATGGAGCTAGACCATTAGGTCCACTCATAAATGAAGATTCGCCGATAAAAATTTTACCTCTTAAAAATGTACCTGTCGCCAATATTACAGCCTTTGCCTTGTATATTGCACCTGTCATAGTTATAACGCCTACAACTTTGTCATTCTCAATAATTAAATCCACAACTTCAGCCTGTTTAATATCCAGATTTTCAGTTTTTTCCAAAGTTTTTTTCATTTCTCTGTGATAAAGCTCTTTATCAGCCTGGCATCTCAAAGAATGAACAGCAGGTCCTTTTCTAGTATTTAACATTTTGCTCTGTATAAAAGCTTTGTCGATATTTATACCCATTTCGCCACCTAGAGCGTCGATTTCTCTAACAAGATGACCTTTTCCAGTTCCTCCAATTGAAGGATTGCAAGGCATCATCGCTATAGACTCTAAGTTGATAGCAAATATGGCAGTTCGTTTTCCCATTCTTGCTGCGGCTAAGGCTGCTTCGCAACCTGCGTGACCTGCACCCACAACAATAATATCGTAATTACCCATTTCGTAACTCATAATTTATTTCCCCAAACAAAATCTAGCAAAAACTTCATTTAAAATATCATCGTTTACAGTTTCACCGATGATTTCACCAAGAAGTTCGTATGCTTTGTTAACATCAATTTCTATAAATTCTAAAGCTTCGTTTAAATTTACCATGTTTATCGCATCTTTTATAGACTGCTCTGCATTTCGCAACAAGTCCAAATGTCTCAAGTTGTTGACAATTAGGCTTTCGCTTTGCTTAACATCGCCTTTGTAAACTAGCTTTTCAATTTCATCTTTAACTTTATCTATTCCCTTTGCTTCTTCCATGGAAGTTTCAATAATTATTCCATTAGGAATGAGTGCTTTGATGTCCTCAACAGTAGTTTTTGTTTCAAGATCCATCTTGTTTGCAAGCACTATTGTATTTCTATCTCCAATATATGAAGCAATTTCTCTATCTTCATCTTCAATTTCTTTTGACATATCGCAGACGAAAATTATTAAATCGGCATTGTTGAAACTCTGTTTACTTTTTTCAATACCAATTTTTTCAATTTGGTCTTCAGTTTCTCTAATGCCAGCAGTATCAGTTAAAATAACTGGGATATTTCTAATACTTATTTTTTCCTCGATAGTATCTCTTGTAGTTCCTGGTATAGCAGTTACAATAGCTCTATTTTCATTTAGAAGTTGGTTCATAAAGCTACTTTTTCCAACGTTAGGTTTACCTATAATTGAAATTTTCAATCCTTCGTTTAGGATTTTACCTGTGTCACCAGTGTTTATCAATTTATCAATTTCAAAACAAATATGAGATAAATTTTCATTTAAGTCATCGTAAACTACTTCTTCAATATCTTCATCTGGATAGTCTATATTAACTGTGATATTTACTAAAATATCTAATATTTCTTTTCTAAGATTTTTTATGACTTTACTTAGTCTTCCCTCTAGCTGATCCATTGCAACATTAAAAGATTTGTCAGTTTTTGCTCTGATAATATCTATTACAGCTTCGGCCTGTAATAAATCGATACGCCCATTTAAAAATGCACGTTTTGTAAACTCACCATTTTCAGCGAGCCTAGCACCCATTCTTAAAACTAAATCCAAAGTTTTTCTAAGAGAAACTACGCTGCCGTGACAGTTTATTTCTACCACATCTTCTCTTGTATAAGTGTGAGGCGCTTTCATAAGTACCACTAAAACCTCATCGATAATTTCACCGTTTTCTGGATCAACTATGTTCCCATAAGTCAATTTTCTATTTTCTATATTAAAAGAAGATTTAAAAATTTTATTTAAAATTTCTTCTGATTTTTCTCCACTAATTCTAATAATTCCAATACCGCCTTCTCCATAGGCAGTTGCAATTGCAGCAATTGTTGATTCCATAAGATTCACCACCATTTTATACCATAAATGCCCGTGAAATTCACGGGCATTTAAAAATCATAAATAATTACTTTAGTTCAATAACAACCCTTCTGTATGGTTCTTCTCCTTCACTTCTAGTTGTAACCTTTGGGTTCTTTTGAAGTGTAGCATGTATAACCATTCTTTCATATGGATTCATAGGTTCTAGTCTTACATTTCTTCTAGTTTTAACAACTTTATCTGCAAGACGATTAGCTAACTGTTCTAAAGTTTTTTCTCTTTTTGCTCTGTAATTTTCTGCGTCTAAAACTACCCTAACGTAGCCTTCCTTTTTCTTGTTAACAACAAGACTTGTAAGATACTGTATAGCATCTAGAGTCTGACCTCTTTTGCCGATAATTGTTCCAGCATCTTTACCTTCAATATCTACATATACATTTGATTCATTTTCATAAGCTCTAAAATTTAACTTAAGGCCCATTTTTTCTGTAGTTTCCTTAAGAAAATCTATAGCTACATGATTTTCAACTTCAACTAAATCATCAGGTCTTGCAAACTTAGCCTTTTTTGATGATTCTTTTTCTGTATTAGTAGTTTTATCATTGTTTGATTTTTTATGTTTTTTCTCAGTCTTAACTTCTTTTACTTCTTCAACTGTTGGTTCAATTTTTTCAATTTTTTCAACTCTAACTAGAGCAAGTTTAGAGCCAATTCCTAAAAAGCCTTTTGAAGGTTCTTCTAAAACCGTTACTTTTACATCTTCAATCGAACATTTTAAATCTTTTAAAGCAAGTTCAGTGGCAGTTTTAACGTCTTTTCCCCATTTTTCTGAAAAGTCCATTATTTCTTACCTCCCTTTGCTTTGCCCTTCTTATTCTTTTCGTCTTTTAGTTTCTTCCTTAAAGTTCTCATATGCAAGTTAAAGAAAATCTGCAAGAACTGTCCAAAGAACCAATATAAAGCTAGACCAGATGGGAAAGTTCTACCCATAAGTACGATCATTACTGGATAGAAATATTTCATCATCTTCATCATTCCACCCATATCGCCAGCTGGTGATGAATCAGCTGCACTCTGCTGTGAAATGCTAAATGCCGCAAATGTTGCAATACCAGCTAAAATAGGTAGTACCCATTTATCAGGCTGACTTAAGTCTTCAATCCAGAAAAATGATTCGTGAACTGCCCACAACATTTCATTCATATTGGCTCCTGAAATATAAGCCATTGGATTTCTAAGTAACGCAAACAATGCAAAGATAATAGGCATCTGAATTAACATTGGTAAACATCCGCCTGCAGGATTGAAACCTTCTTCTTTGTAAAGTTCTGCTAATTTTTGGTTCATCATTTCCCTGTCATTAGCATATTTTTGCTGTATTTGCATCATCTTACCTTGCATACCGGCAGATGTAATTGTTGATTTCATCTGTTTTATATACAAAGGATATAGACAACACTTAACAAGGATTGTTACCAAAATAAGTGTTACACCGTAGTTACCAATGACATTATAGATAGCAAGCAACAAGTAAGCAAGAGGCTTGGCAAATATTCCTATAATTGTATTCATTAATTCCTCCGATTAGTTAAGGTACGGGATCATATCCACCTGGATTAAAAGGATGACACCTTAAAATCCTGCGGATTCCCAAATAACTACCTTTAAAAAACCCGTATTTTTCAAGTGCCTGTATATAATACTGGGAACAGGTAGGATAAAACCTGCAACATTTAGGTAAACATGGAGATATAAATTTTTGATATCCCCTGATTAATAGAATTGCTATTTTTTTCAAATTATCACCTTCTATTTCTTTTTATACATTGCAGTTTTTCTCAATGCGGCTTCAATAGATTTTTTCACATCCGCACATTTCGTATCATTAATTGTATTTCGAGCAATAAAAATAACATCGTAACCAGTGAAATATAAATCACCGATCAATCTGACACTTTCTTTCATTAATCTTCTTGCTCTATTTCTCATAACAGCATTTCCAACTTTTTTGCTAGCCAAAAAGCCAAATCTATTATAAGAAAGCCCGTTTTTCTTATAGAAAATCACAACGTATTTGTGTCCAATTGACTTGCCACGTTTGTACACTTCATCAAAGTTGCGTTTTCCACTCAATACATTTTTTTTAAGCATAATTACCTTAAGCTGTTAGAGATTTTCTGCCTCTAGCTCTTCTTCTCTTAAGAATGTTTCTACCGCTCTTAGTTTTCATTCTCTTTCTGAAGCCATGCTCCTTTTTTCTCTGTCTTTTCTTTGGCTGAAAAGTCATTTTCATCTTAAAACACCTCCTTAAAATATTGTTTTCTGTCTCAATCTAAATTTCAATTTGAGTACATATGCCTAATAATTATAATATCCAAATCCTATAAAGTCAATAAATTTATAGGTTAAAAGCGCCAAAAATTAATTTTAGAACTTCAAAAAAAAATTTTTCGAAAAAAATAATCAATATATTGTGTGACTGTTAATACTATTAACAATTTTATCAACAACCTGTGGATAAAACAGTGAATTTATTAGAAATACAAAGTTTTTTTAGGGGTTGTCTGTGGATAACTTTGTTGATATTATATATATACACAAATAAAAGAGAATGGGAAGTAATACTATGAACGAATATGAACAAAAATGGCTAACAATATTGGAATTAATACAGCCAGAGGTTACAGACATCACCTTTAAAACATGGTTTTCACCCCTAAAATTTGCATCGATCGACGAAAACGCTAATATCATCAATATATTGTGTGACCAACCTTTCGCAATATCAATTTTAAACACAAGATATATGCATTTGATCGAAGGATGTACTGCTGCAATTATGGGAAAACCATACAAAGTAAATATCGTATTGTCAACTGAAGCGCAAAACCAAACTCCAACGCCGGAGCCAACAGTACAAAATCAAGGTTTCACACCGCCTTTTGCTCAAAAATACGACAATACACCAAGTCAACCAGCAGCTGAAACTCCACAAAGACCGACACTAATAAAACCATTATCAAGTTTTAACAATGTAAACAATTTGAACAACATAAGTAATCCACAATCAGAATCCGTTGAAATTTCAACAACATCAACTATCAATCCAGATTTTGATAGCGAGCTTATAATCAATCCAACTTACACATTTGAAAACTTCGTAATAGGTCCAAACAACGAATACGCACACGCAGCATCTTGGTCAGTTGCCGAAAATCCTGCAACAAAAAACAATCCATTATATCTATATGGCGAATCAGGACTTGGTAAAACTCATCTAATGCATGCAATTTGCAGTCACATTTTAAAACACAATGTAGGGAAAAAAGTTCTTTATGTAACAAGTGAAATGTTTACAAACGAAATCATCACAGCAATTAGAACGAGAAACACACAGAAATTCCGCGAAAAATACAGACAAGCAGACATTCTTCTAATAGATGACGTTCAATTTTTCCAAGGAAAAGATCAGATCCAGGAAGAACTTTTCAACACATTTAACACTCTTTACGACAACAACAAGCAAATCGTTATTTCCAGTGATAGACCGCCAAAGGAATTAACAGGACTAGACGACAGACTTAGATCACGTTTCGGTTGGAATATTATCGCTGATATTAAGAGACCTACATATGAAACAAGAATGGCAATTCTTCTAAATAAGGCAGAGCAGGAGCACCTTATCGTAGATGAAAATGTTGAAGCTGTTCTAAATATGATTGCCGAAAGAGTTCAAACCAATGTAAGAGAACTTGAAGGAGCATTTACTAACCTAGTAAGCATGTCTAGAATGTTAAACAAAGACATAACTCCTCAATTTGCAAAGGAAACATTGAAAAACATCTTCACCGAAGAAGATAAAAATATAAATGTTGAAGCAATAAAACGTGCAGTTGCCAAATTCTTTGATATTAGCATCAAGGATTTAGAAGGCAAAAAGAGATCTAGAGAAATAGCACATCCTAGACAGATTGCTATGTACTTAACAAGAGAGATGACAGACTTGTCTTTACCAAAAATAGGCAAAGCTTTTGGTGGAAAAGATCATACAACAGTACTACATGCACACGAAAAAATTTCAGATGAAATAAAAGTGAATGAAAGCACAAAAACATACGTGAATGAAATAACAGAACGTATAAAGTTATAAACATTTTATCAACAGTTTTGTGGAAAACTTTTACACAGTTATTCACAGGTTATCAACAAGCTATATTTTTTGAATTTCAATGCTCAAAGCACTTTTCCACAATTTCACACCCCCCTACTACTATTACTACTAATAATTATTATAAGAATAAGAGGGATTTTGGGCTTTGCGAAATGTATATTTATAAATGGAGGAATTTAATTTTATGAAATTTAATTGTAATCAACAAATACTTGCTAAGACACTAGCTATAGTTTCTAAAGCTGTATCCACTAGAACTACTATACCTATTTTAAAAGGAATACTAATAACTGCTGCTGATGACAAAGTTACACTTAGCGCATCAGATATGGACTTTAGTATAGAAAAAACATTTGATGCCGTTGTAGATGAACCAGGTAGTATAGTTGTTTCATCTAAACTATTTGGAGATATTATTAGAAAGTTTCCAAATGAAAGTATTTTCATAGAAATAATAGATGATAATATATTGAAAATTAAAACTCTTAAAAGTGAATATACAATTGTTGGTCAACCAGCAGATGAGTTTCCTAAAATAGGTATTTTTGAAGATACATCATCTAAGCTAGTATTTAATAGAGAACTTTTCACTTCTATGATAAAAAAGACTTACTTTGCAGCAAGTAATGAAGAAAGCAAAGGAGTTATCGTAGGAGTTCTACTAGAAATGAATGAAACAAATGTAAACATGGTTGCTTTAGATGGTTTTAGAATGGCAGTTTGTAGAGAGCAAATGAGAAATGAAAACGTCGGCAATATAATCATTCCTAGCAAAAATCTTGGCGACATAAGAAACATCCTAATGGATATAAACGACGCAGAAGACATAGAAATCATTTTAGGCAATAAAAAACTAGTTATTCTTGTAGATAATACTAAAATCGATGTAAGACTTATAGAAGGTCAATTTATCAAGTATAAAGATATTTTACCTAAAGATTGTTACACAAAGATGATCATTGATAGAAATGAACTACTTACAAGTATTGAAAGAGCTTCTCTACTTGCAAAAGAAGGTAAAAACAACTTAATAAAATGTTCTATAAAAGAAAATCTGTTGACTATTACATCAAGATCAGAAGAAGGCGCAGCAACAGAAGAAATCATCATGGATAAAACAGGTGAAGATTTAGAGATTGGTTTTAACTCAAAATACTTACTAGATGCTCTTAAAGCTATAGATGATGATGAAGTATTAATAGAGTTTAAAACAGCTATAACACCTTGCTTAATAAAACCGTTAGAAGGTAATAGTTACGAATACCTAGTATTACCTGTAAGAATTACATCAAATTAATAATCATGCATATAGAAAAATTAAAACTTGAAAACTATAGAAACTATAGTGAAATCGAAATAGATTTTGATCCAAATGTTAATATTATTTTAGGAGAAAATGCTCAAGGTAAAACAAATCTAATAGAGGCTATATATATTTCCTCCATGGGCAAATCATTTAGAAATTCAAATGATAAAGATCTTGTAAAATTCGATGCTGATATGTGTCGCATCAATACTTATTACAAAAAGTTTGATGAGGATAAAAGCGTTGAAATAGCAATAAACAATGCAGGAAAAAAATATATAAAAGTCGATGGTTTGGCTGCTAAAAAGATTTCGGAACTGATGGAAAATATTTTAACAGTTATATTTTCTCCTGAAGATTTAAAGATAATCAAAGAAGATCCGGCAAAGAGAAGAAACTTTGTTGATAGGGAACTTTGCCAGCTTAAAATAAGTTACTTTAATAATTTAAGCAATTACAAAAAAATACTGAAGCAGAGAAATAGCTATCTAAAAGAATCTAACATAGATAAAAATATGCTAGATGTGTTTAACATGCAATTAGCCCAATACGGAGCAAAAATTATTAAAGAACGAATGGAGTTTGTAAAAAAACTAAATAAAATAAGTCAAAAAATACACAACGAAATAACTAATGGCAGAGAAAATATTGAAACAAAATACGTTTCAAATATTCCAGTGGAAGAAAAAACTGAATTGATAGAACTGAATTTTTTAAATGCATTAAAAAATAGCGAAAGCCAAGATTTGATACATAGAAATACTTCTAGAGGTCCTCACAAGGACGATTTAAAGGTGCTTATAAATAAAATAGATGCAAAAAAATTTGGATCTCAAGGGCAGCAGAGAACAGCTGCTCTAGCGTTGAAATTGGCAGAAATAAATTTGATTATCGAAGAAAAAGAAGAAACTCCAATCTTACTTTTAGACGATGTAATGAGTGAGCTTGATAGTGAGAGACAAAAATATTTGGTAAATGGCTTAAAAAATATACAAATATTTTTAACTACAACAGAGCTTATTGAAGAAGTTAGACAGAGTTTACCTCATGGAAAAATAATAAACATAAAAAAAGGTGAAATTATATAGCATACATAAAAAAAGTCCGTTAGATTGCAAAAATGGGCTTATTATGGTATACTTATATGTCTTATAGATAATAAAAAGATAGAAAATAAATTTATTATTAGTTTAAATAAAGGTGGTATATATGGCTGAAGAAAATAAAAAAGAGCAATATGGTGCTGAACAAATACAAGTACTCGAAGGACTTACTCCAGTTAGAGTAAGACCAGGTATGTATATTGGTTCTACTGGTGAAAAAGGTTTGCACCATCTTGTTTATGAAATAGTGGATAACAGTGTAGACGAAGCTCTAGCTGGCTATTGTAAAAATATCCACGTAACTATACAGGAAGATAACTCTATTATGGTTGAAGACGACGGTAGAGGTATGCCTGTAGATATACATCCAAAAGAAAAAATTCCAGCTGTTGAAGTAATTCATACTGTACTTCACGCAGGTGGTAAGTTTGGTGGAGGAGGATACAAAGTTTCAGGAGGACTACACGGTGTTGGTGCTTCTGTAGTAAACGCTCTATCAAAACGTATGGAAGTAGAAGTTAGAAGAGATGGAAAAATCTACGCTCTTGCATTTGAAGAAGGTAAAACAGTTGAAAAAATGCATGTTATAGGTACTTCCGAAAGTACAGGTTCAAAGACTGTTTTTTGGCCAGATCCAGAAATTTTTGAAGAGACAGTTTTTGATTACAGCACTTTAGAGCATAGATTGAGAGAAATGGCATTCTTAAACAAAGGCATTAGAATTACTCTAGCTGATGAAAGAGGAGAAAAGCCTGTTAAAAAAGAATTCCATTACGAAGGTGGTATAAAAGAATTTGTTCAGTTTATGAACAAAAACAAAAATCCTATTCATGAAGAAGTAATTTACTTTGAAGCAAAAGGCAAAGATAAAAGTGGCAAAGGCAACATGGAGATGGAAGTGGCATTTCAGTACACTGATGGATACAGTGAATTGATTATGTCATACGCAAATAATATTAATACTATAGACGGCGGATACCATTTATCTGGATTTAAATCTGCCCTAACTAGAGTATTTAACGACTACGCAAGAAAAAATAAAATATTAAAAGATAATGATGCGGCTTTAACTGGCGATGATGTTAGAGAAGGTATTACTGCGGTTGTATCTGTAAAACTAACTAATCCACAGTTTGAAGGACAGACAAAAGGTAAGCTTGGAAACAGTGAGATGAAGGGATTTGTCGAATCTCAGACAAACGAAAACTTCACTGCATTTTTACAGGAAAATCCAAACCAAGCTAAACAGATTATGTCAAAAGCAATACAGGCTGCAAGAGCTAGAGAAGCTGCAAGAAAAGCTAGAGATATAACTAGAAAAAACAATATTCTAGAAGGATTTTCATTACCTGGAAAACTTGCAGATTGTCAGGAAAAAGATCCAGCTCTTTCAGAAATTTTCCTAGTAGAGGGTGACTCTGCGGGAGGTTCTGCAAAGAATGGCAGAGACAGAAAAAGACAGGCAGTTTTGCCACTTAGAGGTAAAATCCTAAATGTAGAAAAAGCAAGACTTGATAAAATTTTAAACAGCGATGAAATAAAAAATATGATTACTGCTTTTGGCTGTAATATTGGTGATGATTTCGATATTAGCAAACTAAGATATCACAAAATCATAATCATGACCGATGCCGATGTGGATGGTGCTCATATTAGAACATTGTTGTTAACATTTTTCTACAGATACATGAGACCTTTGATAGAAGGTGGTTATGTTTATGCTGCACAACCTCCTTTGTTCCAGGTTAAAAAAGGCAATGAAATTCACTATACTTATTCGGATAAAGAACAGGAAAAACTATTGGCACAATTAGCTGATAAACCTGGAAAACTAACTATCCAGAGATATAAGGGTCTAGGTGAAATGGACCACGAGCAGTTATGGGAAACAACTATGGATTATGAAAACAGAACATTGATCCAGATAACTTTAGACGATGTAGCTGCTGCCGATGAGATATTTACAACTCTTATGGGTGACAAGGTACCACCTAGAAAGAAATTTATTGAAGAAAACGCTAAGTACGTTAGAAATCTTGATATTTAAGGAAGGAGGGGTTTTGTAGATGGCGAATTTAATAAATGAAGACAGTAAAATGATACAACATGAGATTCATGGCGAAATGAAAAGATCTTATATTGACTATGCCATGAGTGTTATTGTAGGTAGAGCCCTTCCAGATGTAAGAGATGGTTTAAAACCAGTACATAGAAGGATTTTATACGGCATGAGTCAGCTTGGTGTAACACCTGATAAACCCCATAAAAAATCAGCGCGTATTGTCGGTGATGTAATGGGTAAATATCACCCTCATGGTGACTTCGCTATTTATGATGCCATGGTTCGTATGGCTCAAAGTTTTTCAACAAGATATATGATGGTTGATGGACACGGAAACTTCGGTTCTATAGACGGTGATGGAGCTGCTGCTATGCGTTATACAGAAGCACGTATGACTCCATTTGCGTTGCAGATGCTTAGAGATATTGAAAAAGAAACTGTAGATTTTGTGCCAAACTTTGACGAAGAAGAAAAAGAACCATCAGTTTTACCAGCTAAAATTCCAAATCTTTTAGTAAATGGATCAAACGGTATTGCTGTAGGTATGGCAACATCTATTCCACCGCATAACTTAACAGAAGTTATAGATGCAGCTTGTTATATGATAGATCATGAAGACTGCACTGTGGATGATTTGATGAATATTATCAAGGGACCTGATTTTCCAACTGGTGCTATGATTTTAGGCAAGAATGGCGCTAGAGAGGCTTATAGAACAGGTCAAGGCAAAGTTACTGTCCGCTCAAAGACTGAGATTGAAGAAACAAAAAGAGGTCGTATGCAGATAGTAATCACTGAAATACCATTCCAGGTAAACAAGGCTAGACTTATTGAAAAAATGGCTATGCTTGTTAAAGAAAAAAGAGTTGATGGTATTTCAACTATTAGAGACGAGTCAAGTAGACAGGGTATGCGTATCGTAATAGAACTTAAAAAAGACGCAAATCCTCAGATTACACTAAACAGACTTTATAAGCATACTCAGCTTCAGGACACTTACAGTATGATTATGCTTGCTCTTGTAAATGGTGAACCTAAGATTTTAAACCTTTACGATATTTTAAACGAATACTTAAAACATCAAAAGGATGTAATGACAAGAAGAACTCAGTTCGATCTTAAAAAAGCTGAAGCAAGAGCTCACATAGTTGAAGGTCTAAGAATAGCTTTAGACAACATAGACGAAATTATAAAAATAATCAGATCAGCTTATAGCGACGCAAAAGCTAAACTGATGGAAAGATTTAATTTTTCAGATATACAGGCTCAGGCAATTTTGGATATGAGACTAGCTAGATTGCAAGGTCTAGAAAGAGAAAAATTAGAAAACGAATACAATGAACTTATGGAAAAAATCGCTTATTACAATTCTCTTTTAGCTGATGAAAAACTACTTATGGGAGTTGTAAAAGACGAAATAACAGAAATAAAAGAAAAATACGGAGATGAAAGAAGAACTCAGATTGTAGCTGCAGTAGATGAACTAGATGACGAAGATTTAATCGAAGAAGAAAATGTTGCAATTACTTTAACTCATCTAGGATATTTAAAGAGAATCCCAGCTGACACTTACAAAACTCAAAAGAGAGGCGGCAAGGGTATAGCAGGATTGACAACTCGTGAAAACGATTTTGTAAAAGATTTAATTATGACTTCTACTCACGACTACTTGATGTTCTTTACAAACTTTGGTAAAGCGCATAAGCTAAAGGCGTACGAAATACCAGAAGCTACGAGAACAGCTAAGGGTACACCTGCTGTAAACTTCTTAAACTTACTACAGAGAGAAAGAATAAATGCTGTCATTCCTATAAAGGAATTTAAAGAAGATTCGTACTTAATGGGTGTAACTAAAAAGGGAACAATCAAGAAAACTGCACTGTCTCAGTTTGATACAAACAGAAAAAATGGCATAATTGCTGTTAAGCTAAAAGATGGTGACGAACTAATAGACATCAAGCAGACATCTGGCAACGATGATGTTATCATAGTAACTAAAAACGGTAAGAGCATTAGATTTAACGAAAAAGATGTAAGACCTATGGGCAGAGTTGCTGGCGGTGTAAGAGCTATTAAACTTGAAGAAGACGATGAAGTAGTTTCTATGTCACTTGTAAAAGAAGATGACGAGCTACTAGTTGTTACAAAAAATGGTTACGGTAAGAGAACTCCAGTAAAAGAGTACAAACTTCAGGATAGAGGCGGCAAAGGTGTATTGACTTATGATAAAAAGAAATTCTCTAAAACAGGAGAATTAATAGGCGCTATGACAGTTGAGGAAGACGATGAAATATTGCTTATAAACTCAGATGGCATAATAATAAGAATTGCTGCAAAAGATGTTTCTGAATTAGGTAGAGCAACTCTTGGTGTTAAAATTATGAAAGTTGCTGAAGATACAAATATCATCTCTATGGCAAAAGTTATACAGGATGAAAAATAAGGAGAATATATGTTAAACCTAGTTAAAATGACTGTACCAGGTAAACCAGAATTCATACAAGTGTGTAGAAGTGCTGCAATTGCTGCTGCAAATGTTGCCAAATTTGATATCGATACAGTAGATGAAATAGGAATGGCAGTGTTTGAGGCTTGCAAAAGTATTACATGTCACGGGCATGATTGTTGGTGCTCATCATACGATATGAATATAGAACTTGCTGATGATAACTTAACTATCACTTTAGTTTCAACAGGTGAACACAATATTGAAAAATGCGGACATATCTGCTTAGATTGTCCAACTGAAGGTGACCTTGGAATATCCATTATAAAAAGCATAATGGATAAAGTTGAAATTGAAAAAGATGGAGACGGTACAAAGAAAATAATTATGGTGAAAAATTTATGCTAAATAAAGAAATGTTTGAAGAGTATTACGAAAGTAAAGACATTGACTTGAGAAACAAAATTGTGGAAGAGCATCTTTACATGGTGGATATACTTATAAGAAAATATCTAGGTAAAGGTGTTGATTACGACGACTTGTATCAGGTTGGTGCTATGGCTCTGATTTCTGCGGTCGAAAGATTTGATCCAACAAGAGGATTTGAGTTTAGCAGTTTTGCCACACCTACAATACTGGGAGAAATAAAAAAATACTTTAGAGATAAGGGATGGAGTGTCAAAGTACCAAGACATATGAAGGAACTTTCATCTGCCATTCCTAAAGTAAAAGATGAGTTAATGTCGGAATTAAATAGAAAACCTACAGCGTCTGAAATTGCAGAGAGAATGGGAGAAACTGAGGAGACAATACTTCGTGCTATTGAAAGCAGCGCGGCGTACGGGGCTCTTTCACTAAATCAAACTTTTGATGAAAACGGTGACGATGGAGCGACTTCAATGTTTGAAAAGTATACTGCAAGAGACGAAAAAGGTTTTGAAGATATTGAAAACTACGAGATTATCGACAAAGTTTTAAGTCAGATGACAGGTACAAACAGGTACATATTTAAAAAGCGTTTTGTTGAGGAAAAATCTCAAAGTGAAATTGCAAAGGCCCTTGGAGTGTCTCAAATGACTATTTCAAGAGCAGAAAAAAAGATTATTGAAAAATTTGCGCAGGAAGTTGCGATTTAATAATTAAAATTCAAGGAGGAAAAGATGGGTAGAGTTTTTTCAGGCATTCAGCCTACAGGAAACATTCATTTAGGAAATTATTTAGGAGCTTTAAAACAGTTTGTTGAACTTCAAGATGATAACGAATGTTTTTATTGTATAGTTGATTTACACGCTATTACAGTGGCGCAGGATCCAAAGGAGTTAAGAGAGCATATTCTTGATGTTGCAGCTCTTTATCTTGCAGTAGGAGTTGATCCTAAAAAGAGTATCGTATTTGTACAGTCAGAAGTTTCAGGTCATGCTGAGCTTTCATGGCTTCTAACTTGCTCATCATATACTGGCGAATTATCAAGAATGACACAGTTTAAGGACAAAGGTAAAGGCAAAGAGTCAGCTCCTACAGGTTTATTCATGTATCCAGTTTTAATGGCTGCTGATATTTTGCTTTACGATACTGATATCGTACCTGTTGGTATTGACCAAAAACAGCATATCGAGCTAACTAGAGACCTTTGCAATAGAATAAATAACAAATATGGTGATACATTTGTACTTCCAGAAGGCAGATACCTAAAGGAAGGTGCTAAAATTATGGCTCTTGATGATCCAACTAAAAAAATGAGTAAAAGTGCCGAAAATGAATTAAGCCGTATTTCACTTCTTGATGATGAAAAGAAAATTAAAAAGGCTATTATGAAGGCAACTACAGACTCTGAAGGTGTTGTTAGATTTGATATGGAAAACAAACCAGGTATCAGTAATCTAATGAACATCTACACAGCATTTTCTGATCTTTCAATTGAAGAAATCGAAGCTAAATACGAAGGCTGTGGTTACGGAGATTTCAAAAAGGATTTAGTTCAGATAGTAGTAGATGGACTTGCTCCTATAAAAGCAAGATACGAAGAAATTAGAAATTCTGATGAGCTATTAGAAATCTTAAATGATGGTGCTAAGAGAGCAGATGAAATCGCTAAAGGCGTTCTAAAGAGAGCTAAAGAAAGCTTTGGTATTGGATATTAATTAAAGAAAAAAATGAGAGCATTAGTTTGCTCTCATTTCTTTTAATCCATCTTCTATAATTTTGTAAACTCTATCTGAAAGATGACGTTCTTCTTCTTTTGTTAAATCTTTAGTTTCAATAGCTGGATGTATCATAACTTTTACATCGCAAGGTTTTAAAACGCCATGTTCTTCAAATGAATGCCATGTACCATCTAGTGAAATAGGTATAATTGGAACTTTAGGTTTAGTAGCAAGTTTCATAGCGCCTGGTTTAAATTCTCCCATATCGTCACCTTTGCTACGAGTACCTTCTGGAAATATTAAAAGTGAGTATCCTTGTTTTATAAGTCCAACACCTTTTGAAATGGCTTTTAAAGCTTCTCTAGGATGTCCTCTGTCTATAAGAACACTTCTAATTCGTTCAATCCAAGCGCCGTATAGTGGAACTTTTTGCAAGTTATCTTTTGCTATATATCCAAATTGGATAGTATCTAAAACGGCACAAAGTGCAACTATATCACCGTATGCTTGGTGATTGCACATATAAACTACTGGGCCTTCAGTCGGTAAATTTTCTCTGCCATAAGCAGTGATTTTCATACCTGCTGCTTCAGATAATTTTTTTCCCCATGTACTTGTTGCAAGTAATATATTTTCTTTTTCCCTTTGGATATCTCCAACCTTTTTTGCATCTTCTATTTCTTTTTTGTATTTATTTAGATATCTAAGATTAGAGTAAATAGTAATTGCACTAGGGATATTTCTAATAATTTTCATATTCACTTTCACCTCATCGTTAAATATATTCTATTATAACATAATATTATTGTTAACTGTTAGACAAAAGTGTATAATATTTAAGATACGAGATTTTAAATTATAGAAATGGTGGTGTAAATTTTAAATGCTAAATTATAAATTATGGGGATTTGAAGCTTCGGTTATGGCTTTTATAGCAGTAGTATTTTTGCTGTTAAATGGAAATACTGAAGTATTTGATTCAAATTATGGACTGTTAATCCAAAGTTTTAGAGGGCCAGGTCTAAATACTTTAACTGAATTAGTTACATATATTGGCAATTGGCAAACGATTACGATTATATGTATTTTACTTGTGGCTTTTGAAAAAACTAGAAAAAAATACGGTTTACCAGTTACAGCAGTTGCAATATTATCTTCAGTTGCAAATAAAATTATAAAAGTACTTGTTGCAAGACCAAGACCTGATGCAGCAAATATGCTTATAGAACAGGGTGGATACTCATTCCCAAGTGGACATACAACAACTGCATTTGCAGTATTTTTACTACTTGCATACATAGTTTACAAAGAAGTAAAAGATCCTAAAAAGAAAATACCAGGTATGATTGGTTTAATACTTTTACCAATTGTAATCGGTTTATCTAGAGTATATTTAGGCGTTCACTACGCTTCTGATGTATTTGCAGGTATGTGGCTAGGTATTGCTGCATTTTGCCTAGTTGGCATGTTTGTTTATCCATATAAACGTGAAAAGGAAAAATGGAAAGAAGCGCAGCGTAAAAAAGAAGAGGCTAAAAGAGCTAAATTGGAAACTTTAGAAGTAGAAGTAGTAGATTCTATGGAAGATGTAAAAAAAGGTTAAAAGGTGAGAAATATGATTTTAAACGGATACGATGCAGAACATAAAGCGGCGATGCATGTTGCAAATCTAATGGCAGCGGCAGCTAAAACTGCACCAAAAGCATGTGGTGAAGATAGCGTAGTAGTTAAAATAGTAGATGGCGAAGACTTAATTAAACTTGGAAATTTAACTGCTGAAATAGGAGCGAAAAGAAATGTTGACTATTTTGTAAGAGATGGTAAAAGCATGAGCCATTGTCATTGTGCAGTAATAATAGGATCAAGGGAAAATCCACTTGGACTAGGCGCTTGTGGTTATTGTGGTTTTAAAGATTGTGGGGAATGCTACAGTGCCGGTGTACCATGTACTATGAAAGTTACAGATCTTGGCATTGCAGTAGGTTCTGCTGCATCTGTTGCTATGGACAATCGCATGGACAATAGAGTGCTTTATTCAATTGGTACTTGTGCAGTAAAAATGAATTTATTCGATGATGAAAACGTTCGTATAGCATATGCTATACCTCTTGCAACAAGTAGCAAAAATATATTTTTTGATAGAGAAGCAGAACAGGAAAAATAAATTGTAAATTTAGAGGGAGTATTTTCATGAAAGAACCAGTATTAGTAGTAATGGCTGCTGGCATGGGATCAAGATACGGTGGTCTTAAACAAATTGATCCAGTTACGGATAAAGGAGAAATCATATTGGATTTTTCTCTTTATGATGCTATGATGGCAGGATTTAAAAAAGTTGTTTTCGTAATAAAAGAAGAAAATCTAGAAGATTTTAAAGCTCTTGTAGACGATAAGGCTGGCAAACATATGGAAGTTGTATATGCTTTCCAAAAACTTGATGATTTACCAGCAGGTTATGAAGTACCAGCAGGCAGAGTTAAGCCTTGGGGTACAGGTCATGCAATTATGACAGCAAGAAAATATG
The DNA here is from genome assembly GCA_963558965.1 of uncultured Clostridia bacterium. Lineage (GTDB taxonomy): Bacteria > Bacillota > Clostridia > Peptostreptococcales > Anaerovoracaceae > Gallibacter. Next base: position 23,085 of record CAUWIT010000002.1, on the reverse strand, counting down.
TAGATGGACCTTTTGCCGTAATCAATGCAGACGATTATTACGGACCAGGAGCATTTCAATCAATATACGATTTTCTATCAGGTGTAACTGATAAAGGTCAGTTTACTATGGTTTCATATCTTTTGAAAAATACTATTACAGAAAACGGCCATGTTGCAAGAGGTGTATGCAGCGTTGATGAAAATGGCTATCTTGCTGATATAGTTGAAAGAACTAAGATTATGAGAGTAGATGGCAAAATAGCCTATACTGAAGATGAAAAAAATTGGAATGAGCTTGCTGAAGATACACCAGTATCTATGAATTTCTGGGGTTATACAGGTGAAATGATGGATGAACTTGTAAATAGATTTGCTGGATTTTTAGATGAGGCACTAAAAACAGACCCTGAAAAAGCAGAATATTTCATTCCTAAAGTAACAGATGAACTTATAAAAGAAGGTAAGGCAACTTGCAAGGTACTAACTTCTAGAGATAGATGGTATGGACTAACTTACAAAGAAGATAAGCAAGTTGTAATGGATGCCTTACAGTCACTAAAAGACAAAGGATTATATCCTGAAGTATTATGGGGATAAATTGCTCTTTTTAAATATATGGAGATTTGAAGCAGCACTAATCTGCTTTGACTCTCCATTTTTATTTGCTAAAAACATAGCTAAAATAGCAAATAAACTATAAAAAAGAATAGTAATTTGCTAAAAAGTATGATAAATTAGCAAATAAGGAGTGAGCTATGAAATATAAAAATTTAGAAAAAATTTGGTATCAAGATAAAGAAATTTATGAACAGACTTATAAAAATAGATTTGGCAGTGAACAATCAGTTATTTTTGATTTTAAAATTGCAGGATTTCCAGCCTTTTTTACATATACAGGAGAAATAACCCAACTTATAAATAAGATACATATTTTGGATAAGAAACTTAAAAAGTTAAGTGAAGAATTACCAGAACAGGCATTGGAGCAGTTTACATTGACAAGTCTTGTTGATGAAATCAATTTTACAAATGAGATTGAAGGAGTAGCTAGCACAAGAAAAGAAATTCTTAATTTAGTTGAAATTATAAACAACAAAGAAAAAAGCAAGGATAGATTATTTGGTCTAGTAATGAAATATTTTCTTCTTAAGGAAGAAGATATAAATATATCTAGCAGTTGTGATGTAAAAAAAATATATGATGAGTTAGTGTTGGAAGAAGTAAAATTATCTGATCCGGAAGATGTGCCAGATGGCATATATTTTAGAAAAAGATCTGTTTATGTTCAAAACAGTAGACAGGAAACAATTCATACAGGTGTAATTGGTGAAGAAAATATTATAGATATGATGGATAAGACACTTAATATACTTAATAGTGAAGAAATACCTAATCTTATTTCAATATCTATAGCTCATTATATGATTGGATATATTCATCCGTATTATGATGGCAATGGCAGATTAAATCGCTTTGTAAGTAGTAAATATCTTGTAAAAGAATTAGATAATTTAATTGGATATGGACTATCTTATGTTATTAAACAAAATAAGAAAAAATATGACAAAAGTTTTGCTCTTGTAAATGATAAAAAAAATCGAGGTGATTTAACACCATTTATAATTACATTTTTAGAATTTATTTTAGAAGTTGAAAACTATAATATGGAAAATATATCTACTCGTTTAGACAGGTGGCAATATTATGTAAAGAAAATGAAAATTGAAGATGGTAAAAGTAAAAAAGATATAATGCTAAAAAGTTTATTAACTAACTCTTTGTTTGGTATTGAGGGAATGTCTCTTGCTGATATTGAGAAAATTACAGGTATTGGTAATTCAACTATAAGAAAATATTTAAATGAGTTAGATAAAGATATGCTGCGAGTACAGCGTGACGGACGAATCAATAGGTATGATATAAATTTGGAGTATTATTAATGTTAATAAGATAATGGTTTAAAAAAGGAGGATTTATGAAACTTAGAAATGTATTGATTGTTGTAAAAGATATAGAAAAATCAATAAAGTTCTACCATGATTTATTTAATTTAAATACAGTTTTAGATCAAGGTGGCAATGTAATACTAACTGAAGGGTTGGTGCTTCAAGATGAAAAAATCTGGAGAGATTTTTTAGGTGAAGATATTACAGAAAAAAGTAATTCGTGTGAACTTTATTTTGAAGAGGCAAATATAGAAGCCTTTGTGGATAAATTAGAAAAACTATATCCATCCACAAAGTATGTAAACAAGTTAATGACTCATAGCTGGGGACAAAAAGTAGTTCGTTTTTACGATTTAGATGGCAATCTAATCGAAGTAGGAACACCTATGTAAACTATCCTAGCTCATGGATAAATTCCTCGGCAAATTTTACAAAAGTTTTTGTAGCAGGTGAAATTATGTTTTCCTGAGGGATTGCAATACCAATATCTATGGATTGAGAAGGTTTTAAAGGAACCACAGCGGCATTCCCGTGAATATTTTCGGCAAGTAGTTTGTTTGTTAGTGAGACGCCAAGTCCTGCTTCAACCATTGAATAAGCTGCATAGACATCAGCAGTTGCAAAATTTATAGTCGGCGAAATATTTTTGTGGTGAAGAAAAATCGAGTTGTCAGTTTCTTTGCCAGGGAAAAGCTGGATAAATGTTTCTTTTTCAAGATTTTCAAGTTTGTAATATCCTTTTTCTATGGAATGGTGATTTTCTGGTACCCAAACTACTAGTTCGTCTTGGCAAAGTGGTATCCAGTTAAAATTGCCTTTTCTTTTACTGATAATACAAAAATCAGCCTGGCCTTTTTCAATCATTTCGCTTAATGTACTGCTTGTACCTTCTACGATATTGAAATTGATATTCGGGTATTTTTGATTAAATTTATAAATGAGTTTTGATAACCATTGGTAGTATATGGTATACGATGAGCCAACTGTAATAGTACCTGATTGTATACCGCATATTTGCGCGGAAAGCTGGTTTAGATTTTCGGCACTTTGAAGAAGCTGCTCAATAGTAGGCAATATTTTTTTACAGGCATCAGTAGGTTTGATGCCATTTTTTGTGCGTATTAAAAGTGGAAAACCATTTTCTTTTTCTAAGTTATTTATAAGTCGGCTAATACCTGAGGGTGTGTAGCCTAGTATTTCGGCAGCACCTGTTATGCTGCCTATATTTATTGTATCTATTAAAACTTTGTATTTTTCAATATCCATATAGATTTCTCCTTTGGTTTATTAAGTTAATTACATAATAAGTCTATGTTGATAAAAAATCAATACAGATTTGAAAATTAGTAAATTTACTCAAAGATAAAAATGTATTATAATTAACCCAAGAAAAAAATATTAAATACCAATCAAAAATTTCTTTTATATGGCCAGTGCAACAATAATTTTACTCGTACTTCTTAATTGTAGCATGACCATATTTTTTTTTTGTGTAAAAAATTAAAAAATACTTGATTTTTTGAAAAAAAGATATATAATATTAGGGTACGCATTAAAAAAGTACAATCTCTGCATCAGCAATTCGGCTGATGCCATTTAGTCCACAGGGAGGTGAAAAAACATGATTAATTATGAAGTAATGTTCATCATTGATGCTGCTCTTGAAGACGCACAGAAAGAAGCAACAATCGAAACAGTTAAAGGTATTATTGCTACTGAAGGCGAAGTTTCAAACGTAGACATCTGGGGAGTTAGAAAGCTTGCTTACCCAATCCAGAAGAAAAACGAAGGATACTATGTAGTAGTAGAATTCAAAGCACCAGCTGATCTTCCAAAAGAACTTGACAGAAGACTTAAGATTTCTGACAACGTAATCAGACACATGATTATCAACAAGGAAGAAAAATAGGAGGTCTTTAAATGAATATTGTATCATTGATAGGAAGACTGACTAGAGACCCAGAAGTGAGATGGTCAAATGATTTAGCAATTGCAAGATTTTCACTAGCAGTTGATAGAGTTCCAGGTAGAGATGGCCAGGAAAGAGGCGCTGATTTCCCAAGTATTGTTGTATTTGGTAAACAGGCTGAAAACTGTGAAAGATATCTAGTTAAAGGCAGAAAAGTTGCTATTCAGGGCCATATTCAAACAGGAAGTTATGAAAAAGACGGCAGAAAAGTTTATACAACTGATATCGTTGCCGATAGAGTAGAATTTTTAGAATGGGGAGACAGACCGGCTGCTCAGAGCCAGGGAAGCTCACAGCAAAGTGCAGGAAGCGATTTTCCTGAAGGATTTGTCAGCATAGATGACGATGAAGATTTGCCATTCTAAAAGAAAGGAGAAATAAGTCATGATGGATAAGAGACGTGGCGGCTACAGAAAGAAAAAAGTATGTCAGTTCTGTGCCGATAAAAATAAGACAATCGATTACAAAGATGTTGAAACACTAAAGAAATACGTAACTGAAAGAGGTAAGATTTTACCTAAGAGAGTTACTGGTACTTGCGCAGTACACCAGAGAGAAGTAACAAAAGCTATTAAGAGAGCTAGAATCGTTGCTTTACTACCATACCAGGCTGACTAGTAGGGTATTTTATTTAATGATAGTTAAGAAATACAATGACGCTTTAGGCAATCCAAGGAATGCTGATGGCGTCATTTTTTTGTGCATATTTTTTGGATACAAGGTAGATAATTGTGATATAATCACTTTGTAATATTTTGTTAAGGAGATGATAATATGCAAATTTCTAGTAGATTTACAATAGCTATTCATATATTTGCGTGTATAGATACATTTGAAAAAGATTATAAGTTAACAAGTGATTTTTTAGCTGGAAGTGTCAATGTTAATCCAGTTGTAATAAGGAGAATTTTGCAACAGCTTAAGCAGGCCGGTCTAATAACTGTGGCTCGTGGGTCAGGCGGTGCTTCTATTGCAAAACCACTAGATGAGATAACATTTTTAGATGTATATAAGGCTGTTGAGTGTGTAAGTAGTGGAGAGTTATTTCATTTTCATGAAAATCCAAGTGATAAATGTCCAGTTGGTCGTAATATTCACAAAGTTTTGGATGATAAACTAGATAGTATCCAAAAGGCTATGGAAGATGAAATGGCTAGAATTACAATTGCAGATGTGATAGAGGACACAAAAAAATTTATAGCCCTTGAGCAATAAAAATTTAATTCACCAAATAATATAACAAGCAAAGATGTATTCAAAATTTACGAATACATCTTTTTTTATTGTAACTATTGACATTACAACGGTACAGTAATATAATCGTTGTAACAAAATGAATTACAACAAAAACGGAGATAAATTAAATATAAAAAAGAAAAGAGGGTGTCATATGAATTACGCAAAATGTATGGAAAAGTTGAGAAGTATAAAAGATGTAGCTTTTGCAACAGTTGATAGCAAGGGAAGAGTGCGAAATAGAATTATAGATATTATGATTGCACAAGGTGAAAATATTTATTTTTGCACAGCTAGGGGTAAGGATTTTTACAGTGAACTTATGCTAAATAAAAGAGTTGCTATTGTAGGTATGAATAAACAATATCAAATGATAAGACTTGAGGGTAAAGCTAAAAAAGTTGAAAACCAAAAATATTGGATAGATAAAATATTTGATGAAAATCCATCTATGTGTGATGTGTATCCAGAAAAAAGTAGATATATACTAGAGGCGTTTTGTATTGTAGATGGTAATTGTGAATTTTTCGACTTAGGAGTAAATCCTATTTATAGAGCCAGCTTTAATCAAGGTAATGAAGGAGCAATAGATAGAAAAAAATTTTACATAAATGATAATTGCATAAGTTGTGGCAAGTGTGTCAGTATATGTCCTCAGCAATGTATTAAAGAATTTATCATAGATCAAAGCCACTGTTTGCATTGCGGTTTATGTTTGGAAACCTGTAAATTTAAAGGAATTACTAGAAAGGAAGTGTAGCAAATGTTAAAAGATATAGGTCAGTTGCTAATAGAAAAAAAGTCATTTTTTGTCCAATTGACAATAGAACATTTGGAAATTTCACTGTTGGCAATTTTGATTGCAATTGTTCTTGGAGGCGTTATCGGGATATTAATTAGTGAATTTGCTAAAACTACTAAACCTACAATGGCAGCGATAAACTTTATATATACAATACCATCAATTTCTATGCTTGGATTTTTAATTCCCTTTTTAGGTATAGGCAATACAACTTCAGTTATTGCGTTAACTATTTATGCATTGCTCCCGATGGTTAGAAATACTTATACTGGACTTGTTAATGTTGATAAAAATATTATAGAGGCTGCACGCGGAATGGGTAGTACTAACCTTCAAGTTCTTTTCAAGGTAAAACTTCCTCTCGCTATGCCAGTTATTATTTCCGGTATTAGAAATATGGTAATTATGACAATTGCTCTTGCAGGTATTGCTTCATTTGTTGGGGCTGGCGGATTGGGAGTTGCAATTTATAGAGGGATAACAACAAACAATGCTGCTATGACTATGGCAGGAAGTTTATTAATTGCATTATTAGCTTTGTTTTTAGATTTTATATTAAGTGTTGTTGAAAAAAGTAAAAAAAGCAGACATATAGTATCGATTTGTATAGGTATAGTTTGTGTTGCAATTATAGGAAATCTTGTAATATCAACAGGAACAAAAGATACAATACATATTGCTACTAAACCTATGACAGAACAATATATTATGGGAGAAATGTTAGACATACTTATTGAAAAAGACACAGATTTAAATGTAGAAGTTACTCAAGGAGTAGGTGGGGGCACATCAAATATTCAGCCAGCTATGGAAAAAGGTGAATTTGATATATATCCCGAATATACTGGAACAGCATGGAATATAGTTTTAAAAAATAGTGATGTATACGATGAATCTAAATTTGACAAAATGCAAAATGAGTATGAAAAAAATCTTAACATGAAATGGTTAGGTATGTATGGTTTTAATAACACCTATGGTATGGTTGTCCGCAAAGATATAGCAGAAAAATACAATTTAAAAACTTATTCTGATTTAAAAAATGTATCAAACCAACTAACTTTTGGTGCTGAATACGATTTTTTCGAAAGGGAAGATGGATACGAATCACTATGTAAAACTTATGGATTGGATTTTGCTGCTACAAAAGATATGGATATAGGATTGAAATATAAAGCTATTGAACAAGGTGAGATCGATGTGATGCCAATATTTACAACAGACGGACAGCTTAGCATAGCCAATGTTGTCATTCTTGAAGATGATAAAAGTTTTTATCCCTCATATTTATGTGGCAACATAGTACGAAAAGAAACTCTAGAAAAACATCCAGAGTTAGAAGTTGTTTTTGAAAAATTAATTGACAGTATTTCTGATAGTGAAATGGCTGAGATGAATTACAAAGTGGAGTCTAAAGGAAAAGAGCCAAGAGAAGTTGCAAAATCATTTTTGAAAAGTAAGGGATTGATCTAGGAGGATTGTTATGAATAATGTTATCGAATTTAAGAAGGTAAAAAAACTCTACAATGAAAAGATTGTTATTGAAAAACTAAATTTAAGTATTGAGCAAGGTGAGTTTATTACAGTTATCGGCTCGTCAGGATGTGGTAAGACTACGCTTTTGAAAATGATAAACGGTTTGTCTATGGCAACTTCAGGTGATGTAGTTGTAAATGGAGAAAATTTAAATAATCGAAATTTAATAGATTTGCGTAGAAATATAGGATATGTTATTCAAGGTAGTGTGTTATTTCCTCATATGACTGTAGAAAAAAATATTTCCTACGTATTAGATTTGGTTAATAAAAAAGATAAAGATAAAAACAAAAAGAGGGTTTGTGAACTTTTAAAATTAGTATGTTTAGATGAGGATTTACTAAGTAGATATCCCGATGAATTATCTGGTGGACAGCAACAAAGAGTTGGTATTGCAAGGGCTTTGGCAGCTTCTCCAGAAATAGTGCTTATGGATGAGCCTTTTGGGGCGGTGGATGAAATAACTCGAAAAAATCTTCAAAATGAAATTAAGAATATCCACAAAAAAACAGGAGTAACTATAGTATTTGTAACTCACGATATTTCAGAGGCGTTGACTCTTGGCACAAAAGTTTTAGTTATGAATAAAGGCGCAGTTGAGCAATTTGACACGCCACAAAATATTTTAAAAAATCCAGCTACACCATTTGTAAAAGAGTTGATTTCAAATTAAATATATTAAAAAAGCGACCAACGGGGTCGCTTTTTTCGAATGAGTCGTTATATAGAGAGGTTAATTTATATTTTGGATTACTAACAATCCGCGTGTTTAAAGTTCGTTTTCTTTCTTATCCCTTAACACATTTATAGTATAAGATATCTTAGTGACACTGCAATGACTTTTATATTAAAGAAGTGTCACATTGAGTTTTTTTGCATTATTTTTGCGTAATGGCTTTTTTTGTGGTGCAAGCTTTTAGGTTATGTGATAAAATATGCATACGAACTAATGTTCGCAGCAGGTAAACTTAAAAAATATATGGGAGAAAATACTAATGAAATTTTTACATTGTGGAGATTTACATATAGGTAAATGGGTCAATGGATTTTCTATGATTGAAGATCAAAAATATATACTAAAAGAAATTTTAAAAATAGTTGATAAGGTTAAGCCAGATGGCGTGATTATTGCTGGCGATGTTTACGACAGACCAGTTGCACCATCAGAGGCTGTAGTGCTTTTTGATGAATTTATGTTTCAATTATCAAATAAAAATATTAAAACATTTATTGTCAGCGGCAATCACGATAGCGCTGAGCGATTAGCTTGTGGTAGCAGGCTTATGACTAATGAAGGCACATTTATTTCAAAAGTATATGACGGTATTTGTGAACCAATAGTTTTAGAAGATCAATTTGGTAAGATAAATATTTATCTATTGCCATTTATCAAACCTATACATGTTAGGAGCAAGTATCCAGATGAAGATATTAAAACTTACGAGGATGCTGTAAAAATAGCTATAGATAATATGCCTATTGATAGAGAACAAAGAAATGTTTTAGTTACACATCAATTTGTAGCAGGTTCCCAGAGAAGTGATTCGGAAGAAATGTCAGTAGGTGGCACTGATAATATAGGCGTAGAAGTTTTTGATGATTTTGATTATGTTGCTCTTGGACATATTCACAAACCGCAAAAAATAGGCAGGGATACTATGAGATATAGCGGTTCACCATTGAAATATTCATTTTCTGAAGCTAATCACAGCAAATCAGTTACCATTGTAGAATTAAAAAATAAAGGTGATATAGAAATAGAGGAGATACATCTTACTCCTATGCGAGATTTAGTAGAAATAAGAGGAACATATAACCAATTAGTTGAAAAAAGTTTTTATGACAACTTAAATACAGATGATTATTTTCATATAACTTTAACAGATGAAGACGAAGTGTTTGATGTACTAAACAAGCTTAGAGTTATATATAAAAATATAATGAAGCTGGATTATGACAATAAGAGAACTAAGCAAAGTGATCAGCTTGTAGTTTCTGAAGAAAATGAGACAAAAAGTCCATTGCAGTGGGTTAGTGAGTTTTACGAAAACCGCAACAATCAAGAGTTAAATCAGGAACAAGTTGAATTTTTAAAATCTGTTATAGAAAAAATTTGGGAGAGATAGTATGAGACCTACTAAATTAACTTTAACTGCTTTTGGCCCTTATGCAAAAGAAACCGTTTTTGATTTAAATAAATTAGGTGAAAAAGGGCTATATTTAATTACTGGAGATACGGGAGCTGGTAAAACTACTATTTTTGATGGTATAGTTTATGCTCTATACGGCGAGCCAAGTGGCGAAGCACGTAATCATTCTATGCTTCGCAGCAAGTATGCAGATGACAGTACTAAGACATCTGTTAAATTGGAATTTTTGTACAATGATGAAATCTATAGTATTTGTAGATGTCCAGAATACCAAAGAAAAAAGCAAAAAGGTGGAGAGGGCATGACTACAGAGAAAAAATCTGTAGATTTAACATTGCCAGATGGGAAAATTATAACTAAAACAACAGAAGTTGATGAAAAAATAAATGAAATATTGGGGCTTGATCGCAACCAATTTATGCAAATTGCCATGATAGCTCAAGGTGATTTTGCAAAGATGATACATGCGGATACAAAAGAAAGACAACAGATATTTAGACAAATTTTTAATACTGAAAAATTTGGTGATTTGCAAAATGAAGTATCAAGAGAATATTTGGATACAAATAAAAAATGTGAAGCTATTGTAAATTCTGCAAAACAATTTTTAGATGGTGTTTATTGCGAAAAATTAGGTAAAGATTATTACGATGAATACGTAGAAGTTATAAATCTTGCAAAAAATGGAGATGAGACAATTAAAATGGGCATGGATGCTCTTGAAGCTTTGATTATGGATGATGAAGCTAGACGTTTAGATATGCAAGATGAAATAGCAAAACTGGAAAAAGAAATAAAAGGGTTAAATAACAAAGCTATAAAAGTAAGCCAAATACAAAAGGATCAAACTAGATATGAAGAGGTAAAATACTACATATCAAGTAAAAATAATTTGTATGAAGAGGCTTTGAAGGAAGTTGAAGAGCAAAAGAAAAATGAGCCTAAAATAAGGGAATTAGAGGAAAAAATAACTTTAGTTAAAGATAGTATTTCTAAATATGATGAACTTGAAAACCTTATAAGTGTGGGTGAAATAAAAAGTCGAGAATATAAAAGGGCAGATATTGGATTATATCAAACAGTAGAGAAATCAATAGATGTAGAAGAAAAATTATTGAGTTATAAGGAAAGATTTAATTCCTTAAAAGATATAGCTGTTATATATACTAAATTGCAAAATGAATATAGTGATTTAAATAATCAATTAGCCAAGTTAAATAGTTTAAATGATGATTACCAAATAGTGTTATCTGACTATAAAGAACTTAAGCAAATTCAAGAAAAGTATATTAGAGCGCAGCAGGAAGCAAATTTAAAAACCAACGAATACAATGATAAATTTAATTTGTATTTAGCTGAGCAAGCTGGCGTAATGGCTATGTTTTTAAATATAAACGAGCCTTGTCCTGTGTGCGGTTCTTTGGAGCATCCTAATATTGCTAAAATAAGTGATGAAACCCTTACTAGAGAATATATAGAAAAGCTGGCAGAAATAAGTGAAGAGGCAAAAAAATTACAGGCTGATCTAGCTCAAAAAGTAGCGACAAAAGAAACTGAATATAAAAAGGGAAAACAAAATATATACAACACAGCAGCTGATTATTTTGAAATAGATAAAGATAAAAAACTAAGCGTGCAAATAAATGAACGAATAGAACAGTTAGGGTACATTATTTCCGATGTACGCCTTAAAATGCAAGAAGCTAAGCAAAAGCAAGATGAGTATGAAAAGCTAGAAAATGCCATTCCGCAATATGAAAAGTTAGCAAGTGATTTAACGACAGAAATTGGAAACTTGGAAAAACAAATGCTGGCTTTGAAAACTGAGATAGATGGAAATGAGCAAAATATTGAAAACTTAAAAAAGCAGCTAGAGTTTGACAGCAAAAAATCAGCCGAAACCTATTTAAGAAAGTTGGCGTCTCAGTGTGACAATTTCAAGGTTTTAATGGAAAATGCAAAGATAAAAGCCGAAAAATTAGAAAAAGAAATTGTGAATTTACAAGGGGAAGCAAATATATTAAAAGAAAGATTAGATGAAGCTGAGAAGTTTGATGAAAGTCTTGAAGATTTAAATTTAAAACTGCTTGAGCTTGAGGATAACAAAAACAAAGTGAGCATAGCTGAGAAAAACTTGTTTGCTATTGTTGATAAAAATATAAATGCTTTGAAAGGTTTAAAGAAGAAAAATAGTGAACTTGAGGTGTTCGAAAATAAGTTGAAATGGATTGGCAGCTTAAATAAAACTTTATCAGGCAATTTGGCGGGCAAAGAAAAAGTTATGTTAGAGACTTATGTTCAAATGGGATATTTCGATAAGATTATAAATCGTGCAAACACTAGATTTATGTCTATGACCAATGGGCAGTTTGAGTTGATTAGAAAAGTGGATGTGCAAAATAAGAGAAATCAAAGCGGTCTTGAGCTAGATGTTATAGATCATTATAATGGTACTCAGCGTAGCGTTAAGTCATTATCTGGTGGTGAATCGTTTAAGGCTTCTTTGTCATTGGCTCTTGGGCTTTCTGATGAGATACAAAGTTCGGCTGGTGGTATAAAACTTGATGCTATGTTTATAGATGAGGGTTTTGGATCTTTGGATGAAGAATCTTTGAAGCAGGCTATAAGCACTTTAGTAGATTTATCTGAAGGAAATCGCTTGATTGGAATTATTTCGCACGTATCTGAGTTAAAAGAACGTATAGATAAGCAGATAGTTGTCACAAAAAACAAAATAGGAGGTAGTAAAGCGGAAATAATATCGTAGTTTAATAAAAAAATATAAAAAAATGAAAAAAATTTAAAAAAGTTTTTTAAAGTACGGTTTTTGGTACATAATATATGTTATTATTAGTACATGAAAAGGGTTCTGACTTAAGTAGTGTATTTACCGACTTTCTTTAACTTTAACTTACAAATTAAATGTCAGTGGAGTTGGAACTCTTAGTTTTTCATTTGGATATCTCCAATAGGTTATACAAGCAATAAATTCGACTTATAGTTATATTTATCACTACCCACTGACATAACTAATTAAAAAAACAAAAGTACGGTTTTTGGTATATGATATGTGCTAAAAAAATACGAGAAGGGCATATAATCTCTTGTACATCAAAACAAAATGTAGATGAGTGTCAAATTAAGAGGGGGTAGACGCTTGTGAGCGGAACGCATTTTGGTATGGGAGATTATTATATAAACGAGTACATTGGAATTGAGGGGGAATAGGAAGTGTACTCGTTTTTTTGTTGTAAAATTTATCTTGACAAAACTGCTTTAAATATATAAAATGAAAATATACTATACAAGTTGTTATAACACAAGTTTATAACAACTTTTTTTATGATTTTTTTATGAGTAATAAACGAGGTGAAACAATGAGAGACAAAATAGCAGGAGCTCTTTATGGAATGGCCCTTGGCGATGCTATGGGGATGCCTGCGGAACTTTGGGGAAGACAACGTACTAGAGATTTTTTCGGAAGCCCTATAAAAGAGTTTCTTGATGGACCAGCAGAAAACGATGTAGCATTTAATTACAAAAAAGGTCAGTTTACAGATGATACAGGTCAGGCACTGGTACTACTTGACTCTATTAGTTCAACTGATTTTAAACCAGATAGCAAAGATATTGCAATTAGACTGCTTGATTGGGCAGAAAAAGAAAATGCATTTGAAAATAATATATTAGGACCAACTTCTAAAGTTGCTCTTGCAAACTTTAGAGATGGTATAGACAGCAGCAAGATTACTGATAAAGCTTTGTCAAACGGTAGTGCTATGCGTATAGCACCAATAGGTTGTTTATTTACACCAGATAGAAAACAAGATATTGTTGATTATGTTTATGAGGTATCAAAAGCTACTCATACTAGTGATGTAACAATAGCAGGTGCAGCTATGATAGCTGTAGGTGTAAGTTCAGCCATAGTAAATAAGTCCTTTCTAAAAATAATAGATGACATAATGAGCATTGAGAGTTTAGGTTATGAGAAGGGCTGTGAAACATTTAGCCCTCGCCTAAAGGCTCGATGTGAAATCGGATTGGACTTAGTAGAAAAATATAAAGATGACCAGGATACTTTTATTGAAAAAGTATATGATATAATAGGCGCAGGAGTTGGGATTATTGAGTCTGTACCTGCTGCAATTACTATTGCTGCATATGCAAAAGATCCAAATGAAGCTAGCGTGCTTTGTGCAAATTTAGGTGGAGATACGGACACAATAGGAGCTATGGCCACAGCGATATGTGGAGCTTACACAGGATTTAGCGGCATAAAAAAAGAATACATAGATACAATGCGTATACAAAACGATGTTGATTTTGAAAAATATGTAGATATGCTAGTAACAGGAAGGGAAAAATTAAAATGAAAACACTTGTAGTTGGTGCGGCTGTTATCGATATGATATTGGTTATAGATAAGTTGCCAAAAAGTGGAGAAGATGTTTTTGCCAAAGAAAACAAAACAACAGTTGGAGGCTGTGCATATAATGTTGCCACAACTATGAAAAACCTTGGTTGTGATCACGACTTGTGTGTGCCAGTTGGCAACGGATCTTACGGCGAAATTATTAAACATCAGCTTGCAAAAGATGGGTACCCTATTTTGATAGAGGAAACGTCCCAGGACAACGGATACTGCCTCTGTATTGTAGAGGCCGACGGCGAGCGAACATTTATTACTGTTCCCGGTGTTGAAGGCGAGTTTAACGAGTCATGGTTTGAAAATATAGATATGAGTCAATATGACAAAGTATATATTGCAGGATACCAGGCTTGTGATAAAGCAGGAATGGCACTTTGTAAGTGGCTTAAGACATTGCAATGCCAAGTTGTATTTGCTCCAGGGCCTGTTATTTGCCAAATCGACCAAGAAGTGATAAACGATATTTGGGATATGCATCCAATAGTGCATTTAAATGACAAGGAAATTTTAGATTACACAGGTACATCTTCTATTGATGAAGGTTTAGAAATACTTTATAATCGTGTAGGAAATATTGTAATAGTTACTTGTGGTGAACAGGGAGCAAAATATTATGATGGTGAAAAAATACATCATATAGATGGCTATAAAGCTGAAGTTGTAGATACTATAGGAGCTGGAGATAGTCATATTGGAGCTATTATGGCTGGGCTTTCAAAGGGTTTATCTTTTGATGAAGCCATTAAACTTGCTAATAAAGTTGCTGCTCAGGTTGTTTCTGTGCAGGGGGCTGTTATAGAGAGAGAAGAGTTTATAGAAAAATTTGGAGAGGTTAAATGGAAAGAGTAAGAAATTTTTTTAGTGATTGGAGTTTTAAGGAAAAACTTTGGTTAGCATTTGTTTTGACTGTGCAAACTGTAGCATGGATAATTAATAAAGAAACATTTTTCGTATTAATTATGACATTGACTTCAAGTTTAAACTTGGTACTGGGTGCTAAAGGAAAAGTAGCAGGACTTTACTTTGCGATTATAAACAGCGCAATGTATGCATACAGCTGCCTTGCCATTCCGCTATATGGAGAGGTTATGTACAATGTATTTTACAGTATACCAGTTAGTGCGACAGCGATATTCTTGTGGAAGAAGAACACAGCTAGCGATGGTGAAGTTAAGTTCCGTCGTATGACAGCAAAACTTGCATTGATAACACTTGCTGTAACTGTACTTGCGATTTTTGCATATTCAAGAGTGCTTCAGTGGATGGGCGGAAACTTCGCATTTATGGATTCGCTAACTACAGTTGTTTCAGTAATTGCTAGTATGTTATACTTACTTCGTTACTCAGAGCAGTGGTTGATGTGGGTAATTGTAAATGCGTTATCAATTGTGATGTGGTTTATGGTACTTATGTCAGGTGATAAAACTGCGATTTTGATAATCATTATGAAAGTTATCAATTTATGTAACTCATCTTACGGTTATTGGAACTGGAGAAAAATAGCTAAAAAAGTTGAAAAACATGAAATTGCTTAATTTATAAATATAATCCGATATACAGTATGTAAAATACAAGTTATATCGGATTTTTTTATGTTTTTTGTAATAGCAACAAAAATTATATAGAAAATTTGTGGATTTATAAAAAATGATATTGAAATTATCTATAGTTTAGTAATATAATAATACATATCAAATTGTAATATAAATAGAAACTTTAAGGAGTTGGTATTATGACGAAGTATGAAGTAATAAAAAAGGATATTTTACAGAAAATTGAAAATCAAGAGTGGAAATCAAATCAAGTTATCCCATCAGAAAGCGATTTGTGCGATTTATACAATGTAAGTAGGATTACAGTAAGAAGAGCTCTTGATGAATTAGTTAAAGATAGAGTTTTGTATAGAATTAAGGGCAAAGGCTGTTTTGTTTGTCAGATTGCTAAAGATGGACTTTCAAATATTTATAGCTTTACTGAAGCTATTAAGCACAGAGGTATGGTGCCTTCAAAGAAGCAGATTTCTTTTGAAGTAGTTGAAGCTGATGAAGAGCTAGCAGAAAAATTGGAAATCAAACCTGGGGAAAGCGTTTACGTTTTAAAATGCTTATACATGGCAAATGGAGAACCTTACTGTGTAAATATTTCAAAACTACCAGTGAAGATGTTCAATAAACTTGAGTTCTTTGATTTTAACGATAAATCTCTATATGAAATCTTAAAGACATTTTACAATATTTCATTTACAAGAGTTCATCAGACAATTGTTGCAACTAATGCAGATGAAGAAATCAATGAACTATTGGAAAACAAAGAAAAGAAACCAATGCTACAGATTGACGGTATTTCAAGAGCGCTATTTGACAATGTTGAAAATGTATGCGAATTCTACACTTCTTATGTTTTAACAGATATTTTAAGTTATCAAATTGAAAAATATAATAAATAGTATTAGTAAGGAAAAAAGATATGAAAGAATATTTAGTTAACAAAGACCTTTGGGATAAGCAAGTTAAAGCGACTTCTGATCATTATTTAAATTTAGGAAGTGGTTTTGATGCCCATATGAAAGGTTGGTTTAAAAGTGCTGACTTCGATGAGCAATGTGTGATTTACGGTTTTAAAACTCAATCTTGGCAGGTAAATGAAAGAAATGAAATTCACGGCGGCGTAATAGCTGGGATGTTTGATACAAGTATGGGCACAGTGGCTAATTTTATAGCTGGCAAAAACGAGTCTACAACAGTAGATTTTACAGTTTCATTTATCCGCACTTTACCTTTAGGCGCTGAGGTTGAGGTGAAAAATTACATAGTTAAAGCTGGCAGGAGAGCCATTAGGATGAGAGGCGAAATGTACGATATATCAAATGGCAAACTGATTGCAACTAGCTCAGGTACTTGGATGCCATTGTAGCAAGTATAATTCTAATGAATAAAGGAGATTTAAAAATGAGTGTTAAATCATCAAGAGAGGTTCTTAAAGTTGCAGGAGCTCAAGGTGGAGCAGGACATATTTTAAAAGATGTACTTATAAATGACGAGCAGTGTGGTGAACATTGTAAGATGTTTGCAGATATTGTACTTGAACCAGGTTGCGAAGTAGGATACCATGCTCATATCGGTGATACTGAAACTTACTACATAGTTGAAGGTGAAGGTACATACAATGACAATGGAGAAATAATTAAAGTTAAAGCTGGCGATGTTACTTTTTGTGATGAAGGACAAAGCCACGGCTTAGTTAATGATGGGGATGTTAACTTAAGAATAATTGCTTTAATCTTAAAGAAATAATACTGAAATTCCATATATAGTAAATAAAGATATACCCAAGTTATAAACAATTTCCAAATATTGTGTTATAATAAAGGGTATATTTTTTTAAGGAGAAGAGTAGTATGTTTAAAATACCAAAATATATAGAACCAGATTTTACGGAAGCAAAGTTTGTCAATGCCCCAGATGCAGTGCTTATGGAAGCACCAGTGCATAAGGCAGCGCCGAAAAATTTTCATGCAACATCAATATATCCAGAATATTTTAAAATAAATGGCCAGTGGTTACTTGCTGAAGATAGCCGTATGGACTGTTTGCCAGTATATGAAAAAGGCAAAATTTTAGTAAAAGAATTTAGAAATCTAAAAAAAGGAGATTTGGTAGTTGTAGGTAGAACAGAAAATTGTGAGGAAGGAATCTATGTACACGATCAATGCTTTGAAAAAGGCGAAGAAGCAAAAGCCGCGACATTTGCATTCCGCCAAAGCAGAAGCAGAGAAACAGGATTTAGCTATGATTACAAACAGCTTGTTGATCTTTTGAAACACGAAAAAGAAAACAATGGCTATGTTGTTTGGGTGCTTGGGCCAGCATGTTCATTTGACGCACAGGCAAGAGAAAATATGGCAAAGCTAGTAGAAAACGGATATGTAAATGCCCTATTGGCAGGTAATGCTCTTGCAACTCACGATCTTGAAGGTGGATACAAGGGAACTGCTTTAGGTACAGATATTTATACACAGCAACCTCATGTTGATGGACATTACAATCATATTGACACAATCAATGCTATAAATACATATGGCTCCATAAAAAAATTCGTTGAAGAGGAAAATATAGACAGCGGGATTATAAGTGCGTGTGTAAGAAATGATGTGCCTTTTGTTTTAAACGGCTCAATTCGTGATGATGGCCCTTTGCCAGAAGTGTTAGAGCACACATATAGAGGTCAGGACACAATTCGTTCTCATGTTCGTAAAGCGACTACTGTAATCGGTATGGCAACTGTGCTTCATACTATTGCTACAGGAAATATGACACCGATGTATAGAGTTTTATCTGATGGAACAATTAGACCACTTTATTTTTACATGGTTGACACTTCCGAATTTGCTGCAAACAAGTTAGGAGATAGAGGAAGTTTAGCGGCAAAAGGCATAGTAACAAATGTTCAAGACTTTTTGATGAATGTGACAAAAGGGTTAGGAATTTAGTCGAGATTTTTTACTCTTATCTGTGATATAATAAATCAACGCGAAAGGAGAGTATATTATGGCAAGAGTAAAAGAGAAAAAAGGCTCAGGAATGGCAAAAGTGCTTATTATAGTTCTTGTAATTTTGGTAATTTTAGGCGTTGCTGGCAAGTTTTTAATTTATGATAAAGTCAAAGAAAAAGCAGTAGACAAGGTTTCTGAAAAAATTGTAGAACAAATGCTAGAAAACAGCGGTTCTAGCGTGACAAGTGAAAAAGTGCAAAAGATTTTAGACAGCATATCTGAAGAAGATAAAGCAAAAGTGCAAGAAATAGTTGGAGATTCATTGGGTATTTCTGATGTTCCAGCTGTAACAGAATACGTTAGCAACAATGATTTATCAGGTTTAAAGGAATATGCTAAGGAAAAACTGTCAGATGATCAAATTGGGCAGTTATATAGTATTTATCAAAAATATAATTAATAATTACAGTGGCAAATAAGGATTGTTGTACTGACGATTGTTAGTCGTCAGTATGGCAATCCTATTTTTTTTTATTAAATTTTGAAAAAAGGTACCTAAATTTTCAATCCTATCAGTATTATGTGGTGAAAGGAAGAGAGGAGTAGGTTAAGATGGGCAATGAATTAAACTTGTTATCAGTTGCAAGAAGAGAAGTTAAATATCTAATAAATCTAGAAGATAGAATATTTGTTTTAGATGCTATGAATAAAATATTAGTGCCAGATGCTTATGGTGGATATAACGGATATAGAGTTAGAAGTGTATACTTTGATAGCTATTTCAATGACGATTACATTGAAAAAAAGGCAGGTCTACCTGATAAAAAAAGAATACGTATGAGAGTATATAATCCAGATGATGAAACTGCAAAATTTGAAATCAAAAGGAAATCATATGGAAGAGAACTAAAAGAAAGCTTGGTAATTTCAAGGGAAGATGCTCAAAAAATTTTAAAAGGAGATTACTTACCTTTGTTGAATTACGAAAACAGCATAGCAAGATATGCATACGACTTAATGTCTAGCAGATGTTATAGACCAGTATCTCTAGTTGAGTACGATAGAAGAGCTTATACTCATGAAAATTTTAATACGAGAGTTACTTTGGATAACAATTTAAGATATTGTGATTTTTGTTACGATTTGTTTTCACATAATCTCAATTTTAAATCAGCAATGCCAAAGGAAGATACAATACTTGAAATCAAGTACGATAGATATTTGTTTAAGCAAATTCAAGATATATTAAGACAATGTGATTTAACTAGAAAACCACCAAGCAAGTTTGGAACTTCAAGAAGCGTATTAAAACAGTATTATTATTAATGAATGAAAAGAGGGAACATTATGAAAGAAATTATGGATGTATTTTTAAACAATCTTGCAGGTATAGGACCAACAAGAGGAGTGTTAGTTTGTAGCTTGTTATTTACACTAGCTATGTCAGCTATTATGGCAATTACTTACAGAATTATACAAACGGATTTATCATATAATAGTAAATTTAATGTAAATCTTATGATGATGGCTTTTTTATCAAATGTTTTAATTTTATTAATTCAGGATAATCCATTGTTATCACTAGGTGCATTAGGTTCACTATCAATATGCAGAATAAGGATGAATACAAAAGATCCAAGAGATTTAGGTTTTGTATTTTGGGCACTTTCAATAGGTATCACATCTGCTATGGGTGCTTTTTTACCAGGTATAATCGCAACAGCTAGTATGAGCATGATTTTAATAGTATTGTGCAGAGTACTTCAAAATAAAAAGACTACAACATTAGTTATTAGAGGAGAAAGAGCAATTTTATCAAATGTGCAAAATATATTTAACAATATGAGAGGTATAACTGTTCAATCAAAAAATATATTTGAAAATACTTTTGAATTAGTTTATGAAATAAACGGAGATAAAAATATGGAAGACACTCTAATAAACAAGTTAGAGACAATACAGGGACTACATGGTGTAAATGTTTTGGCACCAGAAACTAAAGCAGCTTAAAAGGGGAGGTAAATAAAGTGACAGCTAATTTTAATGATAAGATGACTAGGTTAATGGGTTCAGTAGGAACAGAAATGACAACTATTACATTGTTAAAGACACTTGGGTTCGCAGCATTTTTAGCATTGCTACTGTTTATGACATATAAGATAGCTCATTCTCGTAACAGCTATCAGCCAAAATTTGCAGTGACATTAGTTATTATGGCCTTTGTATCAACTATTTTGATGGATCTTATCCAATCTAATTTGGCTCTTTCATTGGGAATGTTAGGTTCTTTATCCATAGTGCGTTTTCGTACAAACATTAGGGATCCTAGAGATATTGGATTTATAATATGGGCTATGGCTATTGGACTTACAGCGGCTACTATGAGCTTTATAGCTGGTTTACTTGGTAGCGTAATTTTGGGAGCGTTGATGATTATAACTAAAAAGGATGATGATGCTATGGATGACAAGCTTTTAGTAGTTAGAGGTAGTGTATCTGATTTAGATAAAATTCAATCTGTAGTGGAGGCAATAGGAAATAGTAAAGTCAAAGCGAAAAATATATTAAGTGATTCATTTGAGCTTGTGTACGAAGTTCGCATTTCTGATTGGGATAGCAATAGAGTAATAGATGATATTTTTAAAATCGGTGGTATTGATGCAGTAAATTTACTATCTCCAACAGTTGCATAAGTTAACTAAAGTGTTATACGATATAGGTATTGTATAGTTTATAAAAGTAGGGGAGGTAAGGATGAGTTCTGCGGATGAAATTTATATAGCTAATTTAAACAATTTAGTTAAGGACAATATGGCATTTATAATTAAAACTGTTAGCAATATGACTGGGCGATATGTTTCTACTGAAAATGACGAAGAATTTAGTATAGCACTTGAGGCTTTTGCAGAAGCAGTTGATAAGTTTAATGAAAATAGAGGGGCGTTTTTAAGTTTTGCTAGACTGGTAATAGAAAGTAGACTTAAGACTTATTTTACAAAGATAAACAAGATGCCCCAAAATGCTTCTCTTGAGGTTTTAAGTGAACAAGGGATTGAGTTTGAGGATATAACTAATAAAGAAGCAGATGATGTTTTTATTAGTGAAATTGATGAATATAAAAAACAACTAGCGTATTTTGGTCTTAATTTGGAAATTTTGGCAGATACTGCTCCAAAACATAGAGATACTAAAGAAAGAGCACTAGGTATTGCAGAGGTTGTCAGTGAAGATGATAATGCTGTAAAGCTGACATATAAAAAGAAAAAATTACCTATAAAGTTGGTTGCTACAATATCAAAAGTTACTGAAAAAATTGTAAAAGTGAGTAAAAACTTTATATTAGCAGCTATGATTATATTTGTTAAACGTTATCCAGTGCTATATAAATGGATTGCAAAGGCGGAGGTATAAAATGTTTTGGAAAGTGTTAGTGTTAGAGATAAAAGATAAATATTGCCTAGCTATGAGAGAAGATGGAAGTGTAGTTAGAATTATAAAAAAACCTAATATTAAAGAGGGTGATACAATATATGTTGTTGAAGATGATCTATATACAGAAAATAGCAAAAAGGTATATAAGATAAAGAGGAGCACAGTTCAAAAGTTAACGGCTGTTGTGGCAGCTGTAGCAGTGTTTGCATTGGTAATGACTATTCCTCAATTTGCAGATAAAGCGTGTGCGATAGTATCATTTGATGGAGAAAAGAGTGTAGAGCTTAAATTAAATAAAAACAATGAAATTATAGATGCGAAGTCATATGATGATACACTTACAGAAGATGAATTAGATAAGCTAGAAGGTATGAATCTATTTGATGCGTCAGATAATCTAAAGTCATTTGATTCTAAGGATGGGGCTTTGTTGGTGGCTAGTGCATCTATGAAAAATAGTCAAAAAGACAGTGAATTAGAAGATGAAATTGAAGAGATGTTAGAGGACTGTGATTCTATCTATCTAAAAGGTGATAAAGATGATATAGAGAAAGCTGAAAAGGCTAAAAAATCTTTAGGTATTTATCTAATTGAAAAAGCTATTGATAATGATGAAATAGATGAAATTTATGATGAAGTTTCACCAGAAGAATTGGATAAATTTATAAAGAAATATGGTAATAGGATTTCTGCTAAGAAAAAAGCAGCACTATCTAAATATAAGGCAACTGAATTAAATGACGATGATGATTTAGACGATGATAGTGACGATGATGATAAATACGAAAAAAAGAAAAACTATTATGGAAATAAAAAAGAAGATGTAGACGATGATGATGATTCTAAAGATAAGATTAGTTCAGACAAAGAAGATCAAGATGACGATGAAGAAATAAAAGATAAAGATAAAGATAAGCAAGAAGCGGATAACGAAGATGATGAAGCCGAAAATGACGAAGCGGAAGATGAAGACGACTAAACTTGATTAGACTCATACGAATTTAAAAAGCTAAAAATAAAAAACGAGATTGTAAAAAATGGCAATCTCGTTTTTGGTGAGACTGTGAAAAAAAGTCTGTAAATTAGTAAAGAATATGAGCCTTCTGTGG
>CAUWIT010000001.1:0-172735 GCA_963558965.1 uncultured Clostridia bacterium | reverse complement strand
GCGCTGATGATACTTGGCGGGCGACTGCCTGGGAAAGTAGGACGTTGCCAGTTAAGAGAGACTACATAGTAGTCTCTTTTTTTATATAATAGATACAAATTTGAAAATTTATTATTTTCTAATAATTATTTTATTGACTATCTATTCCTTTTATATTATACTTTTTTTATATTAATTTAGTAGTTAAATTCGAGGAGAAATTATATTATGATGAGTGTTAAATCATGGAACTATGCTTCAAAAGTGCTTGCAGTAGTACTTATGATCGCACTAGCTTTTACTTTTGCTAGCTGCGGCAAAAAGACATTAGAAACTTATGTTAATGACAATGATGAAGTTAAGCAGGAAATTGAAAATGTAGGTAAAGGTACAGGATTAGATCTTACAATTAAAGATAATACTGTAACATATACATATAAGTATGATGTTACTTACAAAGATGATCAGGTAAAAGTAATGAAAGAATCATTGAAGACAGCTATTCAGAACTCAGAATCTACATTCCAATCAATAATCAGCCAGCTTGAAAAGGAAACTGAAATAGATGGTATATCAGTAGTTGTTGAGTACATAAATGGTGATGATTCAGTAATTTACAGTCAAGAATTTAAATAAGAGATTCAATAAGATATTAAATTAGAAATCAAATACTAAAAGAGGATGCTTACGCGGTCTAAGTGTAAGCATCCTCTTTTTATAGGCTATATGTCGATTTTTTTCATTTCTTCATGTCGCTTGATTTTGGCTGTAGTTGTTTTAATAGTTGGTTCGTCAGTTATTATTGTACGTAAAATCTGTTTGTATGAAGGTAGTCTGTTGTTAATCTTGTCGATATCGTCATCTATTATTTTATGAAGCTGGTCTTCGGAAATATCACCATAATTTGCTTTTACATATTCTTTGTTATAGACGATTTTTGCTGCTATTGTAGCATTTGATGCATCGTGTTTTTTAGCGGCAGCAAAAACCATATTTTCTTCGACATAAGGTAGAGCGGCGATAAGAGTTTCAATCTCTTCTGGATAAACATTTTTACCATTCTTAAGGACAATTACATTTTTAGCGCGTCCACATAAAAACAAGTATCCGTCATGGTCTATGTATCCCAAATCGCCAGTTTTAAACCAACCATCGCTAAAAGCGTCAGCTGTAGCTTCGGGATTGTTGTAGTATCCCTGAGTGATATTAGGACCCTTTGCTAGAACCTCGCCGATACCTTCTTCATTTGGATTATCGATTTTTATTTGAACATTCACTAGAGGTTTTCCAACTGAACCAAGGCGTAGATTTCCTTTGCATTCGGCTGTTAAAATCGGTGAGGTTTCTGTTAGTCCGTACCCTTGCAATGTAGTGATACCAAATGCCTGGAAACCTGCTAGAGCATCCTTATCAATAGCTGAAGCGCCACTTACAATCAGACGAATATTGCCACCAAGTTGATTTAGTACGGATTTAAAAACCTTGCGCCTAATATCTATACCAAATTTCATAAGGAAAGTTGTAACTTTTATCATTCGATTGATAAGTTTATTTTTTCCCTGTTTTTTAGCGGTCGCCATAACTTTTTTGTAAATGCCTTCAATAAGTAGAGGCACGCATATAAATACGGAAATTTTATATTCCACTAAATTTTTTTGTAGATATTTTAAACCATCGCAAAACGCAGTGGATGTGCCGTAGTGAAGCATTATCATCATTCCTGTTGAACCAAATGTGTGGTGGAATGGCAAAAAGGCCATATTTCGGTCTTCTGGGTAAACTTTAATGCTTGATGTCACAGCAAAAATGTTGGAAGTTATATTTCTGTGAGAAATCATCACGGCCTTAGCTTTTGAAGTTGTGCCGGAAGTAAAAAGCATAATCGCCATTTTGTCGTTATCGATTTTTCTGTTGTAATAATAGTTATCCTCAAGACTTGAAATATTTCTTTCATTTTCAATTATTTGGCTTATGTCTTCCATAGCAATAAATTTTGTTACAGTAGTGGTTTCATTTTTTATTTTATCTATTATTGTGGAATGGCTTTTGTCGTATATTAAAACTGTTGCGTCGCTAGATTTTAGGGAAGTCAAGACTTCTTCAAAAGGGAGCCCTTTGTCTAACGGGACTACAACTCCAAGACCACAAACGGTGGCAAAATAACCGATAAGCCATTCATAAGAATTATTTCCTATTATGGCTACACGATTTTCTTTATACCCTTGAGCATATAGATAGTTTGAAAAATATATAATATCCTCTCTAAATTGAGAGTAACTAATGTGCCTGTATGTTACATCTTTTCCTTTTTTGTTTTTTAGTATAAAAGCATCTTTTGTGTTGTATTTTTCAGCACAATAATCGATTAAATCTCTGATATTTTCATGTAAAACGCCTTTGTACAGGCTAGGTAAATTGTTCATTTTTATATTTCCTTTCTATTTATGTAATTATAATAATCAATTTATCTAGTAAACGATACTATGTTACAACGTGAGCACAACTTTGTCAACTGTTGACACTATAATTTTCATATGATATCCTTTTATGATGAAAAAGGAGTTAATTATGGAATATAATTTTAAAATACCTAGATGGGAAGAATTACCAAATGTAGATTTGTATTTAGATCAAGTTATATCGCTTATAGATGAAACAATTGGGAGATATATAAATGAAGATGGCAAAAAGATGATAACTAAAACTATGGTTAACAATTATGTAAAGCAGAAAATAATTGATGCACCTAAAAATAAAAAATATGATAAGGTTTCGGTTGCATCTTTATTTGTAATTGCAATTTTAAAACCAGTTTTTAGTATGAATGAAATATCCAAATTGATTTCTCTTGCTCTAAAGGCAAATGAGAGGGATGTTTCATATAATCAATTTTGTCAGGTTACTGAAGGTGCGGTAAAAAATGTTTTTGAGGGTAAAGCGTTTGATCAAAAGGGAGAGTTAAACGAAGCTCAGTATATTTTAAGAAATGTAAGTAGAACATTTGCATGCAAACTATATGTAAAAGAATGTTTCTTTAACGGTAATATTTGTGTAGAATAAGTGAAAAAAACGTATTAGGATTTGACGGATTTATTTAAGTGATATAGAATGACTATTATGTAATATTATAATTAAAGTTAAAGAAAAATATTTATGGAGAGACTATATGAAGAAGAAAAAATTGATCACATTTTTGACTTGTGGTTGTTTGGCATTTACTTCAATTTTCGCTTTGTCTGATATTTCTTATGGTGCTTCAGAATATCATAATTATAGTACAGATAAAAAAGGTGTAACAAATGTTAGCTCAGTGATGAGGAAAGGCGCAAGCACAAGTTCTAGTAAAATTCTAACTGTTCCAGGTGGTGAATCTGTATTAGTTGATGGATATATGGATGTGCTTGGTACAAATTGGTATAAAGTTAAATACAATGGTAAAACTGGATATATTAGAAAAGATTTAATAAATGTAACTAGTGGATCAGTTAGTTCATCATCTAGTGCAACTAATGGATCGACAAGTTCATCCAGTAAGTATCATAACTATAGTCCAGATAAAATTGGTAAAACTACTGCTTCTTTAAATATGCGTAAAGGTGCATCAACCAGTTATAGTAAAATTACAGTCATTCCAAAAGGAAAATCAGTAACAATTTATGGATATATGGATGTTCCAGGAGTTAACTGGTACAAAGTAAAATACGGTAGCAAGACTGGATATGTAAGCAGTGAATATGTAAAGGTGACTGGTACTGTTAAGCCAAAATCATCTATTACAGGAAGTGGTATAAAATATCCAACTACTTTAACTGTAGGCAAGAACTTTAGCGTAACAGGAAGTCTAAAGTCTACATATAAGATAGTAGAAGTTAAGGCTGGTATAATGAGTGTATCTACAGGTAAGTTTTATACTCAGCATTCGGGAACAGCAAAGCCTAATGCAACAACTTATAATTTAAATAAACTTGATTCTAAGATTACTTTTAGTAAGCTTAAGGCAGGTACTTATTATTACACTGTACAAGCAAAAGATGAAAAAGGTGAGACATTTACTGTTTTAAAGAAAAAATTTACAGTAAAATCTAGTAGCACAAGTGCTAGCTCTACTTTGAAGATTAAAAATGCAAGTGCGCCTAAGGATAGATATTATGGAACTGCATTTCCAGTTAAGGGTTTAGTTTCTTCTAACTACGAATTGACAAATGTCAAAGTAAGTGTAGTTAATAGCAGTGGTAAGGTTATGTCAGGTTGTAATGAAAGCGTAAATCCAAAAGGCAAAAGCTATGATTTATATAAACTTGATGATGATGTAAAGGTAAGCAAATTACCAAAAGGTAGTTATACTTATAAAGTAACTGCAAAAGACAGTAAAACTACGAAGACATTAGTTAAATCTAGTTTTTCTGTTAAGACAACAAATACAAACTCACAGGGTAAAACATTAAGATATAATGTTTCTAAGTTTAAAAAAATTGGAAAACAACCATATTCTGGCCCTTGTGGTCTATATGCAATGGCTTATGGTAGATTAGTAATAGATGGTGATTTTACTATCAGTAGTAAATATAGTTCAGTTTGCAGTCAGTTAACAAGTCAGTATGGTCTTGGTAGTAATGCAGCACATTGGAATGAAGCTGGTGCAGTAAGTGTTTGGACTACAAATGCTAAGACTGCATATCAAGCTGTTTTAAATGAAATTAACAGCGGCAGACCTTGTATAATACCTGTAAATACACCTAGAGGAACAAATCATTTTGTAACTGTTATAGGTTATACAAGAGGAACGACTGCAGCAAATGTAAATTTATCTAGACTTGTAATACTTGATTCAGCGTATGGACATCAGACTTATGGAGATACTCACGGATATTCGGATAAGTCTAGTAGCAGTGCTAGATATATAAAATTCAATTGGTAATAGAATATATAATCGAATTTATAAGGGACACTTTGAATGGTGTCCCTTATTTTGCAGATAAAAAGAGGGGAAAAATAAATGGATATAAAAATATTAGATTTAAATGATTATCCTCTAAGTGAAAGGAATGGCACTTATGGTGGTAGGAATGGCGTAAAAGAAGGAATAACATATAATGGCGAGTTTTGGCTTGTTAAATATCCACAAAAGACTACGGAAAATGATGAAACTGTGGAAGTTTCATATAATGCTGTTATATCTGAATTTTTAGGAAGTAAAATATATGAAATATTAGGCTGTGATGTTCATAAAACTATGCTTGGATATAGAAATAATTACATTGTAGTAGCATGTAAAGATTTTTGTGAAAAAGAAGGGGCTTTGAGGGAAATAAGAACTTTAAAAAATATTTACGACAGAAATCTTAAAGAAGCCTTAGATAAATTAGTGCATCCTATAAATTCAACATATGTTGTTGATATCGATGAAATGTTAATTCATTTAAATAATAATCCAATATTATCTAAGGTTCCCAATGTAAAAGAAAGATTTTGGGAATGTGTTGTCATTGATAGTTTTATAAATAATAATAGGGGAAACGAAAATTGGGATATTTTGTATGTGGATGGGAAATATAAATTAGCGCCTATCTTCGCTAATGATATGTCATTCTATAATGGTATATCGGACGATGAGATGGAAAATGTGTTAAGTGATATTGATAAATTAGAATCTATTGTTTTAGATGGAGAGACAATATTTTCAAAAAATGGAGGTGCACTTAAATATGAGCAAATTTTAACATTGGATGATAATGAACTCAAAGAAGCGATTAACAATGTAGTGCCTAAAATAGAAATGAATTTTAGAATGATTAAAGAATTAATATATTCTGTCCCTGAAGAATATAGAAAAATAAATATCATTTCTTCTGCGCGAAAACAATTTTATATTAAAAGTTTGGAGATTAAATTTGAAAAATTACTACAACCCAAATTTAACAATGGATAGGGATGATATCATCTTAAAAGGGACACTTTGGATGGCGTCCCTTTTGTGTTTTTTTAGATAGATTGCAAGATTTTCCATTTATATACATCAATTAATTTATTATCAATGTTTTATCTTAATAAGTTTTGTGCTATAATGTTATAAGCAATTTATAGAATAAAATCAATAGATAGAGGAGAGCAAAATGGAACCGAAATACAAACGAGTAATATTAAAAATAAGTGGCGAAGCGCTTGCAGGTGATGAAAAATTTGGTATCAATGGTGATACAGTAAAAAATATAGCTAAGCAGGTTAAGGAAATACACGAACTTGGTGTAGAGGTTGCCATTGTTGTTGGCGGAGGTAACTTCTGGAGAGGCAGAACAAGCAAGGATATGGATAAAGCTACAGCTGACTACATGGGTATGTTAGCTACAGTTATGAACTCTTTAGCATTACAGGAAGCTATTGAAGCAATTGGTCTACAGACTAGAGTACAGACTGCAATCGAAATGAAAGAAGTTGCAGAACCATATATCAGAAGAAAAGCAGTACATCATCTAGAAAGAGGCAAGATTGTAATATTTGGTGCAGGAACAGGAAACCCATTCTTCTCAACAGATACTACAGCTGCTTTAAGAGCTGCAGAAATAGATGCAGATGTAATTTTACTAGCTAAAAAAGTGGATGCTGTATATTCTGATGATCCAGAAACAAATCCAGATGCAATTAAGTATGATGAATTAACTCATTATGAAGTTCTTGAAAAAGACCTAAAGGTTATGGATTCAACTGCTGCTTCACTTTGCAGAGATAACAATATTACAATCCATGTATTTGGAATTGCAGAAGAAGGAAATGTTATGAAAGCAGTATGCGGAGAAAAAATCGGTACTGTTATTAAATAAAAGATTTAAATTAAGATAATTATTGGAGGAAATTAGAAAATGAGTGATAAAGTATTTGAAACATTAGAAGCAAAAATTGATAAAACGGTTGCTAAGCTAAAGGAAGATTTATTGACAGTTAGAGCAGGTCGTGCAAATGCAGCTTTACTTGATAAGGTTATGGTTAAGTACTACGAAGTACCTACACCTTTAAAGCAGCTTGCTAACATTTCAGTTCCAGATCCAAGAACTCTAGCGATCTCACCATTTGATGCTTCTATTATCAAAGATATTGAACATGGTATCAATGAAGCAAACATCGGTATTACACCAAGCAATGATGGAAAAGTAATTAGACTTACTATCCCTCAGCTAACAGAAGAAAGAAGAAAAGAGCTAACTAAAACAGTTAAGGCTCTTGGTGAAGAAGCAAAGGTTGCTCTTAGAAATCTAAGAAGATCAGCTAATGATGAACTTAAAAAAGAAGAAAAAAATGGAGACATCACTGAAGATGAACTAAAAGAAGGTCTAGACAAAGTTCAAAAAGACACTGATAAAGGTGTTAAGATGATCGATGAAGTAGTTGCTGCTAAAGATAAGGAAATTATGGAAATCTAAGATTATGGTTGATATGAATAGGATTCCGGCTCACGTTGCCATCATTATGGATGGCAACGGTCGTTGGGCCAAGAAGAGAAATATGCCAAGGGTTATGGGACATAACGCTGGTATGAAATCAATGAAGGAAATTGTTAAAAAAGCTGCCACTTTGGGCGTGAAGTACTTAACCGTTTATGCTTTTTCTACAGAGAACTGGAAACGTTCAGAAGAAGAAGTAAGCGGTATTTTTAAGTTGCTTATTAAATATGTAGACAGCGAGTTAGATGAACTTCATAGAAACAATGTAAAAGTTAATATCCTGGGAGATTGTTCTAGGATGTCAGACAAAGTAAATGAAAAGCTAAATTTAACAGTTGAGAAAACAAAGAACAATACTGGATTGCAATTTAATATAGCATTAAATTACGGTTCAAGAGATGAAATTGTCCACGCTGTTAAGAGTATAGCAGAAAAAATTGAAAATGGTGAAGTTTCTGTTGAAGATATAGATGAACAGATGATTGGCAAAAATCTGTACACAGGAGAGCTTGATATTCCAGATCCAGACTTAGTTATTAGAACTAGTGGGGAAATTAGATTATCAAACTTTTTGATGTGGCAGCTTGCATATGCTGAAATGGTATTTACAGATGTGTTATGGCCTGATTTTACACCAGAAGAATTTGAAAAAACAATAGAGATATTCCAGAGCAGAGACAGACGCTTTGGTGGGAGGGTAGATGATGAAAACTAGAATTCTTTCAGGGATTATTATGCTACCGCTTTTGGCAGTATTGTATTTTGGCGGATATCCTTTGCTAATTGCATGTTTCTTAGTTGCAGTTGTGGGAGCACATGAGTTCTACAAGGGATTTCATGCTATGGATATAAAACCGTGTTATCCTATTGCAGTAATATCGGCAGTAGGGCTGTATGCGATAAATCTGTTTACAAATGATGAAAGCTGGCATATGCTATGGCTATTTGGCAGCGTGTTATTGAGTTTGCTTTATCTATTTAAGATAGAAGAACGCAAGCTAGAAGATGCGATGGCAACAATTACAGGTATAGTCTATGTTGTTTTCTTTTCATACCATGTAGTATTAGTTGAGCAGACTGGCAAAACAGCTATTTTAATTTGGCTTATTGTACTTGCAGCTTTTGGAACTGATATTTGTGCATACTTTGCAGGTGTAACACTTGGAAAACACAAACTTTGTCCTAAAATCAGTCCAAAGAAAAGCATTGAAGGATCAATTG
Source organism: uncultured Clostridia bacterium (assembly GCA_963558965.1). Classification (GTDB taxonomy): domain Bacteria; phylum Bacillota; class Clostridia; order Peptostreptococcales; family Anaerovoracaceae; genus Gallibacter. Next base: position 164,099 of record CAUWIT010000001.1, on the reverse strand, counting down.
GCGGTATACTTGGTAGCGTAATTGCATGCGGTATATTTGGATATTTCTTTGCAAATGAATATCTGGTTCATTGCTTAGTTATAGGACTTTTAGGTGGAGTTGTATCACAGTTTGGTGATTTAACAGCTTCTATATTTAAGAGAAAAATGGGCATAAAGGACTACGGAAATCTAATACCTGGACATGGTGGTATTTTAGACAGATTTGATAGTGTTCTATTTACTGCTCCATTAGTTTATTATTATATAGTATTAGTTATACAGTAAGGTATTATGAAAAAAATAGCAATTTTAGGTAGTACTGGTTCAATAGGAACTCAAGCGCTAGACATTATAGAAAAGAATAGTGATAAATTTAAGGCTACAGTGCTTTCTTGTGGCAGCAGGACAGAAAAACTTTCAGAGCAAATTGATAAATTTAAGCCGGAAGTTGTAGTTGTTGCAACAGAAGCACAAGCAAAAGAAATTAGCAGTAAGCACAAAGATGTAGAAGTTTTATACGGAGATGATGGTTTGTGTCAAGCTGCTTCAAAAGGTGATCATGAGATGGTGCTAAATTCACTTATGGGCATAAGGGGATTAGCACCTACTTATAGTGCAATTTGTGCTGGCAAAGATATCGCCTTGGCGAATAAAGAGACATTGGTTGCTGGTGGCGAAGTTATTATGTCAGCTGTTGAGAAACACGGGGTTAAAATGCTTCCGGTGGATAGCGAGCACAGTGCCATTTTTCAATGTTTGCAGGGTAATAACAAATCAGAGGTTAGAAAAATTTTATTGACTGCTTCTGGTGGTCCTTTTAGAGGAATGACTCTTGAGCAGCTTCATGGTGTTACTTTGGAGCAGGCTTTAAATCACCCTAATTGGGACATGGGTAGCAAAATAACTATTGATAGCGCTACTATGATGAATAAAGGATTGGAAGTAATTGAAGCAAAATGGCTATTTGATGTTGAACTTGATCAGATACAGGTGCTAGTTCATCCACAAAGTATAGTTCATAGTGGAGTTGAATACATCGATGGTTCAGTTATAACTCAAATGGGAGTTCCAGATATGAGAACACCTATAGCTTTGGCGTTTACTTATCCAAATCGAATTGAAAATTCTATGGAACATTTGGACTTTTTCGGAGCGGGAGCTAACTTGACTTTTGAAAAACCAGATTTGGAGACATTTAAGTGTTTAAAATTGGCTTATGATGCTTCTAAAGCAGGTGGAAGCTATCCAGTAGTTTTAAATGGAGCTAATGAAGTTTTAGTAGATAGATTTTTAAAGAAAGAGATTGGATTTATTGAAATACAGCAGACTTTAGAAAAAATCTTAAATGAACATAAGCCACAGTATAACTTAAGTTTAGATGATATTTTATCAATTGATAAAGAAATAAGAAATATGATTTAAAATAAGGAAGAATAAGTATGACGATAATTTATGCGATTATTATGATATGTATATTGATTTTTATCCATGAGCTTGGTCATTTTATTACTGCTAAGCTTTGTGGAGTAAAAGTCAATGAATTTGCACTAGGTATGGGACCAGTAATAGTGCAACGACAAAAAGGAGAAACTATGTACTCTCTTAGAGCTATTCCTATAGGCGGTTTTTGCGCAATGGAAGGTGAAGATGAAGAAAGTGATGATGAGGGTGCATTTAACAAAAAGCCCGCTTGGAAAAAAGCTATTATTTTAGCTGCGGGTGCTTTTATGAACTTACTGATGGCAGTTTTACTTATGATTATTGTTGTATATGCTATCGGTTTTCCAACTTCAACTTTTGATGAGGTAACTAAAGGGTCACCAGCTGAAAAAGCAGGAATTATAACAGGTGATAAAGTTATAGAGGCTAATGGTCAAAAAGTTGACGATTGGTATGATTTTACTGAAATTGTAGAAAATGCTGATAAAGATAAAAAGCTTCAGCTAGTTATAGAAAGAGATGGTGAAAAAATTACTACTTCATCAGGATTTACGGAGATTGATGGACGCAAAGTAATTGGAGTAACAGCTAAATACGAAAGAAATGCAGCAAAAGCTATTATAAATGGGCCAAAGGCTACAATCAATATGGCTAAAAGCATGTATACTGTTTTGAAACAGCTAGTAACAGGAGAGGTTTCAACGAAAGATCTTTCGGGACCAGTTGGTATAGTTTACATGGTTGATCAAAGTGTATCACAAGGATTTATAACATTCTTATACTTTACAGCTATGATGAGTTTAAACTTAGCGATAGTAAATATGCTGCCATTCCCAGCCCTTGACGGAGGACGTTTAATATTTGTAGTTATTAGAAAAATTACAGGTAAAGCTATTACTGACAATATGGAAGCGATAGTTCATATGGTTGGTATGATTTTATTAATGCTATTGATGGTTTATGTTACATGGCAGGATATTGTAAGATTTGTAGTTCCAATATTTAAGTAGGTGATTAGTATGACTAGACAAGTCAGAGTAGGTGATGTGCTTATAGGTGGAGGAGCAGATGTTAGCATCCAGTCTATGAGCAATATAGATACAAGAAATGTTAAAGCAGTTTTAGAGCAAATCAATATACTTGCAGATGCAGGTTGTCAAATTATGAGATTAGCTGTTCCAACTATGGAAGCTTCAGAGGCTTTTGGAGAAATAAAGAAAAAATCAGTGTTGCCTTTAGTTGCAGATATTCATTTCGATCATCGTCTTGCAATTGAAGCGATGAAAAACGGTGCTGATAAAATTAGAATAAATCCAGGGAATATAGGAACTGTTGAAGATGTTGCAGCAGTTGTTAAAGTGGCAAAAGAAAGAAATATACCTATTAGAGTTGGTGTTAATTCAGGCTCTCTTCAAAAGGATATTTTAGAGAGAGAGGGTATGGTAAATGCTAAAGGATTAGCCGAAAGCGCTATGAGAAGTGTAAAAATCTTAGAAGATTTTGATTTTAACGATATCGTTGTATCGCTTAAAGCTTCTGACCCTAAAATGAATTACGAAGCTTATATGCTTATGAGCAAAATGGTGGATTACCCACTTCATATAGGTGTTACTGAAGCAGGAACAGTAGAAAGAGGTAAAATAAAAAGTGCAGTTGGACTTGGAGCTCTTCTTTTAGCTGGTGTAGGTGATACTATGAGGGTATCTTTAACTGGCGATCCCCTAAATGAAATCATTGCTGCAAAATCAATTTTATCATCAGCAGGATTATATGAAGAACCTATAAATTTGATTTCATGTCCAACTTGTGGCAGAACAAGTGTTGACTTAGAAAATATAATCGGTAAAATCGAAAAAGATTTAGTAGCAGTAAGTAAATACAGAAAAGATAACAATTTAAAACCACTTACTGTAGCAGTTATGGGCTGTGAAGTCAACGGACCTGGTGAAGCTAAAAGCGCTGATCTAGGAGTCGCATGTGGTAAAGGCAAAGGACTACTATTTATAAATGGCAAAACAGTGAAAACAGTAGATGAAGACTCAATAAGTAGTTCAATAATTGAAATGGTTAAAAATTATGAGAGATATATTTAATCGATTTAAGACAAAAGATATATACCAATATAATTTAGAAACAGCTTCCCTGTCAAAAGAGACAGGGAAGTTGTCTATTGACGTGAAAACAAACTTTATAATACCTCTTGCAGACGTGAGAGAGACAGAAGCAGGATTAAAAGATGCCATTCCTGGTGTAAGTGATGTTACTTTTAATTTTGAATACGAAGATATGGCTATGAGTTTAGATGAAATCATGCCGATTTTTATTGAATATTTAATAGCTAAAGCAAATGGTAAGTATTGTCATCTAACTAACACAATAAGAAAAGAAAACTTTAAATATGAAGAGGATACAATTACAGTTTTTGTAGTAGGTGAACGTATAGCAGAAGAGCTAAATGAAAGTTTATCTATGATGTTTTCACAGTTGTTAAAAGATACTTTTGGATATAATTATAAATTTGTATTTTCCAATGATGAAAAGGCTTATGAAAAAGCGGAGCAAGATAAAAAGAAGATTACAACTTTAGTTGAAGTACCTTTTGTGAAAAAAGAAACCGAAAAGAAACAGTCAAACTCAGTACAAAACAAAAAATCACACAGTACAAATAATTATGGACAAAAGAGACAGAAACGAGAAGAAAAGATAGAGATGGTAGGCAACCTAGTAATGGGTAAGCCTATTTTTGGTGAAATTTTACCTATGACACAGTTTTCTGAACTTAGTGGAGACTGTGTTTTAGAGGGAGAGATTTTTGCAAAGACTAATAAAACAATAAAAAGCGGCAAGCTGATTGTTACATTGCTTTTCTCTGATAAAAAGACTTCTGTATGTGGCAAGTGTTTTGTGAGCCCTAAAAAATGGGAAGTAATCGACAAGAATTTAAATTCGGGAGATAGGATAAAAGTACGTGGAGTAGCTGAGTTTGACAGTTATGCCAATACACCTGTCTTGATGATGAAAGATATTGAAAAAGAAGAAAAAGAAGTTAGAACTGACAATGCTGAAGAAAAAAGAGTAGAGCTACATGCTCATACTAAGATGAGCTCTATGGATGGACTTGCAGATGTTAAAAAACTAGTTAAACAGGCAAAGGCTTGGGGACACAAGGCTGTTGCAATTACAGACCATGGGGTAGTACAGGCATTTCCAGAAGCGGCAAAGGCAGCAGGCGGAGATATTAAAATTATCTACGGTGTTGAAGGATATCTTTTGGACGATAGAGATTTACAGCTGCCAGATGGCACTATTGATTACAAGAAAAAAGGAACAAATCACGTTATTATAATTGCAAAGACTCAAGAAGGCTTGAAAAACTTATACAAACTTGTTTCACTATCTCATATAGATTATTTTTACAGAAAACCGAGAATTCCAAAGTCGCTTCTAACTGAAAACAGAGAGGGCCTTATAATCGGTTCTGCCTGTGAAGCAGGTGAAGTATTTAGAGCTGTTTTAAATAACTTGCCAGAAGAAGAAATAGATGAACTTGTAAGATATTATGATTATCTTGAAGTTCAACCTTTAATCAACAACAAGTTCCTTGTTAACAACGGCCGAGTAGAAAATAAACAAGGACTAATAGATTTAAATAAAAGGATTATTGAACTTGGTAAAAAACATGGTAAACCTGTAGTTGCAACTTGCGATGCTCACTATATAGACGAAGATGATCAGATGTATAGGCGTATTTTAATGGCAGGTCAAGGCTTTAAAGACTTAGGCGAAGGCGGTCTATATTTTAGAACTACAGAAGAAATGTTTAAAGAGTTTGACTATCTTGACAGTGAGACAGCTAAGGAAATTATAGTTGATAATCCAAATATGATTGCCGACTGGGTAGATGAGATAAGACCTGTTCCAAAGGGAAAATTCCCACCTCATATAGATAACGCTGATGTTATTTTAAGAGAAGGTTGCTATGCAAGAGCCCATGAAATCTACGGTGATCCATTGCCAGAGCTTATACAAAAACGTCTAGATGATGAACTTAGCGCTATTATTGATGAAGGCTATGCAGTGATGTATGTATCTGCTCAAATGCTTGTACATAAGTCTAATGAAGATGGATATCTAGTAGGATCAAGAGGTTCTGTAGGTTCATCATTTGCTGCTACTATGGCAGGTATTACAGAAGTAAACCCACTACCCCCACACTATATTTGTCCTGAGTGTAAATACTTAGAGTGGGGAGATGAAAACGAGTATGACTGTGGAGTAGATATGCCGGAAAAAAATTGTCCAAACTGTGGCACAAAGTTAAAACAGGAAGGTTTTACTATACCATTTGAAACATTCTTAGGGATACCGGGTAAACAAAAAGAACCTGATATCGACTTAAACTTCGCTGGAGAATACCAGCCTATAGCCCACAAATATGTAGATGAAATTTTCGGTGCTAAAAATGTATTTAAAGCAGGAACAATAGGTACTATAGCCACTAAAACAGCTTTTGGTTTTGTACTTAAATACTTTGAAGAAAGACAAATCCCTGTAAATAAATATGAAACTGAAAGGTTAGCAGCAGGATGTGAGGGAGTAAAAAGAACTACAGGCCAGCATCCAGGAGGCATTATCATTATGCCCGAAGGCCATGAAATTTACGAGTTTTGTCCAGTGCAAAGACCGGCAAACGATATGAATTCGGATTTTATTACTACACATTTTGATTATCACGCCATCGATGAAAACTTGTTAAAACTTGATATACTAGGGCACGATGCCCCTTCAATTATAAGACACTTACAAGATATGACAGGTATAGATCCAATTAAAGATGTGCCTCTAAAAGATGAAAAAGTAAATAGCATATTTTTAAATGCTGATGCTTTAGATATAAAAGATCCTGAATATAGATTTAAACATGGCAGCTACGGCATACCAGAGTTTGGCACTAAGTTTGTAAGACAAATGCTCGACGATACACAGCCGAAAAAATTTGCCGATTTAGTTCGAATATCTGGATTTTCCCATGGGACTGATGTGTGGCTTGGCAATGCCAAAGACTATATTAAAGATGGTACTGCCACTATGCAAAATGCTATCTCAACCCGTGACGATATTATGAACTACTTGATTTTAAAAGGAGTTGAACCTATTCCTGCCTTTACCATTATGGAAAAAGTTAGAAAAGGGAAAGGTGTTACTGATGAAGAGGCAAAAATTATGACAGACAATGGTACGCCACAGTGGTATGTTGACTCTTGTAGAAAAATCAAGTACATGTTCCCAAGAGCCCATGCTGTTGCTTATGTAACAATGGCATATCGCATTGCATGGTTTAAGGTATATCAGCCACTGGCTTTTTATGCAGCACATTTGACTACAAAGATTGCAGATTTTAACTGGGATGTAATTAAAAAAGGCAAACAGGCCATTTTAAGCAGGATGGACGAATTATTAGCCAAGGGTAAAAGTGCGACAACTAAAGAAGAGGGTGAAATTTTAGTGCTTGAGATTTGCTATGAAATGGCAGCAAGAGGATATACATTTATGAGCCCCTCTTTTGAAAACAGCGAAGCTACTAGGTTTGGTGTCAAGAATGGCCAAGTGGTGGTGCCAATAAGTGCCATGTCAGGCGTAGGTGAAAACTGTGCCAACGCTATTATGGAAGAATACAAAATTAAACCTTTTGAGACAGTTGAAGAAATTCAAAATAGAGCAAAAGCAAATAAAACTGCAATTGCAGCATTGAGAGAAAATGGCTTGATAGATGGCATGCAGGAAACAGATCAAATGTCATTCCTCAATATGACTTTTTAAGAATAGAATATACGAAGGGTTTACTTTGTACATAAAACGGTATACACTAAAAACGATAGATAAATGAGTTTTTTAATAGGAGGGTTAAATAAAATGAGCACTAAGAAGAGAGTGGTATGCTTGGTGGTAGCATTTGTTATGATGCTTACTGTTGTGCCAACACAGGTACTAGCTGCATCTAGCGATGATAACGCTCAAACTAGCGAAGAAAATCTTGAATCAAACGAAATCATCGCGATTGAAGGATTTTCAAGTTCTATTGCAAAACAAAAGGTATCTTACAACAATGCAGCAGGAGTTAATTTACCAGACAAAATCAATGTTAAATTGAATGGAAACGAAAGTTATGTTTCGATTGATTTAAACTGGAACAAATCAGAAGTTAGCAAAGCTGTAAAAAAATTGGGTAAACATAAGTTTACACCATCAATTGACAGCAAATATGTTTTATCTGGTGTAAAACTTCCTACCATTGAAATAAATGTTGTTAAAGCTTCAACAAAGGTTAAAGGATTAGATACAAGTAGAAGTCAAAAAGCAAGAAGTACAATGTCTGATTATATTTATATAACTCCCGGATATAGCAGAACTGTTAAGCTACAGATGAAGAAAAGTGGTAAATGGAGAACTATGAAAACATATAAGACTTCTAAAAACAGTACTGCAAAATTGAAGCTTGTCTACTCAAAAGATTGGTGGTATAAAACAAAATCCTACTGGAGAGTTGTCGTAAGCTCAACCAACACATCTACTGGATACATAAGTAAAACTGTTACAGTAAAGGCAAAAAAATATTATCAAAATCCAAAAAAATATGTACAGATTAAAGATAAGATAACTTTAAAGAGCAGTGGTGGATATAATTTAAGTCTAGGATATATGGGTTTTAAAGTTAGAAAAGTAAATAGCTATTTTCATATAGGAAACAGATATTGGCCTAGGTATACATATACAACAAGGAATAAGGTAAAAGCTTTTCAGAGAAGAAAACACTTAAAAGTAACAGGTGTAGTAGATAAAAAGACATGGCTAAAGATGGGCTTTTCAAGTAGCTCTTGGTACAATTTAGGCGCTTATGTGACACCGGTAAAGGTTACACCAGCTAGTACAAAATCACAGCATATTGAGACTATGATAAGTACAGCTAAAAAATATTTGGGTGATGATTATGTTGTAGGTGGTTCAGGTAGACCTGGACAGGGAACTGATTGTTCTGGTTTAGTTATGCAGGCTCTTTATTCTGCAGGTGTTGACCCATATCCTGTAAGTGTAGTTAGACATTCGAAACCTGGATATGAATATGAGTCAAGAAATCTATATAAAAATAAAAAGTTTAAGACAGTTTCTTACAGAAACAAAAAGAGAGGAGATTTGATTTTTTACTGTGGAGGTAGCGGAGTTGTAAATCATGTTGCTATTTATTTAGGTAATGGTAAAGTTATTGAATCTTGTCCAAACCGTATTGTAATCAGTGATATTAGAGGTAGAGGACATACTATAATTAAAGGTGTAAAGAGAGTATTTAATTAATTAGTCTAATAAAAAGAGGTGATATAAAATAAATTTTTATATCACCTCTTTAGTTTTGTCTGTTCACTTACTTATCAAATAGGTATAGAAGCTGGATAATTGCAAATCCAGATATAAAAGTTACTGGGCAAATAAACAAGTTCCATCCTGTCGGTGCTCCAGGGAAAACAGGAAGCACAGAACCTATAATAAACCCTAAAATAATAAGATAAGTTGGTCTTTTGTATTTTGTCATAGCTTTTTCCAAAATACGAGTTGTACTTATAATACCTATAGCAAGGCCTATCCCTAAAATAGCTAAGTACATAATATTTAGCTGGTTAAATGCTTTTATTATTTCTTCGTAAATACCTAGTACTAAAAGTACAAATGACACACTGATACCCGGTAGTATAAGTGCTATAGCAGCTATAAATCCAGCTACAAATAAAATTAAGATACCGCTTATACTGTTCATATTTGATGGGTTAAATAAATCTTTTGGTATAGATGATATTGATATTACTATAATTGCTCCGAGTACAGGATATATAACTGTGCTGAGAGATAATCTTTGTAAGCCACAGCTTTTAACTATCATAGGAATCCCACCAACTACTGCACCTATAAAAAAATACATGACGGGCATTTTATAGGTTGTGAGCAAATTAAGTATATGCTTAGAGAAAATAGCCATTCCTACAAAAGCACCTATACTGAATATACCTAAAAATAAAATGCTTTTTTTCTTTTGTTGTAAAAATTTACTTACTGAGGTTACAAGATCCTCATATATACCTAGTATCATAGCCATGGTACCGCCGCTAACTCCAGGAACTAGCATGGTACCTCCAATTACAAAACCTTTGATAAAAACTGATAATTTCTTATTCATATATTTCCTCTTGTAAAATAAAATTCCTTTTAATTATATAAAATAATGGGTTAAATTACAAGTAAAGGTAGATTAATTAATTTAATAATACGGTGTAAAAAAAAGAAAAAGTGTAGTATAATGTTTAATTAGAAGATTAAATAATGTTTATAATATTGCTAATACTGTTTTAAGTGAGGTAAAAAAATGGAAACCATCAAATGCATTAAAGAAAGAAGAAGTATCAGAAAATTTAAAGATGAAAAAGTTGATAGAGAAACTATTAAAGAAATTATAGAAGCTGCATCATATGCACCATCATGGAAAAACAGCCAAATTGCAAGATATATTGTAGTTGAAGACCGTGAAATTATCGATAAAATTGCAGATGAATGCGTTTTAGGTTTTGGATACAATACTAAAACTTTGAAAAATGCGCCGGCACTAGTTATACAAAATGTTGTAATAGGCAAAAGTGGATTTGAAAAAGATGGCTCTTATTCAACACCTAAAGAAGATAGATGGGAAAACTTTGATGCGGGTATAGCAGCTCAAACTTTTTGTCTTGCAGCTCACGAAAAAGGAGTAGGAACAGTAATTATGGGTATTTTCGACGAATACAAAGTAGCAGAAATTGTAGAAATACCCCAGGGACAAAAAATTGTCTCATTTATTGCAATGGGATATCCAGAAGGGGATGCTCCATCTGCACCTAAGAGAAAAGACGTAGACGAACTAGTAACATTTATTTAGAATAATTAAAATCGGAGAGACTATGAAAACGTATTTATATGAAACTTATAGAGACGAACCGACAAATAACAATCCTGAAACTCCATTCAGGATTGTATTTTTCAGGTATTACGACAGAAAAATAGCTTCTGGAGAAATAACTTTTAGCAAACTTAAAATGGATAAAGATGCCTTTATTTGTTTAAGTACTGCTCAAGATCCAGAAATGTCAAAAGAAGATATTATCAATCTTTGTGTAAATATGAAACTAACTAAGGAAGAAGCAGATGAAATGATGCAATCTGCTGGATACGAAAAGGTATAAAATAAAGGTAATAGATATAATGACAATAAAACGAATAAACAAAATTCAGCGCAAGTTTTTTAACGCTGACTTGACTAAAGATATTTCTTTTAGAGTGAGGATGCTTAGCAAGCTGGAAGATGAAATCGTAAAAAGAGAAGATGATATATTATCTGCCTTAAAAAAAGACCTTAACAAATCTGAAACAGAAGCCTATTTAACAGAGATAAGCATAGTTTTAGATGAAATAAAATTGTATAAAAAGAAATTGGCCAAGTGGAATAAAAGAAAAATCAAAATCAGCCCTATTTCACATTGGCCTTCTTCTAGTTATATTTACAGAGAGCCTTATGGCAATGTACTTGTATTAGCGCCGTGGAATTATCCATTTCAGCTAGCTGTATTACCTTTGGCTGGAGCAATTGCAGGAGGAAATACTGTAGTCCTAAAACCTTCAAGAAATAGTAAACATACAAGTGAAATCATAAGAAAAATTGTAAGAAGTATTTTTGATGAAGAGTATGTCTACTGTGTAGATGAGGAAATTTCCAATGAAGAAATTTTAAAAGGCAGCTACGATTTAATATTTTTTACAGGCAGTCCAAATGCTGCAAAAGATATTATGAAGGCGACATCAAAAAAACTTACTCCTGTAGTCCTTGAACTTGGAGGAAAAAGTCCTTGTATCGTAGATAGCTCAGCAGACTTGAAAGTAGCAGCACGCAGACTTGCTTGGGGTAAATATTTAAATGCAGGCCAAACTTGTGTTGCGCCAGACTATTTGTTAATAGATAACAGAGTAAAAGATAAATTTTTAGAATTACTAAAAAAATATATAAAAGCTATGTACGATGAAAATCCAGTGCTAAACAAAGATTATGTACATATAATAAACGAAAACAGATTTAACAAGTTATCTCAGCTAATTGACGAATGCTCAATAAATGGAAAAAGCATATGGGGTGGTATGAGATATAAAGAAGAACTTTGTATAGAGCCAACTATTATAAACGGCGTAGATTGGGACGATGAGATTATGCAAGAGGAAATTTTCGGTCCAATTTTACCAGTTATAGGCTACGATAATTTGTCAAAAGAAATTCAAAAGATAAAATCACGACCAAGACCCTTGGCACTTTATATTTTTAGCAGAGATAAAAAAGTTATAAAAAATGTAATAAATGGAGTTTCATTTGGTGGAGGTTGTGTTAACGATGTGGTTATGCATGTAGCAAACGGTAAATTGCCTTTCGGTGGAGTAGGTAATTCAGGAATGGGTGTATATCACGGCAAACACACTTTTGAAACTTTTACTCGTCCAAAAGCTGTAGAGTATGGTAAAAATTACTTGGACGTACCACTACGATATCCACCATATACTGAAAAGAAATTAAATTTGATACGAAAAATATTAGGGTAGATAGGATTTAAATTTGAAAAAATTAATTATAGCAGAAAAACCATCTGTTGCGAGAAATATAGCAGATGCAGTTGGTATAAAAAACAGAAAAGATGGATATATGGAGGGTGATCACTACATCATAACATGGGTATTTGGTCACCTCCTTCAGCTTTATGATACTGAAGATTACGATGAAAAGATGGGTAGATGGAAAATAGAAAATTATCCATTTATACCAGATGAATTTAAATATAAAATTAAGACAGAAAATAACAATCGAAAAAAAGTTGATACTGGCGCTGAAAAGCAAATAAAAATAATAAAATCTCTAATGGAAAGAGAAGATGTTTCAGGTGTTGTTTCAGCTACTGACTGGGATAGAGAAGGTCAGGTAATAGCAGATGAAATATTTGTATATTTAGAAACAGAAAAAGATATAGAGAGATTGCTTTTAAATGAGTGGACAAAAGATGAAGTTTTAAGAGGCTTAGATGAATTAAAAGATAACAAAGATATGTTGCCTCTTCAGGATGCTGGATTTGGTAGACAAATAGCGGATTGGCTAATAGGTATAAACTTAACATCAGTAGCAACAGTTAAATATCAAAATGCAGGTTACAAAAATGTTTTAAATGTAGGTAGAGTGCTTTTACCGACATTGAAAATAATTTACGATAGAGATAAGGAAATAGAAAACTTTGAAAGTAGCAAATACTATAAGTTGTTATTGGAACTAAAGAACAAAGATGACGAAACTTTTGGTGGCACTTACTACTACAAAGAAAAAAATCAGCTAAATGAAAAATTTCCAGATAAAGAAGTTTTAGATAATCTTTTAAATGAAATTTTAGGCGGCAATTGCCAAGTTATAGATAAAGAAGTAGAGATAAAAAAAGAAAATCCTCCCCTTTTGTTTAATTTATCAAACTTGCAAGGATTTATTACAAGTAAATACAAAGGGTGGACTTCAGATAAAGTTTTAAAAGTAGCCCAAGAGCTTTACGAAAAAAAGCTTATTACCTATCCGAGAACAGCAAGTAGTGTACTTGACGAAAGTTTAAAAGATAAGGCCAAAAAAGTACTAGAAAACGTAAAAAAAGGTATGCCTTATGAACATAAAATAAAGTTTAAGGATACGAAACGTATTTTTGATAGCAAAAAGGTAGAGTCACATAGTGCAATCATTCCTACTTATGTAACTCCAAAAAATTTAATCCAAGATGAAATCAAAGTATATGAAGCAATAAGAAATAGATTTTTAGCTCAATTTTTACCACAAGCTATAAGTGAAGAAACAAAATTGACTATTAAAATCGAGGGTAAAGATGAAAATCGCCTTATAATCTCTAAGGGCAAAGTCCAAATTGAAGAGGGATTTAGACTTGCAGAAAAAATCCAATCAAAAGACACAGTACTTCCAATGGTTGAAAAAGGCGAAATGCTTACAATAGATGATGGAAATGTAAAGGAAGTTGTAAAAAAACCGCCGAAACATCATACGGAAAAAACTCTTTTAAAGGAAATGGAAACTTGCGGCAAAAGCGCTAGTGAAGAGGATTCTGATGAGATGATGATGTCAGTTTTAAGTGGTTTTAGCATAGGCACACCAGCAACGAGAGCTGAAACTATTAGAAAACTAAAAGATGTTGGATATATAAAGGCAAAGCAAAAATCCTTGATATGCACCGACTTAGGTAAAATGATGGTAGAGACTTTTCCAGTTAGAGAGTTGTTCGACTTGGATTATACTGGCAGGTTAGAAAAAACTTTGGCAGATATAGAAAGGGGCAAGTTTAAAAAGAATGACTTTTTGGATTTAATAAAAGACTTTACAAAGAAGTCAGTTAGTGACATAAAAAAAGATACTACATTTGCCTCACAAGTTAAAATACCAGAAGGTGCAAAAGTTATAGGCAAGTGTCCTAACTGCGGCAACCCTGTAATTGAAACTGAAAAGGCTTTTGGTTGTAGCAACTGGAGAAACGGATGTAATTTTACCATTTGGAAAAACGACAAATACATACAAGGCTTTGGCAAGGAAGTTACGCCGAGAATGGTTGAGCTACTACTTCAAAATGGCAAAGTAGGTTTTAGAGGTCTTGTAAGCAAAAAGGGAAATAAGTTTAGCGCATATTTTAGATATGTAAAAGATGAAAAAGGAAATTACCATTGGGAAATGGAATTTATATAACATTGTAAGTTAATTTTAGATTTGATAGAATACGAGTATGATTATGGAAAATAAATTAATAGTAATAGATGGTAATAGTTTAATTAACAGAGCGTATTATGCCATGAACAAAAATCCTATGGTAACAAAAGATGGGATATATACAGAAGCTGTTTACGGCTTTATCAATATGCTTGAAAAACTAAAAAAAGAATACGATCCACAGTATCTTGTGGTTACTTTTGATGTAAAAGCACCGACTTTTAGACATAAGGAGTATGATAAATACAAATCAGACAGAAAAGGTATGCCACTAGAATTAGTTATGCAGCTTCCAATTTTAAAAGAAGTTTTAGATGCCATGAATATTATGTATATCGAGATGGAAGGTTTTGAAGCAGATGACCTAATTGGCACAATATCAAGACAAGCAGAAGAAAAACAGATAAATACTCTAATTGTAACAGGTGATAGAGATGCGCTTCAGCTGGCTACAGATAAGACAGAAGTGCTTTTTACAAAAAAAGGAGTATCAAAATTCGATCTATACAATGAAAAAACTTTTATAGACGAATACGGATTTACACCTACACAATTTATAGACTGTAAAGGTCTTATGGGTGATAAGTCAGATAACATACCAGGTGTAAAAGGTATAGGTGTAAAAACTGCTACAAAATTGATTGTGGATTACGGAAGCATTGAAAATATCTACGAAAAAATAGATGAGGTAGGGCCTAAGGGCGTTCAAAACAAGTTGATGGAAAACTACACTCAAGCGTTTATGAGTAAAAGATTGGCAACGATAAACAGATTTGTACCTATGGATATGGACTTTGATCAGTGCCAAGTAAAACCGTATGACTACGATAAGCTAGTTGAAATTTACACTAAGCTAGAGTTTAACAGTTTTCTAAAAAAGCTTGAAATTCCAAAGGATTGCAATAAAAATGACGAATTGAACAAATACGCATATAAAGTTATTGATGAAAATACAATTGATGATTTTAAAGAAGCAATTTCAAAAGTTCAAGAAGTTGGGATAAAAGTAACCTCTGACCAAAACCACAAAGACATTCCTGTAATAGAAAATCTAGCCATAGCAGTTGATAACACAGTCTATATTTTTGAATGGGCCATGGAAGAGTATAGAAAATACGCCGAGGAAGCTATTTCAACTAAAGCAATTTATGGCCATGACATTAAAAATGATATATACAATTTGCTTTATTTAGGAATGGCAGATTTTAGGGTTTCAGGGGATGTAGCAATCGCTGAGTATGTTCTAGATGCAAGCAAAAACGACTATGCTATTGAAGGATTGGCTTGGGATAGAGCACAGATCAATATGGATGAACTTGCAGAAACATCTGGCGATGAGGAAATGCAACTTGATATGTTTGCCCAAACAGAAGCTAAAAAAGATTATAGCAATTTGGCAAACTGGTTTACAATAGTTGATAAAATTAGAGAAATCCAATTAGAATTGTTAAAAGAAGAGGAGCTTTTAAAGGTTTACGAGGAAGTTGAGTTACCACTTATCGAAGTAATGGCATATATGGAATACGTTGGTTTTACTGTAGATGTAGAGAAATTACATCATATGGGTGTTGACTTGACAAATCAGATTGATGAAATCGCAAAAAATATCCATGACCTTGCAGGGGAAGATTTCAATATAAATTCACCGAAACAGCTAGGCGTGATCTTATTTGAAAAGCTTCAATTACCAGTTGTTAAAAAAACAAAAAGCGGTTATGCAACAGGGGCGGAAGTTTTAGAAAAAATAGCAGATAAACATGAAATTGTGCCATTGATACTTGAATACAGAAAACTTGCTAAGCTAAATAGCACATATGTTGAAGGTTTAAATGGTGTTGTTGCAAAAGATGGAAAAATCCATGCAAACTTTAATCAGACTGTAACTACAACGGGGCGTATTTCAAGTTCAAATCCAAATATGCAAAATATACCTGTTAAAGAAGAAATAGGTAAGCAAATTAGAAGTGCTTTTGTACCAATGGATGATGATTATATATTGATGGGTGCTGACTATTCCCAGATTGAGTTAAGAGTATTGGCACATATGAGTGGAGATGAAGCTTTAATAGATGCTTTTAACAAAGGATTAGATATTCATAAGGCCACTGCATCTAGAGTTATGGGAGTACCCGAAGATGAGGTGACACCTTTGCAGCGTAGCAGTGCAAAAGCTATAAACTTCGGTGTAATATATGGTATGAGTTCATATGGATTGAGCACAGGGTTGAACATATCTGTAAAGGAAGCTGAAAAATACATCAATGATTACTTTGAAAAGCATAAAGCTGTAAAGGATTTTATGGATTTACAAGTAGGATTTTGTAGAGAACATGGATATGTAAAAACTCTTTTGGGAAGAAAAAGATATATAAGACAAATCAAAGCATCTAATTTTAATATAAGACAAGCAAATGAGCGTCTAGCTATGAACACTCCAATACAGGGAAGTGCAGCAGATATAATCAAGCTTGCTATGATAAAAGTGTACAACGGATTAAAGGGCATGAAGTCTAGATTGCTTTTACAGGTACACGACGAATTAATACTTGAAGTTCACAAAGATGAAGAGGCTAAGGTAAAGGAAATATTGAGAGAAAATATGGAAAATGCCATTAAACTTAGCGTGGAGCTTTCAGTTGATTTAAATGAAGGTAAAAATTGGATGGAATTAAAGTAAGAAATATAATAAAATAGGATAAGGGTTATGAAAATCATCGGATTGACAGGTGGTATTGGAAGTGGTAAAAGTACAGTATCATCTTATCTAAAAGAAAAAAATTTTACTGTAAGTGATGCAGATAAAATAGCTCATGAAATATTGGAGCCACAAAAACCAGCTTTAGCTAGGTTAGTAGATGTATTTGGAAAAGAAATACTAGATGAAAATGGAAATCTTAAAAGAAAACATCTTGCTTCAATTGCTTTTACCAACAAGGAAAATGAGAAAAAGTTAAATGAAATTACTCATGGAGAAATCAAGGACGAGATGATAAGACAGATAAAAAAAGCTAAAGACGACGGCGAGAAGCTTATGTTTTTAGATATACCACTTCTGTTTGAACAAGGCCTTGATAAATGGTGCGATGTGACTTGGGTTGTAACAGCTGATGAAGAAATACGCATAAATAGAGTAGTTTCAAGAGATAATACAACAGAAGAAGATGTTAAAGCTCGTATGGCATGTCAAATGTTAGACGACGAAAAAATTGCTTTAGCAGATGAAGTTTTGGATAATTCTTTTGGGATAGAAGAACTTTATCAAAAAATAGAGGAGCTTTTGGTGAAATATGAAGATTAGTACTAAAATAAGTATGAATAGGGACAACTTGATCAAAATAGGTGCAGTAATTGTAATTATTATTTTTGCTGTAGTTGGTATCAAAGGTTGTAACGATGACAAGCAAGTGGAAAACGCAATCAACAATGTAACTATAGAAAAAAATAAAGTTAACGAAGTGGTTTTATCTATGGAGCCAGCGAAGACTTTAAATCCTCTAGTGTCTACAGATGAAGATGTGTTTTATATAAGTAAATTAATTTACAGCAGCTTGTTTACTTTTGATGAAAATATGAAGCCAATAGGAGATTTGGCGAAAAGTTATAGCTTTAGTGGCGATACTTTGACTATTAAGCTTAACAGTGCCAAATGGCATGATGGCAAATCTGTAGATGCTGATGATGTAGCATTTACTTTTGATGCTATTAAAGCTATTGGAAAAGATGGGGAATACTACGAAAAAATCGATAAAATCGAGAGCGTAAGCGGTAGCGGTTCAAACTTAAAAGTGACTTTTAAGGACAGCAGTGATATGTCTTTAAGCTATTTGTCATTTCCAATTTTGCCTGAGCATAAATTCGACAGCACTTACGATTTAAAATCAGATACAGAAGATTTTAAACCTGTAGGAAGTGGCATGTTCAAATTTAAATCTTATGACGCAACTAAGGAAATGAAATTAAGCAAAAACGAAAATTACTATGGAGAAAAAGCTGTAAGTGATTTGCGTATAAGAGTTGTTAAGGCTAGCAGTAATAAAACAAAAATGGCTGAGACAAGTAATATAACAGTATTCTTTGATAAGAGAGCCAACAGAGAAGCGAAGATAACAAAAAAAGATATTAAAATTAAAAACTTTGTATCAAATCAGTTAGAGTATATTGGATTTAACTTTAACAATGAGCTTCTTACAAATAAAAACTTGAGAAAAGCCATTGCTTATGGACTAGATGTAGATAAGATAATTGAAGAAAATTACTATAACAGTTTAAAACAAAGCGACAGCTTATATTATCCTGAGTATCTTGGATTAACTAAGCTAGATAAACCTTACGAATACAGTATTGACGATGCTAGCAAATTGCTTAAAGATGAAAAATTCGCTGATGAAAACGATGATAAGATTTTAGATAGTGAAGATGGTAAAGCTCTTAAGTTTAAATTAATTGTAAATAAAAATAATAAAAATAGAGTTGGAGTTGCAGAGGAGCTAAAAGATTCACTTAAAAGTTTAGGTATCGACATTGAAATTAGCCAACTAGATACTAAGGCATATCAAAATGCTTTGAAAAAAGGTAATTTCGACTTGTATATAGGCGGTATGATTTTAGATGAAAGTATGGATATGAGAAATCTTCTAAAATCAGATGGAGAATTTAACTATACAAAATATACGGATGAAAAGGTAGATGGATATTTAGATGATTTGTTTAGCGGTAATACTGATGAAGAAAATCTAGAAACTGTAAATAAATTAAAAGAATACCTAAATGAAGAGTTGCCTTACTATTGTATAGGATATAAGACATATGGCATAGTTAAATCACCAGTATTTAATGGAGATTTAACTCCTAACTTTGTTAATCCATATAGCGGTATTAACAGCTGGTATTGCGAATACGAAAAGCGTGTTGAGGATGATACTGAAGTAGAAACTCCATCGACAGAAGCATCAGAATAACAGATAAAATGATATAAAAAATAGACCTACCATTAACAGTAGACAAGTTAATGAGCAGGTCTTTTTTATATACTTCTATGGTGCGACTGATGGGACTTGAACCCATACAAGGAAACCCTTACTGCCCCCTCAAGACAGCGCGTCTGCCGATTCCGCCACAGTCGCATATATTTAATATATGATTCAATAAACAAAATCATTATACTGTAATATAAAGGTGATTTCAATAAATTAAATAAAAACCGTTGCAAAAAATAAAAAAAATTGTTACATTTTAAATAGATTTTTTTTGAGGAAGGCTAATTAATATGTTGACAAAATTTAGTATTAAAAAACCATTTACAGTACTTGTAGCTGTAATAATAGTAATAGTATTTGGGTTTGTTTCTTTTACAAGAATGACACCTGATTTATTTCCAAAGTTTGATTTGCCATACGTAATGGTTATGACAACTTATCCAGGGGCATCATCACAGGAAGTAGAACAAACAGTGACAGAACCGCTAGAACAACAACTAGCTTCAATGGAAAACCTAAAAGAGATTACATCATCATCACAGGAAAATGCATCTATGATCTTTTTAGAGTTTGAACAGGAGGCGGATTTAGATACAGTATCTGTTGATATTAGGGATAAGGCTGATTTAGCTTCAAGTGGATGGAGTGAAAAAGTACAAAATCCAGTAATAATGAAGATAAATCCATCTATGATACCAATATCTGTAGCTGCAGTTTCACAAGAAGATAAAGATATAAATGAAACTTCTGCACTTTTAGAAGAAGAATTACTTCGAAAACTTGAAGGCACAGAAGGAGTAGCTTCAGTAACAGCAGCTGGAATGGTAGAAAATACCATTCATATAAAACTTGATGAAAAGAAAATAAATAAAGTTAATAAACAAATAGAAAATAGTATAGCATCTGGATTTAGCGATGCAAAAAGTCAAATTGACAAACAGATTTCAAATGCTAACAGTGGTATAGCGAAAATTAACGAGGGAAAAACAAAAGTTAAAGACGCACAAAATCAATTAGTTGAGCAGAGCAGTGAAGTTAAAAAAGTCCTTGTAACACTAAAAACTTTAAATGCAACTAAGGAAGGTTTAGAGCTGGCAAACAAGGAAATTGAAAAGGAAGTTGCCAAAAAAATGCCTGCGGGAACACCAGAAGCTGAAGTAAAAAAACTATGTATGAAAAATGAAACTTATGCTAAAAATGTTGAAGCTATAAGCAAGGCAGATAAAAGCATAAATGAAATTATTAAAAATCTTAAGCCCATGAAATCACAACTAAACCAAATGGGTATAAACGTTAATAAATTAGATAGCTTATCAGGAGTGATAGAGGCCGAACAAGCTTTTAACAAGGCGTTGCAAAAGTCAGAAAATCAGCTAAACAATTCTATGTCCGAGCTAACAGGCAATAGTGCCCTTTTAAGTGCTGCAAATGCCCAGCTTCAATCATCACTAGCGCAAGTTGCACAACAAGAAGCATCAGCAAAACAAAGTGCAGATGTAAGCAAATATTTAAATTTAAGTGGCATATCAAATATGATAACTGCTCAGGATTTTGAAATGCCAGCTGGTTACATTTCAGAAGACAACAAAGACGTACTAGTTACAGTTGGAGACAAAGTCTCCTCAGTTAAAGAACTTAAAAATATGGTGCTTCTCGATATGGGCATAGATGGGGTAAAACCAGTTAAGCTATCAGATGTGGCGAGTATTTCATATCTATCAAATGGAGAGGATAATTATTCCAAAATCAATGGAGAAGACGGCATACTTTTAGTATTTAATAAACAGTCCGATTATTCTACTACTGAAGTAGCTGACAATGTACAGGCGAAGTTTGCTGATTTGGAAAAACAATACGATGGCCTAAGTTTTAATACATTATCTAACCAAGGCGACTATATCCATATGGCCATAGACACTGTTTTAAACAATCTGCTGGTTGGAGGTATATTAGCAGTTTTAATATTGCTATTTTTCTTAAGAGATATAAAACCTACATTGATAACTGCAATAAGCATACCTGTAAGTATAACTTTTGCAATCGTACTTATGTATTTTTCAGGAGTAACTTTAAATATAGTATCCCTAGCAGGTTTAGCAGTGGGAGTAGGTATGTTAGTTGATAACTCCATTGTAGTAATTGAAAATATATATAGACTGCGCACCGTAGGCTACGGCAAAGTTAAAGCGGCTTTATCAGGAGCTGTGCAAGTTGCAGGGGCCATTACAGCATCGACTTTAACAACTATAAGTGTATTTGTGCCAATAATATTTATCGATGGAATGACAAAGATTATTTTCAAAGATATGGCTTTGACAGTAACATACTCTCTTCTAGCAAGTTTGGTAGTAGCACTTACAATCGTACCGACTTTAGGCAGCGTCACTTTAGGCAAAGTTAAGACAAATACAGTTTTGAATTCAGATAGCAAAGTGATAAACACATATCGAAAGTTAGTTGAAAAAGCGTTGCATCACAAAGCGATAGTTTTAGGAGTAGTAGTGCTTCTTTTAGTAGCTACTATAGGAATGACTGTTTCTCGCGGTTTTGAGTATATGCCAAGCATGGCTACTCCGCAGATTTCGGCAACTGTAGAAATGCCAGAAGATAGTACAAAAGAAGATACAGTAAAAATTGGAGATGAAATTGCCAGCAAAGTTGAAAAAATAGATGGTGTAGATACAGTGGGGATAACTTTATCTTCAAATATGTCAAGTCTAATGGGCATGGGTGCAGGTAATTCGGATTTTTCTAGCATATCTTTGTACGCTCTTATGGATGAAGATAAAATTGAAAACGGAGAAAAAGTAACTGATTTAATCAAAGAGATAAGCGAAAAAAATAAATGTGAAGCAACAGTTAGTGGATCTGCTGATATGATGTCTATGATGGGTGGTTCAGGTATTAGCATAAATGTAGAATCCGATGATCTAGATGATATTAGAACTGCTGCAAAAGCTATAGAAAACAAGATGGGAGATATGAAAGGTCTAACGGAAATTTCTGATGTAGATGAAGGATCTTCTGAAGAAATCAAGCTTTCAATAGATAAGCAAAAAGCAATGAAATACGGACTGACTGTAGCCCAAGTGTATTCTCAGCTAACTGAAAAAATATCTACTGAACAAACTGCAACATCTATTAATTATAAGGGTGGCAGCAAAGATGTTATTGTATCAAATAAATCTGATAAGAAATTAAATGAAAAACAGCTTCTAAATTTAAAGATAAAAGGAAGTGGAAACTCTGCTGACAAAACAGTGAAATTGAAAGAAATAGCTCAAGTTAGTCACGGAAAAGCTTTCAATGTTATTTCTCGAATCGATCAAAAGAGAGGTAAAACTGTAACAGCTCAAGTTGAAGAGGGATACAATATTACAAAACAAACAGAAAAAGTTAAAAAAGCAGTGGAAAAACTCGACTTACCAAAAGGAGTAACAGTTGAGTTTAAAGGTGAAGATGCACAGATTATGGATGCTATGAAACAGCTAATGCAGATGTTTGCCCTAGGTGCATTGTTAGTGTATTTAATAATGGTAGCCCAATTCCAGTCACTATTGTCACCATTTATAGTTATGTTCACTATTCCACTTGCAGTTACAGGAGCTCTTATGGCGCTGTTAATAACAGGATTTGAACTTAGCGTTGTATCTATGATAGGTATTATTGTGCTAATGGGAATTATAGTAAACAATGCAATTGTACTTATCGATTATATTAATCAGATGAGAATGGATGGTATGGATAGGCATAAAGCTATTGTGGAAGCAGGAGCAGTGCGTATGAGACCAGTACTTATGACAGCAGTAACAACCATTCTTGGACTACTACCATTGGCAATTGGTATAGGTCAAGGTGCAGAAATGATGCAACCAGTTGCAATTGTATGTATTGGTGGACTTTTATATGCGACTATTATGACATTGTTTATCATACCAATTATGTACGATTTACTAGCAAGGAAAAATTTGAGAAAAATTTCAAAAGAAGAGTTGACTATTACAGGAGAATAGCTTATAATAACGGTATTGCTTTTATAAGCTATTAACGCCGGCGTGATGGAATTGGCAGACGTGCGGGACTCAAAATCCCGTGGTGGCAACACCGTATGGGTTCGACCCCCATCGCCGGCACCAATTTTTTTTAGGCAAAAATATTATTTATATATATGGAGGAAATTATAATGAGCGCTGAGACACAAAAATTATTTATACAGATTGGACCATTAGTTATCTTAATCCTACTAATGTACTTCATGTTAATTAGACCACAGAAGAAAAAGGAAAAAGAAATCAACGCTATGAGATCAGCACTAAAAGTTGGTGATTCAATAGTTACTATCGGTGGTATCTGTGGTAAAGTTATTAAGATTAAAGACGATACTATTGTTATACAGGTTGGAGCAGACAAAGTTAAGTTTGAAATGATGAAATGGGCAGTTTCACAGGTTGTTTCAAGTAAGGGAACAAAACTTTCAAACAAAAACGAAGTTGTTGATGCAGAAGTAGAAGAAACAACTTCAAGACCAAAGAGACTTAAAAAAGCAGAAAAAGCTGAAGAAGTTGAAACAAAAGAAGAAGTTGTTGATGTAGTTCCTGAACCTGTTGAAAAGGAAGAAAAAGCTGAAGAAGCTAAATAATTTAAAATGACTTTAGGCGACCGGTTTTACCGGTCGTTTTTTGCTTTATATATGTTAACTTGTTATTGCAAAAGGTTATCTAAAAGGCTAGAACACTTGATTTTATAGGCTAAAAATAATATAATATTATGTAATACAAATTTAAGTAAAGGTGAGGATTATGAAGGAAAAATCAAAGAAAATATTAGCTGTATTATTAATAGTTTTGATGGCTTTTGGCTGGTATGCCATGGTATTTGGTGTAGGAAGCATAAGTCCTATCAAAGATAAAATTCCACTAGGTCTGGATATTAAAGGCGGAGTATATGTAGTTATGGAAGCCAAAACAGATTTAGAAGGCGAAGAGCTGACAGAGCTTATGAACCAAACAAAAGAAATCATTACTCGAAGAGTTGACCAGATGGGTATAAGCAATGCGGATGTAAGAGTTGAAGGTTCAAAGCGTATAAGAGTAGAGCTTCCAGGTGCAAAAGATGCTCAGGAAGCCATTTCTCAAATAGGTAAAACTGCACAGTTGAAATTTGTGCTATCTGACGGTGGATTTGTACTGGATGGTAGTTCTGTAAAAACAGCAACAATATCACAAGCTGAAAAAGGCGGTTATGCTGTAAGTTTAGAGCTAAAAAAAGACGGAGCTAAGGCATTTGAAGAAGCAACAGAAAAAGCTATGACAGGTAACTTAACAGCAACTGTTAAGGACGAAAGCGGAAATACTGTTTCAAACAAAGCTATTGTTATAGAACTTGATAACGAAGTTATTTCAGCACCTACAGTACAGTCAGTTATTTCAGGAGGCAAATGTGAAATCACAGGTGACTTTACTAAGGAAGAAGCGACAGAACTTGCGGCTTTAATTCGTGGTGGTGCACTTCCAGCTCCATTACATGAAGTATCATCTTCAGTACAGAGCGCTAAAATCGGTATAGATGCTTTTCAGCAGAGTGTAGCTGCAGGTATTATTGGTGTATGTATTATTTTTGTAATCATGTTAGTCGGTTACAGAATTATGGGTGTTGCAGCTGATATAGCACTTGCTATGTATATATTGATTATGTTATTGGTAATGGCTGCTATGGGTAGCGTTGTTACATTGCCAGGTATAGCCGGTATGATCTTATCTATAGGTATGGCAGTTGACGCCAACGTAGTTATATTTACACGTATCAAGGAAGAAATCATAAGCGGTAAAACTGCAAGAGTAGCTGTACAGACTGGATTTAAGAGAGCTATGAGTACAGTTATCGACTCACAGGTAACTACATTGATTGCGGCAGTTATCCTATATCAGATTGGTACAAGTGCCGTTAAAGGATTTGCATTGACATTGCTAATCGGTATTATAGCAAGTTTGGTTACTGCTGTATTAGTTACACAGTTATATCTAAGCTTATTTGCAAATTCAAGAAAATTTTCACAAAAGAAATTCTTTGCTATTAGAGAAGATGGAACAGCTTCATTTTCAATTAAAAAGCAGTTTAACTTTATTAAACACAGAAAAGTATATTACACAGTTTCAATAGTAATACTTGTAATTGGTTTAGCATTTGGTCTAATTAGAGGTTTCAACTACGGTATCGACTTTACTGGAGGTACAATGATCCAGATCGATATGGGTAAAAAAGTTGAAATGGAATCAGTAGAAAAAGTATTGGATGCTAAAGATATAGATGCAGAAATCGTATATGGTGGAGAAGAAAATGAACAGATTATGATTAGAACTGTTGATTCACTTGAAAACGACGAAAGAACAGCATTGATAGAAGACTTACAAAAAGAATTTAAATTTGACGATGATGATATTTTAGCTCAAGAATTATTTGGACCTACAGTAGGTAAAGAGCTACAGAGTAATGCTGTTAAAGCTGTACTACTTGCTGCATTAGGTATGCTAGTATATATAAGAATTAGATTTAGAGAATGGAAATTTGGTTCTGCAGCATTGCTTGGTGTGCTTCATGACGTACTTATGATGATAGTATTCTATGCGGTATTCCGTGTACAGATAAATAACCCATTTATCGCTGGTATATTAACTGTAGTTGGATACTCAATAAATGATACAATCGTTATATTTGACCGTATTAGAGGAAACAACAAATATATGCGTAAATCAGAAGAAGAGATAATAGATGTTTCTATTAACCAGACATTGTCAAGATCAATTATGACATCACTTACAACTTTTGTTGTAATGATACCATTGTTTGTTATGACTTCTTCTGCTGTAAGAGAGTTTGTACTACCTCTAATGATAGGTGTTGCAGTTGGATGTTTATCTTCAATTTTCATTTGCAGCCCTCTATACTATGAATTTACAAAGAGAAGCAATAAATCAAAATACGAAAAACAGTTAGAAGCAAATAAAAAGCATAAAAAGAAAAACAAGTATGTAGGCGGAGTAAAAAAGGAAGAAAAAGATAGTAAAGAAAAATAATAGAAGTAAAAGGGGCGTATAATTTATATTATGGAAAGCAGACAAGAATTTTTAGATAGTATATTAGAAATAAATCCAAAATATGATGTTGAATTAATTGGAAAGGCCTACGATGTTGCAGCTAAGATGCACGAAGGTCAGCTGAGAAAATCAGGAGAACCTTACCTTATACATCCGATAGCTGTTGTAAAAATTTTAGCTGAGCTAGGTATGGACGAAGATACATTGGTCGCAGGTCTGCTTCATGATGTTGTAGAAGATACAGAATATACTAAAGAACAATTAGTTGAAGAGTTTGGAGATGAAGTTGCC
This sequence comes from uncultured Clostridia bacterium, assembly GCA_963558965.1. Lineage (GTDB taxonomy): Bacteria > Bacillota > Clostridia > Peptostreptococcales > Anaerovoracaceae > Gallibacter. The sequence goes on along the minus strand of CAUWIT010000001.1, from coordinate 137,464 downwards.
CTATTAGTTGATGGTGTAACAAAAATTGGCTCACTTGCATATGAAAACAAAGAAGAAAGACAGGCAGAAACACTTAGAAAGATGTTTCTTGCCATGTCTAAAGATATTAGAGTTCTTATTATTAAATTAGCAGATAGACTTCATAATCTTAGAACTATAAATTATATGACTGCTAATAAGATTAAGGAAAAATGCAGTGAAACACTGGATATCTATGCACCTCTTGCAAGTAGACTAGGTATTTACAATGTGAAATTTGAACTTGAAGATATTTGTTTAAGATATCTATGGCCAGAGGAATACAAAGATCTAACAGAAAAGATACATGCTAAAAAAGAAGAAAGAGAAGAGTCTCTAAATAAAATTATCTCAGAAGTGGATAATGCTTTAAAAGATTCGGATATCGATTATGAAATTTACGGTAGAACTAAGCATTTTTACAGTATCTTTAGAAAAATGAAATTCCAAAATAAACAGTTGGATGAAATTTTCGACTTAATGGCTGTTAGAATTATTGTTGATTCTGTACAGGACTGTTATGCAATTTTAGGTCTTGTGCACTCTATGTGGACACCTATTCCAGGTAGATTTAAAGACTATATTGCTATGCCAAAACCTAATATGTATCAGTCAATTCATACAACAGTAATAGGTGATACAGGTGCACCTTTTGAAATCCAAATTAGAACAAAGGAAATGCATCGTATTGCCGAATACGGTATTGCGGCACACTGGAAATATAAAGAAGGAGTAAGTCAAGACCAAGAAGAAGTTAAGCTTTCATGGTTGAGACAGTCATTGGAGTGGCAAAAAGATTTAGATAATCCAAAAGAATTTTTAGAAACACTAAAGATGGATTTATTTGAAAATCAGGTATTTGTATTTACTCCAAAGGGAGACGTAATGGAACTTCCAGCAGGTTCAACTCCTCTTGACTTTGCATTTAAAGTCCATTCCGAAGTAGGTGCAAAGTGTGTTGGCGCTAAGATAAACGGCAAGATGGTTACAATAGATCACAAACTTGAAAATGGAGATATTATTGAAATTGTAACGTCTGCAAACTCAAGTGGCCCATCGATTGACTGGTTGAAGATAGTAAAAACTTCTACAGCTAGAACAAAAATTAGACAGTGGCTTAAAAAAGAAAACAAAAGCGATGGCATTGATAAGGGTAAAGTTCTTATCGATAAATATGTGCGTAAAAAAGGTTATGAACCAAAAGAAGTTCTAAAAAATTCATATATCTCTAAACTTGTAAAAGATTTAGGATTAAGGGATTCAGATGAACTTTATATGCAGATATCAAACGGTGGAGCAGTAGTTAGTAACGTTGCTTCTAAATTGTTTGCTTACTACAATGCTGATCGTGAAAAGGAAAATAAAAAAGATAAAGTTGAAGACGTAAAGATCAAAGAGTCTTCAAATAAAAAGAAGAAACACAGCGGCAATAAAGGTATTATCGTTAAAGGTATGGATGGTTTGTTAGTTCGTGTATCTAAATGCTGCAATCCAGTACCAGGTGATGAAATTATAGGATTTATTACTAAGGGAAGAGGAGTTTCAGTTCATAGAAAGGACTGTCCTAATATGGTTTCACTTCCCGAATCAGAAAAACAGCGTTTTATAGAAGTTGAATGGGAACAAGATCCACACGAATCATACGAAGCTGATATTACTATTGTTGCTGAAGATAGAAAAGGCCTATTCTCTGATTTGTCAAAAGTTTGCGAAAATGCAGATACAAATATTACTGGTGTAAATGCAAAAACAGATGTAGACGGCAATGCTACAGTGTCATTGACAGTAGTTATTTCAAATATTGGACAAATTGGTAAATTGATGCTTGCTATGAAGAGTATCGAAGGCGTATACGATGTATACAGAAGTAAAGTATAAGTTTTAGGAGAAAATTGCATGAAGGTAAAAAATATTCCATCAGGCCCACTTATGGTAAATACTTACCTAGTTTGGGATGATACAAATAAAGGTTTTATTGTTGATCCAGGTGGATTTAACAAAAAAATCGAAGATTCAATAGCAGAAGAAAACATAGATCTTGAGTATATTATTTTAACTCATGGTCACTGTGACCACATCGGTGGTGTAAATGCTATAAAAGAAAAATACGGCTGTAAAGTTGTAGCTGCAAAAGCTGAACTTCCAATGCTACAAGACCATAATATCAACATGTCTAGAGAATTACTTGGAGCACAAGTTGAATTTACACCGGATATTTTAGTGGACGAAAACGATACTATGGAAATTGGAAATATGGTACTACATTTTATTATGACTCCAGGTCATAGTGAAGGAGGAATGTGTATTCGTATTGGCAGAGTCCTATTTAGTGGAGATACACTATTCCACGGCTCAGTTGGTAGAACCGACTTTGTCGGTGGATCAATGGAAGTTTTAGTCAATAGCATAAAAGAAAAACTATTTGTATTGCCAGATGATACAAAGGTTTTCCCTGGACATATGGGTAGCACAACTATAGGCTTTGAAAAGGAGAATAATCCTTTTGTATAAATTTTATTTGAAAAATGTAGAAAAAGCTCATCAATACGAAGAGCTAATAAAAGTATTTTTAAAACCAGATGAATTTTTGGTAATCTTAGATGAAAAAGATCCAAACTGTTCAAATGTAATAGATATAAATGATAAACTAAGCGCAAAAATACAAGGAGACAAGTATTTTGAGCTTAGTTTTGATGGAGATAAAAATATATTAAAAAAAGAGTTATTTAATATATTGGCTAGTGAAACAAATTATCATCCAAAATGGGGAACAATAACTGGTATTAGACCTGTAAAACTTTTTGGAGAAACTGTGGCATCTAATACAAACAAGGAAAAAGCAATAGAAGATACTGAAAAACTATTTCAAGAATATTACTGTGTAAGTGAAGAAAAAACTCACCTAACTTCTAATATATACAAGTATCAAATGGATGCTTTTGGTGAAGCCGAAGGCAAAAGCGTAGGACTTTACATAGGAATACCATTTTGTCCAACTAGATGTCTTTATTGCTCATTTACTTCAAATCAAACTACGGAAGATGAAATTAGCAAGTATATGAAAGCTTTACATAAGGAAATAGATTATGTAGCAACAAAGATGAAGGAAATGGATATATATGCAGAATCTATATATATCGGCGGCGGCACACCAACTACACTAGATGAAAATGCTTTAAGAGACTTATTAGAACATGTAAATAGATGTTTTAAAACTGATAAATTAAAAGAGTTTACAGTTGAAGCAGGTAGACCGGATACTATTACAGAAGCAAAACTTTTAGCTATAAAAGAAGCGGGAGTGGAGCGTATAAGTATAAATCCCCAAACTATGCACGATAAGACATTGGAGCTTATAGGTAGAGCCCATAGCGTTGAGGATGTAAGAAAAGGTTTTGAACTAGCACACAAAGTAGGTATAAAAAATATAAATACGGATTTAATCGTAGGTCTTCCAGGAGAAAATCTTGAGGATTTCAAGTACTCCCTTGAAGAAGTGATAAAGCTTGAACCAACCAATATAACCATTCATACATTAGCTGTAAAAAGAGCATCAAAACTTGCAGGTATAGACGAAAGTTACCATTACAATATTGGTAAAATCGCAACTGAGATGATGGATTATGGATATGAGCGACTAGAAAAAGAAAATTTTATACCATATTATTTGTACAGACAAAAACATATGGCTGGAGCTGGAGAAAATACAGGTTTTTGCTTAAAAGGAACCGAAAGCATATACAATGCACGTATTATGGATGAACACCAAAGTATAGTAGCATTAGGCGCTGGAGGTATTTCTAAACTTTATTATCCTGAGCAAAATAGACTTGAAAGAGTAGCCAATGTTTCAAATTATCAAATATATATAGAACGCATCGATGAGATGCTTGAGAGAAAAGAGAAAAATTTGTTTAAGGAGGTTTAAAATAGATGTTAACTAAAGCACCTAAAGGTACAAAAGATATGTTACCTGCTGACGCATATAAATGGCAGTATATAGAAAAGAAATTTGCTGAAGTTTGCAGCAGATATGATATTAAAGAAATTAGAACTCCTATGTTTGAACACACTGAACTTTTTGTAAGAGGTGTAGGTGATACTACAGATATCGTTCAAAAAGAAATGTATACATGGGAACAGTCTAAACGTAGCTTAACTCTTAGACCAGAAGGAACTTCACCGGTTATGAGAGCATTTATCGAAAATAAGCTTTATGCTAATCCACAGCCAAGTAAGTTCTATTACAATATTCCATGTTTTAGATACGAAAATCCACAAGCTGGACGTATGAGACAATTTCACCAGTTTGGTATTGAATTATTTGGCTCAAAAAGCATGATGGCTGATACTGAAGTTATCGTATTGGCATACGACTTCCTTAAGGAATTAGGCATAAAAGACATCGCATTGGAAATTAATTCTGTAGGATGTCCTAACTGTAGAAAAAAACACAGAGAAGCTTTAAAAGAATACTTAAAACCTAAGTATGATCAGCTTTGCAATACATGTAAAGATAGATACGAAAGAAACCCAATGCGTATAATCGACTGTAAAAACGAAACATGTAAGGAAATAGTTAAGGATGCACCTACTATGATCGATTATCTATGCGATGACTGTAAGGCAGATTTTGAAGCACTTCAGGAAAACCTAACAGCTGCAGGCATTGAATACACAATCAATTCTGATATCGTTAGAGGTCTTGATTATTACACAAAAACAGCTTTTGAATTCGTAACAAATGTAATAGGAGCACAAGGCACAGTTTGCGGCGGAGGTAGATATGACCACCTTGGTGAAGAGCTAGGAGGCCCTGAAATCCCAGGAGTAGGTTTTGGAATGGGTAAAGAGCGTCTTCTAATTGTTATGGAAGCTAGCGGTGTTGTTATTCCAGAGGAAGAGCCAGTAGATGCACTAATTGCATTTATGGGAACAGAACCTAAAAAAGCTGCTATAAAATTAGCTAGAGAGCTTAGAAATAAAGGCTTTAAAATTGAAATAGATGCTATGGAAAGAAACTTTAAAGGCCAATTTAAGTTAGCAGATAGAACAAATGCTAGAAAAACTATAGTAATTGGCGACAATGAGCTTGAAGCGAAAAAAGTTTCAATTAAAACAATGGCAACTTCAACACAGGAAGAAGTTCCATTTGAACTAGACATGATAATCGAAGCAATTAGATAGATTAGACGAGGAGAAGGATAAATGTCAAATATTTTTAAAAGAACTGAAATGTGTGGCAAACTAGATGCCTCACATATTGGAGAGAGAGTAGTTTTAAATGGCTGGATTGCCAAAAGAAGAAATCTAGGTGGACTTATTTTCTGTGATTTAAGAGATAAGACTGGTATTGTTCAGATTGTATTTGATGACAAAATACCTCAGGAATTGTTCCAAAAAGCAGATAAACTAAGAAGCGAATATGTTGTTGGAGTTAAAGGTGTAGTCAAAGAAAGACAATCAGTAAACAAAGAACTTGCTACAGGAGATATTGAAGTTTTTGTAAATGATTTAGTAATTTACAGCGAAGCCGATACTCCACCAATTTACATTAAAGATGATGATAATGTAGATGATAACTTAAGATTAAAATATAGATATTTAGACTTAAGAAAACAGAAGATGCAAAACAATCTTACATTTAGACATAAGATTACAAAATTAGCTAGAGACTACTTTGATGAAAATGGATTTACAGAAGTTGAAACACCTATGCTAATTAAGCCTACTCCAGAAGGTGCAAGAGACTACTTAGTACCATCAAGAGTAAATCCTGGTTCATTTTATGCATTGCCACAGTCACCACAGATGTTTAAACAGCTTCTTATGGTAGGTGGAACAGATAGATATATGCAGATTGTTAAATGCTTTAGAGACGAAGACTTAAGAGCAGATAGACAGCCAGAATTTACACAGATTGACCTTGAAATGTCATTTGTAGATACTGATGATGTTATTGCAGTAAACGAAGGATTTATTAAAAGAGTTTTTAAAGAAATGATGGGAGTTGATATTAAACTTCCACTAAAGAGAATGCAGTATGACGAAGCTATGGAACGCTACGGTAGTGATAAACCGGATTTAAGATTTGGATTTGAACTTAAAAAGCTAAACGACGTAGTAGCTGATTGTGATTTCAAGGTATTTACAGATGCTCTTGCTGCAGGTGGAGATGTTAGAGGTATTTGCATCGATGGTGCAGCTGATAAATATACTCGTAAAAAAATCGACAAGTTAATTGAAGCTTCTAAGAGCTATGGTGCAAAAGGATTAGTTTGGATGAAAGTGGGAGAAGATGAAATTTCATCTTCAGTAAATAAATTCTTCTCACCTGAGCAGTTAAGAGAAATTGCAGATGTATTTGAAGCAAAAGCTGGAGATTTAATTTTAATTTGTTCTGATAGACCTAAGGTTGTATTTGATACATTAGGATTTTTAAGAAGACATATAGCAGGTGAATTAGGATTGCTTGACGACAGCAAATTTGAACTTCTATGGGTAGTTGATTTCCCACTATTTGAAGTAGACGATGAGTCTGGAGAGCTACATCCTATGCATCACCCATTCACTTCACCAAAAGAAGAAGACATTCCTATGTTAGACAGCGAACCTGAAAAAGTTAAAGCAAATGCTTATGATATTGTACTAAACGGTGTTGAATTAGGTGGAGGTTCAATAAGAATTCACGATAGACAGCTTCAGGAAAAAATGTTTAAAATTCTAGGTATTTCAGAAGAAGATATCGATGAAAAATTCGGATTTTTAGTTGAAGCATTTAAGTATGGTGCACCTCCACATGGTGGATTGGCATACGGTTTAGACAGACTTGTTATGTTACTTACTGGAGAAGACAGCATTAGAGAAGTAATGGCATTCCCTAAAAATCAGGCAGCTCAGTGTATGGTTTCAGAGGCGCCAGGTGCTGTAACTGATGAGCAGCTTGCTGAGTTAGGTCTAAAAAGAGGTTAATAACAGATAGTTATGAGTAAAATTGGAATTTTAGGTGGAACTTTTGATCCTTGTCATAGAGGACATATAAATCTAGCTATAGATGCAAAAGAGCAGATGGGGTTAGATGAAGTTATACTTATGCCAGCAAGGGTTCAACCATTTAAAAAAGATAAACATGTAACTGATGCTTTTCATAGGGTAAATATGTTAAAAGAAGCTGTAAAAGATTGTGAAGGTCTTAGAGTTTCTACTTGGGAAGTTGATCAGGATTCAATTTCTTATACTTATAAAACTTTGGAAGCAGTGAAAAAAATAAAAGGGCCAGAGGCTGAAATCTATTTTATATCCGGCACAGATTCATTTTTAAGTATTGAAAAATGGAAAAATGGTGTAGATATGTTAAGGGAGTACAAATTTATAGTCGGCGTTAGACCAGGCTATAAAATAGACGAACTTGATGAGGCTATAAAAAATGCCAAGGAAAAGTATAATACAGATGTAAATAAAATCGACAATCGCAGATTTCATATCTCATCAACAGATATAAGAAATAGGCTTGCCGAAAATAGAAGTATTTCTGATTTGGTTACTAAATCTGTAGAAAGGTATATTATAGAAAATGGATTATATATATAAGGACAAAAGCTTAGGTGAATTTTTGAAAAAAAAACTGTCAGGTAGCAGATTAAAACATGTTTACAATGTAGTTGATGAGGCTAAAAAGTTAAGTGAGATGTATGGCGGAGATGTTGATAAAACAACTTTGGCCGCACTGTTTCACGATATGGCAAAAGGCTATAACAACGATGAGATGAATCATCTTGTAAATAAGATGGGACTGGATGAAAAATATCTTAACAATAGAAATATTGCTCACGGCAAAGTGGCTGCAAAGTTAATGGAAGAGCAATGGGGTATAGATGATCCAGAAATTGTTGATGCTGTGTCTTATCATACTACAGGCAGACCTGGCATGAGTAAAACAGAAAAAATTGTATTTATAGCTGATGCTATTGAACCGGGTAGAGATTACGATGGTATTGAGGAGCTTAGAAAAGCGACTTATGAAGATTTAGATAAAGGTTGTCTTTTATCTCTTACAAGTACTATAAAACATCTACAGGAAAAAGGTATAAAGGATATAGACGAGGATACAATAAAAGCAAAACTTTGGTTTGAAGACCAAATTGATAAATAAGAATAGAAAGGAAATTAAAATATTGATGAATAGTAGAGAATTTGCTTTGCTAGCAGCAAAAGTATTAGACGGCAAAAAAGGTGAAGATATTGATATTTTTAATATTGCTACAAAATCTTCAATCGCAGACTATATGATTTTAGTTTCAGGTAGCAACGAAAGACTTATCGGTGCCTTAGCTGATGAAGTAGAAGATGCTTTTGCAAAAGAAGGCTTATTAGTTAGAAGCATAGAAGGCAAAAAAGAATCAGGCTGGATACTTTTAGATTTTGGCGATATTATTGTAAATGTATTAACATTGGAAATGAGAGAAAAATACAATATTGAAAAAGTATGGGCTGATTGTGAAACTCTAAATTGGGAGGAGTAATAGATGAACGAAAGATACGAATTTGGTAAAATTGAGAAAAAATGGCAAAAACAGTGGGAAGAAAGCAACATTTACAAAGTTGTTGAAGATGAAAACAAAGAAAAGTATTATGTGCTAGAAATGTTTCCATACCCATCAGGAAAACTTCATATGGGACATGTAAGAAACTACTCAATAGGTGATGTACTAGCTAGATACAAGACAATGAAAGGTTTCAATGTTCTTCATCCAATGGGTTATGATGCTTTTGGATTACCTGCGGAAAATGCTGCAATCAAACATGGCGTAGAGCCTGCAAAATGGACTTATGAAAATATGGCAGAAATGACAGAACAGTTAAAAGAACTAGGATTGTCATATGATTGGGATAGACAGGTTGCTACTTGTACTCCTGAGTACTACAAGTGGATGCAGTGGATTTTTATCCAATTTTACAATAAAGGGCTTGCATATAAAAAGGAAAATCCAGTAAACTGGTGCCCTAGTTGTCAAACAGTACTTGCAAATGAGCAGGTTGTAGATGGCAAATGCGAAAGATGTAAAACTGAAGTAGGTAAAAAGAGTTTATCACAGTGGTACTTTAAGATTACAGATTATGCTGAAAGATTGCTAGATGGACTAGAAGATTTACCAGGATGGCCTAACAAAGTTAAAGTTATGCAAAAAAACTGGATTGGTAAATCTATCGGTGCTGAAGTTAAGTTTAAAATAGAAGACTACGACAAAGTATTAGATATTTTCACTACTCGTGTAGATACTTTGTATGGTGCAACTTATATGGTACTTGCTCCAGAACATCCATATGTAAAAGAACTTGTAGCTGGCACAGAATACGAAAAACCAGTTGAAGAATACTTGGACAAAGTTCAGCATATGAGCGAAATCGAAAGAACAAGTACAACAAATGAAAAAACAGGTGTATTTATAGGCAGATATTGTATAAATCCTGTAAATAACAAAAAAATCCCTGTATATATTTCAGATTACGTACTTATGGGATATGGTACAGGAGCTATTATGGCTGTACCAGCTCATGACCAGAGAGACTTTGACTTTGCTAAAAAGTTTGGTTTAGAAATCATACCTGTAGTAGAACCTAAAGATCCTGAAATAGATGTTAACAATCTAAAAGAAGCTTTTGTTGCTGAAGGCAAAATGATTAACTCAGGCGAATTTGATGGTCTAAACAACAAGGAAGCAATCGATAAGATGATTGAAAAACTTGAAAAGGCAGGCATCGGCAAAAAGACTGTTAATTACAGATTGCGTGACTGGTTAATTTCAAGACAGAGATATTGGGGAACACCAATTCCTATGATTTACTGTGATGATTGTGGATGGGTTCCTGAAAAAGAAGAAAACCTACCTGTAATGTTACCAAAAGATGTTGAATTTACAGGTAAGGGTGAATCACCATTGACAACAAGTAAAGAATTTGCTAAGGCAGTATGTCCAAAATGTGGCAAACCTGCAAGAAGAGAAATGGATACTATGGATACATTCCTTGATTCATCTTGGTACTTCTTAAGATATTGTGATGCAAAAAATGATAAAGAAATTTTCGATAAAGACAAGGCTAAGTATTGGATGAATGTTGACCAGTACATCGGTGGTGTTGAACATGCAATTTTACACCTAATGTATGCAAGATTTTTCCAGATGGTATTACATGACCTAGGTCTTGTAGAAGATACAGAACCATTTAAAAACTTGTTAACACAGGGCATGGTAATTAAAGATGGACGTAAGATGAGTAAATCTATAGGCAATGTTGTTACACCTGCTGAAATTATCGACCAGTACGGAGCAGATACAGCAAGACTATTTATCTTATTTGCAGCTCCACCAGAAAAAGAACTAGATTGGTCTGATAAGGGAGTTGAAGGTTCTTATAGATTTATTAACAGAGTATATAAGCTTGTATACGAAAATATTGAAAAATACGGAAGTGTAGAAGCTAAAACAGATGCAGTTACAAAGGCTGACAAGCAGCTAGCTTATGTTTTAAATACAACTATCAAAAAAGTTGGCGAAGACATAGGCGAAAGATTTAACTTTAACACAGCTATTTCATCTATTATGGAATTAGTAAATGAAATGTACAAATATAAGGAGTTAGACGACTTTAATCCGGGATTATTTAGAGATGCACTAAATAAATTAGTATTGTTATTAGCTCCATTTACTCCACACCTATGCGAAGAATTATGGGAAGGCCTTGGAGAAAAAGAATCAGTTCATTTACAGTCTTGGCCAGAGGCAGATGAAAAAGCTATGGTAAAAGATACTATAGAAATCGTAGTTCAAATCAACGGTAAAGTTAAAGAAAAACTAGATGTTGATAACGGACTATCAAGAGAAGAACTGGAGAAAGTTTGTATGAACGAAGAGTCAGTTAAAGCTTTGGTAGAGGGTAAGAACGTAGTAAAAATTATCGCTGTACCTAACAAACTAATAAACATTGTAGTAAAATAAACTCCGGTCCTTCTCATAGAAAGGACGGACAATGGAAAAAGAGAATAAAAATAAAAACAGTGAAAATGTCAAAAAGCAGAGAAAACCATTTTTGCCAAAACAACAAAAACAAGAGAAAAAACTAAAAGTCATTCCTATAGGAGGGCTAAATGAAATTGGTAAAAATATGACAGTGTTCGAATACGGCAATGATATAATCGTTGTCGACTGTGGGTTATCTTTTCCTGATGATGACATGTTCGGTATCGATGTTGTTATTCCTGATTTTTCATATTTGCTAAAAAATGCAAAGAAAATCAGAGGAGTAATAATTACTCACGGACACGAAGACCATATAGGGGCTATTCCATATCTTGTAAAACAGCTAAATGTGCCGATTTATGGAACTAAGCTACCTATAGGTCTAATAAAAAACAAGTTGGAAGAGCACGGCTTAAAAGGAGACTTGCACAATATAAATGCAGGTGACAAAATCACTTTAGGCGCTTTCAAAGTTGAAACAATAAGAACTACTCACTCTATTGCAGATGCTATTTGCTTAGCGATAGATACACCAGTAGGTAGAGTATTTCACACAGGCGACTTTAAAATTGACTACACACCAGTAGATGGAGAGCCTATCGATTTATCAAAGTTAGCGGAAATAGGCTCAAAAGGTGTATTGCTAATGCTTTCAGATAGTACAAATGCAGCAAGACCGGGATTTACAGAATCTGAGCAAAAAGTTGGAGACACTCTTGAAACTATTTTTAGAGGCGCTATGACACGTATCATAGTATCTACATTTTCATCAAATGTGCATCGTATCCAGAAAATCGTAGATAATGCAGTTAAGTTTAAACGTAAGATTGCTTTTTCAGGAAGAAGCATGGAAAATGTTGTAGGCCTTGCAACAGAACTTGGATATTTAAAAATCCCTGCAAATACTATGGTGGATATAAACAAGACAAAAAACATTCCGGATAAAGAACTTGTAATTATCACAACAGGTAGTCAGGGCGAGCCTATGTCAGCTTTGGCAAGAATGGCAAATTCGGAGCACAAGGCTATACAGATAAAGAAAAACGATGTTATCATTTTAAGCTCAACGCCAGTTCCAGGCAATGAAAAGATGGTTTCAAATGTTGTAAATAAACTTATTGAAAAAGGCGCCCAAGTAATTTATTCTGACATTGCGGATACACACGTTTCAGGACATGCTTGCAGAGAAGAATTAAAATTGATACATTCGCTAATTAAGCCAAAGTATTTTATGCCTGTTCACGGTGAATACAGACATCTTGAAGCGGCAGCTGAGATTGCAATGGATCTTGGTATGAACAGAAAAAACATTTTTATTATGGAAAATGGTGACTGTTTAGAACTTAATAAGAGAAATGCTAAGATGACTAAAGAAATCACAGCGGCAGGAGCTGTAATGGTAGATGGACTTGGAGTAGGAGATGTAGGCAATATAGTTTTAAGAGACCGCCGCATGTTATCCGAATCAGGTTTGATAATAGTAGTTGCTGCTATTGATAGAGTTAGCGGAGAAGTGGTTTCAGGCCCTGATATTATTTCAAGAGGTTTTGTATACGTAAGAGAAAACGAGGATTTAATATACGATGCGACACAAGTTGCAAAAAAATCTCTTGATCAAACTACAAAGAGAAATAAAAGAGGTAATGACTGGAATGCTATGAAAAATGGCGTAAAGGATGATTTGAGAAAATACATCTATGAGAGAACAAAGAGAACACCAGTAATATTGCCAATATTTATGGAGGTATAATAGAAATGAATGTATATGAAGAAGCACATAACCTAAGCAAAGCGATTAAAGAATCAGAAGAATACAAACAGTACAAAGCTGCAGCTGATAAAGTTAAGAAAAATCCTGAACTTGATAAAATGATGAAAGACTTTTTAGATAAGCAGATTGCAATGCAGACTAAGCAGATGCTAGGTGAAGAAGTTTCAGCTGACATAATGGAAAGCATTCAGAAATTATCTGGCATAGTAATGGCAGATCCTGTTGCTGCAGACTATCTACAGTGTCAGATGAGATTTTCAATTATGATTCAGGATGTTTACAAAATTTTAGGAGATGTTATAACTCTTGATTAGTAATTAATCGTTTGGTATAATAGTTGTTAGTTTAATGTAAATAATTAGAAACGGAGAGAATATATGATTAGTGCAGGAGATTTCAGAAAAGGTATTACATTTCAGTTAAATGGAGAACCACATGTTGTTTTAGACTTTCAGCATGTAAAACCAGGTAAAGGTGCAGCTTTCGTAAGAACAAAATATAGAAATATTCTTACTGGAGCTACAAGAGAAGAAGCTTTCAATCCAAATGATAAATTCCCAAAAGCTCATATAGAAACTAAACACATGCAGTATCTATATAACGATGGTGAACTTTATTACTTTATGGATAACGAAACTTATGAACAGATTCCAGTTTCAGCAGCTCAGTGCGAAGAAGCTATGAAGTTCTTAAGAGAAAACGATGAAGCAACTCTTAAATTCTATGAAGGAGCACCATTCTTAGTTGAAGCACCAAACTTTGTTGACCTTAAGGTTATTGAAACAGAACCAGGTGTAAAAGGCGATACAGCTACAAATGTAACAAAAGCTGCTACAGTTGAAACAGGTGCTGTTGTGCAGGTTCCTATTTTTATCGAAGAAGGAGAAGTAATCCAGATCGATACAAGAACAGGTGAATATTTAGGAAGATCTAAATAAGAGGATACTGACCAAAATGGGACGCAATATTTTTGCGTCCCTTTTAGAAATTATAGGAGTTTTTATGAGTAGTAAGAAAAAAACGGCTGTTGTAGTTGCTGTTGTGATTGTTGTTTTAATAGCTGTAGGAGTTATTGGCAATGTAGTTTTATCTAGTCCTGTCGATAAATCCAACGAAAAAATAAAAATTGTTAAGGTGGAGCAGGGAAGTTCTACAGGGCAAATTGCAAACGCACTTAAGAAGCAGGATACAATTAAAAGTACTTTGTTTTTTAAGATTAAATCAAAATTAGGCGGCTATGATGGTAAATATAAGGCAGGCCAGTACGCAGTTAGTCAATCTATGTCTTTGAAAAAACAAATGGACATGATAAAAGATGGAGAAACTGTGGGAAAAGTATTTACCATTCCTGATGGAAATACACTAGAAAAAGATGCAAAACTTTTAGCTAAAGGAAATGTTGTAACAAAAAAAGCGTTTTTAGAGGAAGCAGCAAATGGAAAATTTGATTATGATTTTCTAAAAGATGTGCCAAAAGGAGATAATAGATTAGAAGGATTTTTGTATCCTGAAACTTATCAGGTGGATCTTGATGCAGATGCCCATGAAGTTATCGATACAATGTTAAAGCAGTTTGATAAAGTATTTACTGACGAGTATTACAAACAAGCTGAAAAAATGGATATGTCAGTTTTAGAAGTTATGACTGTAGCTTCAATTATCGAAAGAGAAGCTAAAACAGATGATGATAAGAAAAATGTAGCAAGTGTTATCTACAATAGATTAGAAGTAGGTATGCCTCTACAAATGGACAGTATTTTAGCATATATTACAGGGGAAGAAAAAATTAAAGCTAGTTTGTCAGATACACAAGTCGAATCAGACTACAACCCTTATACAAATAAAGGATTGCCACCAGGACCAATTTGTTCACCTGGCAAAGCATCTATAGAGGCAGCATTGTATCCAGCAGAAACAGATTATCTGTACTTTGTTGCAACTGAAAAACTTGATGGCACAAATGTATTTTCAGAAACTTACGAGGAATTTTTAAAGGATAAGGAAGCCTTTGATAAAGCGTACAAAAAATATATAAAGGAACATCCAGATAAAAAGTAATTATGTTAGAAAGAAATAAGTATAGTATGAGAAATATCACCAACGAAAAGGTGACAGAATATATAGAACAACGCTACATACCAATTGACCAAAAATTATGGCGTATGAGACTTGATGCTGAAGATAAGTACATACCTATAATTCAAAGGGATGTAGAAACACTTATGATTTCAATATTAAATATACTAAAACCTAAAAATATTTTAGAAGTGGGTACAGCTATTGGATATAGTAGTGTTGTTATGGCTAAAACTGTAGATGATAGTAAAATTATAACTATGGAAAGAGCTCCTGAGATGATAGAAAAAGCAGTTGAGACTCTAAAAGATTTTCAGGTTGAAGACAGAGTAAAAATACTTGTGGGTGATGCAAGAGAAAACATGGATTTACTTAGAGAAAAATGCTTAAAAGGAGAACAGGAAAAGTTTGACTTTGTATTTATAGATGGAGCAAAGAGTCATTACCTAGAGTTTTGGCACAAATTAAAAGATCAGGTAAAACCAGGCGCAATAATATTTTGTGACAATGTTTTGATGCGAGGAATGACTGTAGATAACAGCTACGATATTCGCGATAAACACAGAACTAATATTAAAAACATGCGTGAATTTTTAGATTATATAACAGGATTGAAAGATGTGCAGACATCTATTTTACCTGTTGGCGATGGAGTTACAATAAGTTATATAAAGGAATAGAATATGGAAAAAATTGAATTATTAGCTCCTGCGGGAGATTTAGAAAAATTAAAAACGGCAATTGATTATGGTGCCGATGCTGTATATTTTGGAGGAGAAGTATTTAGCTTAAGAGCTGGCGCAGGAAATTTTTCAAAAGAAGAAATGCTAGAAGGTATTAAATACGTTCACGATCACGGCAAAAAGTGTCATTTAACATTAAATATTTTCCCTCACAATTACGATATTGATGCATTGGAAAAATATTTACACGAAATCAAAGATTTTGGCATAGATGCATTTATTGTTTCTGATCCAGGTACAATTATGATGGTTAAGGAAATAATACCAAATGCTGAAATTCATCTAAGTACTCAGGCTAACTTGACAAACTATAAAACTGCTGAATTTTGGGCAAAGCAGGGAGTTAAAAGAGTAGTAATGGCAAGAGAATTATCTTTAGATGAGATGATTACTATGAGAGAAAAAATTCCAGCTGAGCTTGATACAGAAGCATTTATCCAAGGTGCTATGTGTATTTCATACTCTGGTAGATGTTTACTTAGCAACTTTATGATTCAAAGAGATGCTAACAAAGGTGAATGCGCTCATCCTTGCAGATGGAAGTATAAAATTATTGAAGAACAAAGACCAGGTGAGGAATATCCTATAGAAGAAGATGAAAGAGGAACATACATAATGAATTCAAAGGATTTATGTATGATTGAACATATTCCTGACCTAGTTAAAGCAGGTATTTCATCTGCAAAAATTGAAGGTCGTATGAAGAGTGCTTTTTATGTAGCTACAGTAGTTGGAGTTTACAGAAAAGCAATAGATAAATACTATGAAGATCCTGAAAATTATCAGTTCGATCCTGCTTGGTTAACTGAACTAAAAAAAGTAAGTCATAGAGATTTTACAACAGGATTTTATTATGGCAAAGCAGATAATGAAGCTCAAAATTATGAAACTAGCGCATATACAAGAGACTATGATTTCATAGGTAAAGTTTTAGATTTTGACGAAGATACAATGGTAGCAACTGTTGAACAGAGAAACAAGATGGTATTAGGAGACGATATTGAAGTCTTTGGTCCTTATACAGATTTTTGGGAACAAAAATTAGATTATTTAAAAGATGAGGACGGTAATGACTTAGAGTCAGCTCCACATCCACAGCAGATTTTAAAAATTAAAATGGCACATCCTGTTTCTAAAAACTTCATGTTGCGTAAGCGAAAGGAGAAATAAAATGAATCCCGGTCCCAATTTGGTAGTTGGTATTGAAGTATGTGTAACAATTGTCCTTATGTTATTATGCGGCCTTATGGTTGCAGTACAGAGGGCTGTAGGAGATGTAAACAGACATGCAATTAAAAATATGGCAGAAGAAGGAGATAATAAAGCTAAAAAATTAGTAGTTCTAATGGAAAAATCTCATAAGACATTGGCAAATCTAATTATTTTAGTAGTATTTTCAGGTTTTGTTGTTGGAGAGATGATAACTTATAACCATGCCAATACTTTTGGCGACTTCTTGCAAAGAAACAACGTGCCATTCCCAAATGCGGTAGCGATTGTAGTTTTGGCTATTGTTACATCTTTAGTATTTTTAGTGTTTACTGTATTTGTGCCTAGACAAGTTGCAAGACAACATACAGAAGGTGTAGCCTTGGCGTTAGCTGGATTTGGAAATATTATGATTTCTGTAATTGCGCCTTTTGCAGTAGTAACTAGTGCATTATCAAATGTAATATTAAAATTATTTAGACAAAAGACAGGCTTGTACGAAGAAGCTTTTTCTGAAGAAAATGTTATATCCATGTTGGAAATGGGACAGGAAACAGGTGCATTAAAAGAAGAGGGCAAAAAGATGATCAACTCTATTTTTGCTTTCGACGATAAATTAGCATATGAGATTATGACTCCAAGAACAGATGTGTTTGCTATTGATATTCAAGATGAAAAAGACGAATACATGGATGAGTTGATGGAGATGAGATACTCACGTATACCTGTGTATGACGATGATAGTGATAATATTATCGGTATTTTAAATATCAAGGATTATCTGATTAGAGCAAGGACTGATGGTTTTGAAGATGTAGATATAAAATCCATATTGCGTGATCCATTTTTTGTACCAGAGACAAAAAATATAGACTCTTTGTTTTTTGAATTGCAAAAGACTAAACAGCATATCGCTATTTTGATAGACGAATACGGTGGATTTAGTGGTATTGTAACTATGGAAGATATTATCGAAGAAGTTATGGGCGATATTGACGATGAATACGACGAGGAGGAACATGAAATTGAAGAAATCGCTCACAACAAGTATCTAATTGATGGATATATGAATCTAGATGATATAAATGAAGAGTTAAATACAAACTTAGAGTCAGAAGACAGTGAAACAGTAGGCGGATTGATTATTGATATTTTAGGTGAGATTCCTGATGACGATCCAGATGAAAAAATAGTTGTAACTTATGAAAATTATGAATTTGAAGTTGTCAATGTTAGAGATAGACGTATTGAACGTATAATTATGACTATAAAACCTAAGTCTGAAACTAACGAAGATGACAGTAAGGAAGAAAAACAGGAGAGCAAATGAAAATAGCATTTCATACCCTTGGCTGCAAAGTAAATCAATACGAAACGGAAGCCATAAAAGAAAAATTTATAAAATTGGGCCATGAAGTAGTTGGTGAAACTGATTTTGCAGACGTATATTTAATCAACACTTGTACTGTAACTAGTTTAGCAGACAGAAAATCTAGACAGTATATAAGAAGAATGAAAAAAATTAATCCAGAGTCTGTAGTTGCTGTAACAGGTTGCTATGCCCAGGTTAATAAAGATGAAATAGCTGCAGTAGAAGGGGTAAATCTAGTTGTAGGTACTAACGAAAAAGCTCATATAGTAGAGTATATTTTAGATTTTGTTAAGGACAAAGTAAAAGGGGAAAATCAAGAAGAAGTGGAAGAACACGTTTTAGCCTACAAGGATTTAAATACCTTTGAGGAATACGGTTCTATAACTTCAATGGAATCACGTACTAGAGCTTATGTTAAAATACAAGAAGGCTGCAATAGATTTTGTTCGTATTGTATAATTCCATATGCTAGAGGTCCAGTTAGATCAAGAGATGTTGAAGAGGTTATGAAAGAGTGTAACTCTCTTATAGAAAAAGGATTTAAGGAAATCATTTTAACTGGTATAAATACGGCTCTTTGTGACCATTTAGATGAAATACTACAAAGACTTGACAATATAGATGGTGATTTTAGAGTAAGACTAAGCTCACTTGAACCAACAGTTATAAATGCAGAGTATGTAAAAGGACTTTTTAAATACAAGAAACTTTGTCATCATTTGCATTTATCAATGCAAGCGGGATCAGATAGCGTATTAAAAAATATGAACAGAAGATACGATCGTAAAGAGTATTTGGAAATCGTAGAAACCCTTAGAAGTTACGATGAAAATTATGGTATTACAACTGATATTATCGTAGGTTTTCCAGGGGAAACAGAAGAAGATTTTCAAGACACTTTGGATATGGTTGAAAAGTCAAATTTTGCAAAAGTTCATGCCTTTAAATACTCTAAAAGAAGTGGAACTGTGGCAGCTGAAATGACTAATCAAATAGCTCCTCATATAAAAAAAGAGAGAAGCAACAGGTTGATGGAGTTAGCTGATAAAATAAGTGAAGACTTTAACAAAAATAATATAGGTCAAGAGAGAATTGTATTGTTTGAAGAATACGATGAAAATAATGGTGCTGTAACAGGTTACACTGATAACTATATTAGAGCTTATTTAAAATGTACTCCAGAAGATAGTAAAGAGTATGAGAACAAACTTTTAACTGTACATATAGAAGATATCTTTGCAGATGGAGTAAAAGTTGTGTTAAAATAAAAGTAGTATACGAAAGGAGCGTGAAAAAATGAGTGATTGCATTTTTTGTAAAATAGCTGCAGGGGAAATCCCTTCAAATAAAGTTTATGAAGATGATAAAATTTTTGTATTTCATGATTTAGATCCGCAGGCACCAGTGCATATACTTATGATTCCTAAAAAGCATATTGCATCAACAGATGATATTATGCCAGAAGATCAAGAATTAGTAGGATATATGATGACTAAGATAAAAGATGTTGCAAAATTAGCTGGTATCGACAACGGATATAGAACAGTAATTAACTGTGGAGAAGATGGATTACAGACTGTAAAACACTTACATTTTCATATCTTAGGAAAAAGAGCAATGAAATGGCCTCCAGGTTGATAAAAATTGCTTGCATTTATTGAAAGTTTTTAGTATAATACATATGTTATAGGCTCAAAATGAAATAAAATTCAAAAATAAGTCAGGAGGTGAAACAGGAAATGGCACAGGTTATAGTAAAAGAAAACGAAAGCTTGGAAAGTGCACTTAAAAGATTTAAGAGATCTTGCGCTAGAGATGGAGTAATGAGCGAACTAAGAAAAAGAGAACATTACGAAAAGCCAAGCGTAAAGAGAAAGAAGAAGTCTGAAGCTGCAAGAAAAAAGGCTAAAAAGTACTAATTTCTAAGCATTTATTCAGAGAAGAGGTGTATTAATTGGCACTAAAAGAAAAACTTATGGAAGACTTCAAAGATGCTATGAAAAGCAAGGATGAAGTCAAAAAGAACACAATTAACTTAGCTAGAGCAGCAATTAAACAAGTCGAAGTAGACACTCGAACAGAACTTAAAGACGAAGATATATTGCCAATCATAGCTAAACAAGTAAAAATGAGAAAAGACGCTCTTGCCGATTTTGAAAAAGGTGGGAGAACTGACTTAATTGAAGCCTATAAAAAGGAAATTGAAATACTTGAAGTATATCTGCCAGCACAGTTAACTGAAGATGAAATCAGAGCTGTTGTTGAATCAACTGCCAAAGAGCTAGGTATTGATGGAGGCAAACAGAACATGGGCAAACTTATGGGTCCAGTTATGGCCAAAGTCAAAGGTCAAGCTGATGGTGGTGCAGTAAAAAAAGTAGTAATGGAATTTCTTGGATAATGAATATTTAGAGCAAGTCAATTTGACTTGCTCTTTTATTATACAAAAATTGCTAAAATATGGTATACTAAAAAACAATAGACGTATAAAAATTATTAAAAAGAGGTTAAATATGGCGATTTTTAAAAAAACTTATAGATTTAAAAAAGACAAAAAAACTATTTGGAATCTTATGACTGATATAAAAGATCAGCAGTGGAGAAGTAACTTGACTAATATAGAAGTATTCGATGATGGCAGTCGTTTTATAGAAAATAGTCTAGATGGATATGCTACAGAATACCAAGTTAAGATATTTGAACCATACAATCGACTAGAAATAAAAATAGAAAATGATAGCATCGAAGGCAGTTATTTGATTATTTTTAGCGACATGGACGAAGAAGTAGATAAAGGCACAGAAATAACTTTTGTATATGATGTGGAAGCAAAAAATGTTGTTCAAAAACCTTTTGTAAAAAATTACGTAGAAACACAAATGACAGTATACATAAAAGACTTATGTGCAGCTTTAGGTGAAGAAGTTGAAAATTTAGAGACAGCTAGTCCATATAGCGGATTTAACAATTTATCTCTAGGTGTTGTAATAGGTTTGATGATTGGCATGGTTATAGACAATTATGCAATAGGCATATGCATCGGCGTTGCTATTGGCGTAGGACTAAATATGGTGAGAAAATAATTATGCAAATCGATTTAACTAAAGGCCCAATAACGAAAAACTTAATAATGTTTACATTGCCCCTAATTTTAGGCAATATATTTCAGCAGCTTTACAATATAGCAGATACTTGGGTAGTAGGTAAATTTATAGGTTCACAGGCTTTAGGCGCTGTTGGAGCATCCTACACATTGATGGTATTTTTAACATCTATATTTATAGGGCTGTGTATGGGAAGCGGCGGAGTTTTTGCACTTTACAAAGGCGGCAATCAACCTCAAAAGTTAACTGAGAGCATACAGATTTCTTTTGTGTTTATTTTTTTGATTACCATAGTTATAAATATCGTATCCTTTGCTTCTTTAAATTATATAGTTGAGATTTTCAATGTGCCCGTAGAGCTTAAAGAAATGACCGTAGATTATTTGAAAATTATTTTTTGTGGAATGACAGGTGTGTTCCTTTATAACTATTTTGCTAATCTTTTGCGTAGCGTTGGCAACTCGGTTGTTCCCTTAATAGTACTGGCTTTTTCGGCTATTTTAAATATAGGAATGGATTTGTATTTTGTTATAAAACTAGGCTTAGGAGTAAAAGGTGCTGCACTTGCAACAGTGTTTGCACAATACATATCAGCCATTCTTGTAGCTGGCTTTGTATATGTAAAAGAACCAAGTTTAAGGCTAAACTTAAGGAAAATCAAGTACAGCAAGGAAGTGTTTGCAAAAATAAAAAGCATGTCCCTTTTAACATGTGTGCAACAG
This sequence comes from uncultured Clostridia bacterium, assembly GCA_963558965.1. Lineage (GTDB taxonomy): Bacteria > Bacillota > Clostridia > Peptostreptococcales > Anaerovoracaceae > Gallibacter. The sequence goes on along the minus strand of CAUWIT010000001.1, from coordinate 115,431 downwards.
TCAGTTATGAATTTTGGGATTTTATTAGTCCAAGGACTTGTTAATAGTTTTGGCACAGTAGTTATGGCAGCGTTTGCTGCAGCAGTTAAAATAGACACAATAGCTTATTCACCTCTTCAAGATTTTGGAAATGGATTTTCCACTTTTATAGGTCAAAATTATGGAGCAAACGAATCAAAAAGGATTAAAGCGGGGATTAAATCATCATTTAAAATGGTGGCGATTTTCAGCTTAACTATAAGTGCAATAGTCTGCATTTTTGCAAAAGAGTTGATGTCCATATTTGTGGATAAAAGTGAGCAAGAAATAATTGCAACAGGAGTTTCATATTTACGCATTGAAGGGGCATTTTACATAGGTATAGGCATATTGTTTATGCTTTACGGCTTTTACAGGGCGATTTTAGTACCACAGATGTCTCTAGTATTGACTATTATTTCGTTAGGAACAAGAGTTGTTTTAGCTTATGTACTATCTAGCTTCCAGTCCATAGGTGTAATGGGTATATGGGTATCAGTGCCTATAGGCTGGATTTTGGCAGATATAACAGGTTGTGGATACTATATCTATATGAAAAAAAGGAAAAAACATGAAGAAAATTGGATTGATAATAGCAGAGGAAATTGAATCTTTTTTTAAAATTTTTGGAACTACAGAAAACGAGAGAAGAGAATTTGGATTTGATATATTTGAGTACATTTACAATGGAAAAAGTCTAATAGTTTGTAAAAGTGGTGCAGGGGAAATAGCATCATCAGCTGCAACTCAATACTTAATAAGCAAATACGAAGTGGAAGCTATAATAAATTTTGGCATCGCAGGAGGGCTAACTAGTCAAATCAAAACATATGATAATTGTATAGTGAAAAATGTAGTTCATTACGAGTATGATATTTCAGATGCTGGAAATTTTAAAGTAGGACAGTATTTAAATAAAAAAGATATTTATTTTAATACCGATGAAAAGCTTTTCGATATGGTCTGTCAAAAGTTTCCTACATTGAAAATTGTAAATTGTGCTTCAGGCAATAAATTTATAACTAAAAAGGAAAAACGAATTGAATATGGCAAAGATTTTAATTGTCAAATTTGTGAAATGGAGGCTGCTGGTATTTTGCTAACTTGCAGACGAAATAAAATACCATGTCTTATGATAAAATCCATATCCGACAGCATTAGCGATGGAACAGAGGAGTTTTACAACCAAGCAGATAAAGCATCTGACGTTTGTTTTGAAATAATCGCAGAAGTAATAGATATGATTTAATATTACAAGTAATATGGTTGTGTTGAAAAAATTTGCAAAATATAATAGTATATAGATAAGTATAATTATTAAGAAAATGGAGAATAAATATTTGGATAACATTATTAAATTAGTAATAGGTGAAAACATAGATAGACGAGAGCTATTTGGAAACCTTGATAAAAATTTAAAAATTTTAAAAGAATACTTTAAAGTAGATATAATTCAGCGAGATAACGAACTTGTTTTAAAAGGCGATGACGCTAAAATAGCTGAAAAGATTATGGGTGAACTTATGAATATCCTGGAATCAGGAGAGCAAATCGATGCTCAAAAAGTTCACTATGTAATTAGTTTAGTAGAAAACGGCATGTCATATACAGATGGCAATATGAGTAAAGAAGTTATTTGTTACACTCATATGGGCAAACCCTTGAAGCCTAAAACTCTTGGTCAAAAGGCCTATGTTAAATCGATGAGAAGCAAGGATATTGTATTTGGCATAGGTCCAGCAGGTACAGGTAAAACTTATATAGCGGTGGCCATGGCTGTAGCAGCTTACAAACAAAAACAGGTACAAAAGATTATACTTACTAGACCAGCAGTTGAAGCCGGTGAAAGTTTAGGATTTTTGCCAGGAGATATGCAGGATAAAGTAGATCCATATTTAAGACCATTGTACGATGCTTTGTACGATGTATTAGGCAGAGATACAGCTCTTAGATTAAAAGAAAAAGAAGTAATAGAAGTTGTGCCATTAGCATATATGCGTGGACGAACACTAGATAACTCTTATATAATTCTCGATGAAGCCCAAAATACTACTAGAGAGCAAATGAAAATGTTTTTAACTCGTATGGGATTTGGTTCAAAGATGGTAATTACAGGAGATGTTACGCAAATTGACTTGCCACGAGGTAAAAAATCAGGACTAATAGAAGCTTCAAAAGTATTGAAAAATGTTAACGGTATAGATTTTTGTTACTTAAAAGATGTAGATGTTGTAAGACATGAACTTGTTAAAAAGATTATCGGTGCATATGACAATTACTACAAGTCTCACAAAGATAAGGAATAGGTAAAGATTATGAGATTTATTATTGATGGCGAAAAGTTACCAGAAGAAAAGTTTATAGAAACTATGAAGTTGGCGGCTAAGCTTTGCTTAGAGAGAGAAAATGTTACAAACGATGATTTGGAGATAAGCATTACATTTGTCGATGATGAAGAAATCAAAAGTATAAACAGTCAGTTTAGAGATATTGACAGTGTGACAGATGTTTTGTCATTTCCACAGTTTGAATATCCAGATGAAATTCCAGATGCAGGAATGACTGCTCTTGGTGATGTAGTTATTTGCGAAGAACAGGCGCATAGGCAAGCCAAAGAGTTTGGTCACAGTTACGAAAGAGAATTAATCTATCTTTTTGTTCACAGTATGTTCCATTTGCTTGGATACGATCATATGGAAGAAGATGAAAAAAAGGAAATGAGACAAGCTGAAGAGGAGATAATGAATAAACTTGATATTTTAAGGGATTAAAAATATGGAAAACAAGTACAAAGAGCTTTATAAAACAGCAAGTTTGACAAAAGAAAACGCTTATGCACCATATAGCAACTTTAAGGTGGGAGCTGCCATTCTCACTGAAAAAGGAGAAGTTTACACAGGAGTAAACATTGAGAACTCTTCTTTTGGGGCGACCATATGCGCTGAGAGATCGGCTGTTTGCAAGGCTGTGACAGCGGGAGATTTGGAGTTTAAAGCTATTGCTATTGCATCTTCAGGAGGAGAAGCATGGCCGTGTGGCATTTGTAGGCAGGTGCTTTTTGAATTTAATGAAGATATGGATGTTATAACAGGTAGTAATGAAAATCATTTGGAAGTAGTTAAATTAAGTGAACTTTTAAAAAATGGATTCAAACTATAGATTTTATAATTTAAGAAAGGGATTTTGATGAAGAGCGGATTTATAAGTATAATAGGCAGACCTAATGTTGGTAAATCAACACTGTTAAATGCAATATTAGGGGAAAAAATTGCGATTGCAACAGATAAGCCACAGACTACTAGAAATACAATTAGAGGTATATATACAACTGATGATATGCAGCTTGTATTTATTGATACACCAGGGATACATAAACCTAGAACTAAACTAGGAACATTTATGACAGAAAGTGCAACAAATACTTTTAATGAAGTAGATGCTATTTTATTTTTAGTTGATGATAGTATCAATGCAGGTCCTGGAGATAAGTATATCGTTGAAATGTTAAAAGAAGTTAAGACAAAGAAATATCTAGTAATTAATAAAATCGATAAGCTTGGACCGATTAAGTACAAAGAAATTTTCGATGAGTACGATGAGCTAGGTATTTTCGATGGCATCTTTGGCATCTCAGCTAGAGAAAATAAAAATGTAGATGAAATTTTAACTAAGCTTGAGGAAATTATGCCTGAGGGACCACAGTATTTCCCAGCAGATATGGTAACTGATCATCCGGAGAGATTTATTGTTAGCGAAATTTTAAGAGAAAAAGTTTTATTGTATTTAAATGATGAAGTACCACATGGAGTGGCTATAGAAATAGAATCTTTTGAGGAAGAGCCAAATATTACTCGCATAGGGGCTGTTATCTACTGTGAGAAAAAATCTCACAAAGGTATTATTATTGGAAAAGGTGGTAGAAAACTTAAGGGTATAGGCAAAAGTGCTAGAGAAGAAATGGAAGCTTTGCTTGGAACAAAAGTATTTTTACAGTTGTGGGTTAAAATCAAAGAAAACTGGAGAGATAGCGACTTTGCTTTATCAAATTTTGGATACAAGGATAAATAATTATGTATGTTGATTCCGAAGGTATTGTTTTAAAGCATACTAAAACTGTTAACAATAGAAATATGGTTTTAATTTTCAGTAAAAAATACGGTAAAATTAGCGCTGGAACAAGTATTTCACAAAAAGGTAAAAACAAATCTTCACTGGCGATGAAACCTTTTACCTTAGGTAGATACAATATGTATAAAAAAGGTGATTATTTTAATATTACCGGAGCCGAAACTATAAAGAGTTTCTATAGAATAGGCGAAGATATAGATAAGTATATGAATGCTTCTTATGTCTTAGAGTTTACTGAAAAAGTTTTACCAGAAAATATACCACAGCCCTCCCTATTTAATTTATTATGCGATTTTTTGAAAGAAATGGAAAACCGCAAGAAAAAATACGGAACACTAGTTATAGCATATGAACTTAAGGCGATTAAAGAAATGGGTTATATGCCAGACTTGGATAGATGTGTTTCTTGTGGCAGCGAAAAAGAACTGATTTTTTTCGATGTTAAAAATGGTGGAGTGACTTGTAAAAATTGTGGTACAAAAATCATCTCTCATCACAATGATTCGTTGATTTATGAGATAGGTTTAGGTATAATAGATATATTAAAGTATTTTATAAGAAATCCTTTAAGCAATATACAAAATCTTGCTCTAGATGGGAAATCTCTAAAAATCTTAAGGAAAATGATAAATGATTACAGCAGATACCATTTAGATATGGGCGAGATTAAAAGTCAGGGATTTTTATCCGACGAATAGGAGGAAAAAATTATGGAAATCACATTAGAAAAAATTGAACTAGTAAAAGACAGAACAGGCGTTAGCTACAAAGAAGCTAAAGATGCACTAGAAGCTGCAGGCGGAAGTGTAGTAGATGCGATAATTGCTATAGAAGAAGATATAGATAGTCAGTCTAAAAAATCTTTTGGAGAACAGGGCAATGCAGTAATTGCATCAATTAAGGAACTTGTTAAAAAAGGCAATGTTTCAAGAATTATAGTTAAGAACTCTGAAGGCGATGTAATCCTAAATGTACCAGTAAATGCAGGTATTTTAGGAGTAGTTGTGGCTCCTTGGGGAACACTAGCTGCTGTAGTTGCTGCTTTTGGATTTAAATGTGTAATAGAAGTTGTAAAAGTTGATGGCACTATTATCGATGTAAGCGATAGAACAAATGATGCTGTTGAAAAAGCAACTGAAAAAGGAACTGAAGTTTACGACAAAGTAAAAAACAGTGACACTTACGAAAAAGTAAGAGAAAAAAAGGAAAAAGCAACAGAAGTTCTTAAAAATAAATTTTCTAAAGCAAAAGATGAAATAGAAGATTTTGCAGAAGATTTAGTTGATGAGTTTGAGGAAGAGTTTGAAGAAAGTGAAGGCGAAGAGAAATAATGGCACAGGTAACAATGGATAAGTTAGTAGCACTTGCAAAGAGCAGAGGATTTGTATATCCGGGTTCAGAAATTTACGGTGGATTGGCAAATACTTGGGATTACGGCCCTTTGGGTGTTGAATTATTAAACAATGTAAAAAAAGCATGGTGGAAAAAATTCGTACAAGAATCAAAATACAATGTAGGTCTTGATGCAGCAATCCTTATGAATCCACAGACTTGGGTTGCATCAGGTCACGTAGGCGGATTTTCAGATCCTTTAATCGACTGTAAAAAGTGTAAGGCTAGATTTAGAGCAGATAAGTTAATCGAAGCAGATCTTGAAGCAAAAGGTCAGCCAGATGTAATCGTAGATGGATGGTCAAACGAAAAGCTAGAAGCATATGTAGAAGACAATGATTTAAGATGTCCAGAATGTGGAGAACATGACTTTACAGGTATTAGACAGTTTAACTTAATGTTCCAGACTTATCAGGGTGTTACTGAGGATTCTAAATCAGCTATTTACCTAAGACCAGAAACAGCTCAGGGTATCTTTGTAAACTTTAAAAACGTACAGAGAACTTCTAGAAAAAAACTACCATTTGGTATTGCTCAGATTGGTAAAGCATTTAGAAATGAAATCACTCCAGGTAACTTTATCTTTAGAACAAGAGAATTCGAACAGATGGAAGTAGAATTTTTCTGCAAACCAGGAGAAGATTTAAAATGGCATGAATATTGGAAAGATTACTGTGGAAACTTCCTAAGAAATCTAAATATGAAAGAAGAAAATATTAGATTTAGAGACCACGATAAGGAAGAACTTTCACATTATTCAAATGCTACAACAGATATTGAATACTTATTCCCATTTGGTTGGGGTGAATTATGGGGTATTGCTGACAGAACAGACTTTGACTTAAGACAGCATGCTGAACATTCAAAACAGGATATGAACTATGTAGACAGTGAAACAGGCGAAAAATTCATTCCTTACTGTATTGAACCATCACTAGGTGCAGGCAGAGTAACTCTTGCATTTTTATGTGATGCATATACTGAAGAAGTTATTAAAAAGGATGATGGAAAAGAAGATAACAGAGTTGTTATGAAATTCCACCCTGCATTAGCTCCATTTAAGGCAGCTGTATTGCCTCTAGCTAAAAAACTTGCTCCAGTTGCAGAACCAATCCATGAAGAATTATCTAAATACTTTATGGTTGACTATGATGCAGCAGGTTCAATTGGTAAGAGATACAGAAGAGAAGACGAAATCGGAACTCCATTCTGTATTTGTGTTGACTTCGAAACTGAAAACGATGGTTGTGTAACAATTAGAGATAGAGACACTATGGAACAGATTAGAATCCCAGTTTCAGAAGTTAAAAACTATATTGAAGAAAAAATTGCCTTTTAGGAGATAAAATATGAATAAATATGTATACTCATTTAATGAGGGTTCAAAGGAAATGAAGGAACTTCTAGGTGGTAAAGGTGCAAATTTAGCAGAAATGACTAAGATAGGTTTGCCTGTACCATTTGGGTTCACAGTTACAACAGAAGCGTGTAACAAATATTATGAAGATGGAGAAAAAATTGAAGAGTCTATTGTAGATGAAATATTTACAAAGATGGGAGAGCTAGAACAAGTTGTAGATAAATCTTTTGGTGATCCCAATAATCCATTGCTAGTTTCTGTAAGAAGCGGATCTGTATTTTCCATGCCTGGCATGATGGATACAGTTCTTAACCTAGGATTAAATGATGATACTGTAAAAGGTCTTATTGAACTTACAAACAACGAGAGATTTGCTTATGACAGCTACAGACGTCTAATACAGATGTTTGCAGACGTAGTAATGGGTGTTAGCAAATCTAAGTTTGATGAGATTTTCGATGGTAAGAAAGAAGAAAAAAATTGTAAGCTGGATATTGATTTAACAGCTGAAGATTTAAAAGAAATTATAATTGGATATAAAGAGCTTTATAAAAAGGAAACTGGGGATGAATTTCCTCAGGCTCCTAAAAAGCAGCTTATAGAAACAGTTAAGGCTGTATTTCGTTCATGGAATAACGAGAGAGCAGTGCTTTACAGAAAATTAAATAACATACCAGATAATCTAGGTACTGCTGTAAATGTACAGTATATGGTATTTGGTAACACTGGTAACAATTCTGGTACTGGTGTTGCATTTACAAGAAATCCAGCTACAGGCGAAAATAAGCTTTACGGCGAGTTTTTGGTAAATGCTCAAGGAGAAGATGTAGTTGCAGGTATTAGAACTCCTCAACCTATTTCTGAAATGGAAGAAGCTTTTCCAGATGTATATAACAGCTTTAAGAGAATTGCAGAATTACTAGAAAAGCATTACAAAGATTTGCAAGATATGGAGTTTACAGTTGAAAATAATAAACTTTACATGCTTCAAACTCGTGTAGGTAAGAGAACTGCACAAGCAGCAGTAAATATTGCAGTAGATATGGAAGAAGAAGGGCTAATCGACAAGGAAACAGCGATTATGCGACTTGCACCTGAGCAAATTGATCAATTGCTACACCCTAGATTTGATGAAGAGGCGCTAGAAAAAGCCGAAGTTTTAACTAAAGGTTTACCGGCTTCACCAGGAGCTGCAACAGGTAAAATTTATTTTTCAGCATCAGAAGCAGAAGAAGCATCATTTTTAAGTAAGGTTATTTTGGTAAGACAAGAAACTTCACCTGAGGATCTTGCAGGAATGGTTGCTGCGGAAGGCATATTGACTTCTCGTGGCGGTATGACTTCTCACGCTGCAGTAGTTGCAAGAGGAATGGGTAAATGTTGTGTTGCAGGTTGTAACGAAGCAATAGTTGACGAAAATGCAAAGACATTGTTAGTCAATGGAAAAATTTACAACGAAGGGGACTATATTTCTCTAGATGGTAGCACAGGAAATGTATATGCAGGAGAAATTAAAACAGTTGCACCAGAGCTTAGCGGCAATTTTGAAAAGCTTATGAACTGGGCAGATGATATTAGAGAACTTAAAGTTCGTACTAATGCTGATAATCCAAGAGATGCAGCACAAGCAGTATCATTTGGTGCCGAAGGTATAGGCCTTTGCAGAACAGAGCATATGTTCTTCGATGAAACACGTATACCAGACGTAAGAAGGATGATTTTAGCTTCAGATGAAGCAGAAAGAAGAGCAGCTTTAGATAGATTGCTTCCATATCAAAAAGAAGATTTTAAAGGTATATTTGAAGTAATGGGCGAAAGACCTGTAACTATCAGATTGTTAGATCCACCATTACACGAATTTTTACCTTCAAATGATGCTGAGATAGAAGAGCTATCAAAACAAATCGATGTTCCATTTGATAAACTAAAAAATAAAGTAATTGAACTTCACGAATTCAATCCTATGTTAGGTCATAGAGGTTGTAGATTAGCAGTAACCTATCCTGAAATAGCTGAGATGCAGACAGAAGCTATTGTAACTGCTGCACTTGAAGTAAAAAAAGAGACTGGATTAAATATTGTACCAGAAATCATGATACCTCTTGTTGGTATTAAAAATGAAATCGCTGATGTTAAGGAAACAATAGTTGAGACAATAGATAGGATACTGGAAGAAAAAGAAGAAACATTGGAATACCAAGTTGGTACTATGATAGAAGTTCCAAGAGCTACACTTGTGGCAGATCAAATAGCAGAAGATGCTGAGTTCTTCTCATTTGGTACAAATGATTTGACTCAGATGACTTATGGATTTAGCCGTGATGATACAGGTAAAATCATAAAAGAATACGTAAACAAAGGTATTTTAGAAAATGATCCATTCCAAACTATCGATCAAGAAGGCATAGGTAAACTTATGGAAATGGCTATTGAACTTGGTAAAAAGACTAGACCTAATATTAAATTAGGTATTTGTGGAGAACACGGTGGGGATCCAAAGTCAGTAGAATACTGCCATGAACTTGGATTGAACTACGTTTCATGTTCACCATATAGAGTACCAATAGCAAGAATTGCAGCTGCACAGGCAGTGATAAAAAACAAATAAATATTAAAATCAATATATAGCGTATCTAAGCAAAATTAGGTGCGCTATTTTAGTTGCAAAATATGAAAAGATTTAATTGTTTTAATAGAGCTTTTACAATATAATGTTACTTGTTTTAAGTTTTTATAGTTTTATAGAGAATAGAGGTTAAGTTTTGGAGACGACAAATTATTTTGGAAAAGAAAAGGTAAGTAAAATTTTATTTAAATTAGCACCGCCAGTTATGTTGGCACAACTAATACAAGCTATGTACAATATAATAGATAGCTTGTTTGTAGGTAGATATTCGGAAGCAGGTTTAACAGCATTATCCATTATCTATCCAGTACAGCTTCTAATGATTGCAATAGCAGTTGGAAATGGAGTAGGTATAAATACTATAATAGCCTCAAAATTAGGGCTTGGAGATAAAAAAGAAGCAAATAATTACGCAGGAGTAGGTACACCACTGGGTATTTTTTTATGGCTAATTTTTGCTGTATGTTGTTTTTTTATTATGCCATTTTATGCACGTATGTCCACAGATGATGCAACAATTATACAAAATGTAATTGTTTACGGTCGTATCGTTTGCGTGTTTAGTATTGGATTGTTTTTAGAAAGTATATGGACGAAAATTTTACAGGCTAGAGGAGATATGAAAACTCCAATGATAGCCCAAATTGTAGGAGCGCTAACCAACATAGTTTTAGATTCACTTTTGATATTTGGCCTGTTTGGCTTACCTAAGATGGGTATAGCAGGAGCAGCAATTGCAACTGTTGCAGGCCAGATTGTAGCAGCTTTAATATTAGCCAAAAAAGCATATGCAAAATCACCGGATTTTTCAATGTACCATCATTATATAGCAAAGATTTTCAGATTTGGTATGCCCAATATACTAATGCAAGCAGCTTATACATTTTACATACTAGGACTTAACTTGATTTTAGCAGGTTTTTCCGATCAAGCTGTAACAGCATTGGGCCTGTATTATAAATGGCAAACATTTTTCTTTATACCTCTTGGTGCTATGCAAACGTGTATTGTACCAGTTATCAGCTACAATTATGCAACAAGGAATATTGAAAGATGTAAAAAGATTTTATCAACTTCCGTTAAATTTGGTTTTGTTATGATGGCGGTTGGACTTGCATTTTTTGTTCTTATACCAAAGCAGATGTTAATGCTATTCACAAGTGATCCCCTAGTTATTTCAATAGGTAGCACAGGATTTCGTATTATAGGGTTAAGCTTTTTACCAATGGTAACTTCCCTTATTTTTCCAGTGTTATTTCAGGCAGTTGGGCACAGTTTAAAAAGCTCAGCATTGACAATTTTTAGAACATTGGTGCTTTTTGTACCGCTGGGATATTTGTTTTCAAGAATGGGTTTACAGTTCTTTTGGCTTACATTTCCAGTTACAGAAATTCTCACAAGCATACTTGGTGTATTTTATTACAACCAGTTTTTATCTATGGATTATGTGTCAAACAAAGAAGAAAAATCAATTGTTGGGGATAAACAAGTTGCCCTTAAACCTTCAAAACCAGGTGTAATTATTACAATAGCAAGACAACATGGATCATCAGGTAAACAGATAGGTAAAATGGTAGCATCAAGATTAGGTATACCGTTTTATTATAAGGAGATGATAGCTTTAGCAGCCGAAGAAAGCGGATTAAGCCAAGAATTCATTTCAGATATTAATAAAAATTCTCCAAATATTATGCGAGATTTATATTTAAGTACAGCAGTTGTGCAACAGGCCGTTTTTGCTCAGGATAAAATAATAAGAAAAATTGCCGAAAATGGAAGTTGTGTTATTGTAGGTAGAGCTGCGGATTATGTATTAAAAGATTATGACAATGTATTTCGTATTTATGTACATGCAACAAGTGAATATCGTATGTCACGTGTTATGGAAGTATACGGAGATACATATGAAGAAGCAGCAGCGAGTATTAATCGCTCAGATAAGGCTAGAGCATCATATTACAGGCATATTTCAGGTCTACCTTGGGGAGATGAAAGTCAATACGAACTTGTAATAGATTCATCATCTGGAGTAGCAAACACAGCTGATAAAATAATAGAAGCTATAGCAAACCAAAAATAACGCTTGTAAAAAAATGTCATTCCTGTATAATATAAGCAGGAGGTGGCAATAAATGGAAATATTGAAAACTGCTTTGTTGACAAATGATAAGGAGTACGGGGATGCTCTTTGCAAATGTGTTAGAAATATTCAACCAGCTATTAACATTTCTAGGATAGAAGGTGAAAATGAGGCTTCTGACTACGATATGTTAATTACAGATGGTATTGATGTAGATTTAGATAATATGCCTATATGCAAATTAACTTTGCAAGAAGACGATGATAAAAATTCTGTTTATAAATATTGTAATATTAGCAATATTGTTAATAAAATCGTTGAAATTTACGAAAATGAAACTGGGATATATGTTAATAAAATTATAGCTAATGGCAACAGTTTGGTATATACGATTTCGGCAACTTGTGGCGGTATGGGAGCTAGCAGCGTTGCGTACGCTATGGCGAAGGATTTTGCAATGGCTGGAAAGTGCAAGGTTTTGTATTTATCCTTATGCGATACTTATCAGGAGGAACAATTTTTTAGATGTAACAAAGGTCTAAATATTGTAGACTTGCTTCATAGAATTTTATATACTGACAGTAAAATACAAGTTGAGAGATTTACATTGATGGATGATTACGGAGTTTCATATTTCAATACTTATGGCATTAAAAATCATTTGATAAGAATAAATGAAGATGAATTTGTTAAATTTATTAGTACTATATTGAATAGCGGAGTTTTTGATAAGATAATTGTGGATGCAGGCAATAATTTGTGTTCAAATGCAAATTATTTAAGAAAAATTTCATATGTAAATATTTTAATAAGAAATAGCAAAAATTATGAATACGAGTCTGAGATTAAAAAAAATATGACTTTTGGGCCTAATAAATTAATAATGGTAGAAAATAAAAGATACAAGGGAAATCCAAAATTTGATGAGTTTTTTGAAACTGAAAATCAACTGGATGATAGTATAGATATTGGTATTTCAACTGATGAGTTTTCATTTGTTTTTAGAGATGGCAAGATAGATATTGAGCTAGATGGAGAGTTTGGCAAAGACATTAGAGAATTGATAAACTATATTAAGTAATGGCTATGGATAAAAGCATATCTAATTGTTAAATTTGTATTGTTAACGATAAATTAACCTAAACTTAACATTTTCTTAACAATTGACGTGCATATGTAAATTAAAATATATAGATAAGCATTTTTAATTGTTAAAAGATGGAGGATTTCTAATGGAAATTGATGTTTTTAAAGTAGTTACGACACTACTAGGAGGTTTAGCGGTATTTATTTTCGGTATGAATTTAATGTCTGAAGGTCTTCAAAAAGCAGCGGGAGACAAAATGAAAAATGTTTTGTCTATGTTAACAGCTAATCCAGTTTTAGGAGTTTTGGCTGGAGCGTTGACAACAGCTGTTTTGCAGAGCTCAAGTGCTACAACTGTTATGGTTATTGGGTTTGTAACAGCAAATTTGATGAAGTTACCACAGGCTATTAGCGTAATTTTAGGTGCCAATATAGGTACTACAATTACAGCACAGTTAATCGCTTTTGATATTGGCGACTACGCTTGGATTGGTGTATTTATTGGTTTTGTAATGATGTTCTTTATGAAATCAAACGAAAAAGTAGCAGATATTGGTGAAGTTTTATTCGGCTTTGGATTGCTTTTTGTAGGTATAAACACTATGGGCGACACAATGGAACCGTTGGCTCAGTCACCAATTTTTACAGAATGGATGATGAAGGTTGCTGATATTCCAATTTTAGGTGTAGTATTAGGTACAGTAATGACTATGATTATTCAGTCATCATCAGCTGTTATAGCGGTACTACAAAATCTTGCAGCTACAGCAGGACCTGATGGTGTAACTTCAATTATAGGACTTACAGGATCTTTACCAATTCTATTTGGTAGTAACATTGGTACAACTATTACTGCTTTACTTGCTTCAATTGGAGGCTCAGTAAATGCAAAACGTACTGCTATTGCACATACGATTTTTAACTTTGGTGGAACGCTGATATTTATATGGTTTATTCCGCAGATATCAAGCTTTATACAGTATATTTCACCGGCAGGACCAGAAGTTGACGTTATTGCTCGTGAAATCGCCAATGCACATATGCTATTTAACGTAGCTTGTACATTGCTATTCTTGCCATTCATATGGCTACTTGTTAAGATTGTTACAAAGATTATTCCTGGTGAAGATAAGGAAATTTTAACTTCAGAACCAGCATTTATAGATTATAATGTTATTGGACAGCCAGTTTTTGCTATTCATTTAGCAATTAAAGAATTAGTAAGAACAGGTAAACTTGTAACAGATATGGTAGCAAAAGCTAAAAAGGCATTTATTTCTGGTGACTTAAGTGAAGTCGATGAAATTATAGAGGCAGATAATGTTATAAATCACTTAAGAGATGAAATTTTAAAATATTTGTCTATGATTTTATCCAGTGAAAGTATTACTGATTTCCAAAAGCAAACAGTTGCTGCACTGTTCCATGTTGCAGGAGATATAGAACATATTGGAGATTACAGTAAAAATATTGTTGCATTAGCTGAAGAAAAGAATAAAAATAAATATGCTTTATCCGATACGGCATATGCAGAAATATATGAATGTTTCGATAAGATTAAAGTTATGATGGCAGATACATTTACTGCACTTGAAAGTGGCGATCACGATTTGGCAAACAATATTTTAGCTCAAGAAGATGATATAAATGTACTTGAAGCTAAACTAAGAAAACAACACATGGAAAGACTAGAAATAGGACAATGTTCACCTGCAGTTACAGTAGTTTATATAGATACAGTTCACAATATTGAACGTATAGGAGATAGTTGTAATAATATTGCCGAAACAGTAATTGCACGACACAAAGTAAGAAAGAGAATGAAAGCAAATGAAGAAAATACTAATAATTGAGGATGAGGCTAATATACGAGAACTTGTCACTTACAACTTAAAAGCAAATGGATATGAAACTCTAGAAGCTGAGGATGGCATAACTGGCATAACTTTGGCTTACAAAGAAAAGCCTGACTTAATATTGCTTGATATTATGTTACCAGGAAAAGACGGTTATGAAATCTGTAGAGAGCTTCGCTCAGAAGATATAAATATACCTATTATTATGCTTACTGCAAAATCAGAAGAGGTGGATAAGGTATTAGGTCTTGAGTTTGGAGCAGACGATTATATTGCTAAACCTTTTGGTATAAGAGAACTTCTAGCTCGTATTAAAGCTGTTTTAAGAAGGTATGAAATAAATGATAAAACAGCAATTGAGCAGAAAAAAGATGATGATGAATTAGAAAATATCATGGCAGGCAATATAGTTATAGATCAGGGAAGACATGAAGTTAAAGTTAACGGAGTTCCTATTGAATTAACGTACAAGGAATATGAACTTTTATCGTTTTTAGCAAAACACAGAGGCAGAGTTTACTCCAGAGATGAACTTTTAGATAAAGTTTGGGGTATTGATTACGTAGGTGAAACTAGAACTGTTGATGTACATATTAGACATCTTCGTCAAAAAATTGGACAGGATCAAAACGGAGAAGAATACATAGAAACAATAAGAGGAAGAGGGTATAAACTAAAATGAAAACAAAGTGTGTAATAGGAGCTTTAGCTGTTTCAGCGTGTAATACACTTGTTGCAGTTCTTCTTAAAGACAAGAGCTTTGAAATCTTATTTTTAGTATATATCGTTATAAATCTTTTAGGACTGTTTGTTTTGCTTTACTGGATGACAGAACCTATTAATAGTATGCGCAAACGTGTAGAGCAAATGAAAGAAGAAAACAGACAAGTTGAAAATATGAGATCAGAGTTTGTAGCAAATGTAAGTCATGAACTAAAGACTCCTCTAACTTCAATTTCAGGATTCATTGAAACACTACAAGCAGGTGCTGTAAATGATCCTGCAACGAGAGATCGTTTTATAGAAATAATAGCGATAGAAACTGCAAGACTTAAGAGATTGATAGATGATATTTTAGTTTTATCAGATATTGAAAGTCGCATGGACACTTCAAATGAACATTTTAATGTTTCAGATGTAACAAATGAAATTATAGAAATACTTGAGCCTATTGCATCAAGGAGAAATATTTCTCTTATAAATGAAGTCGATAGGGAATTGTATTTAGATGGCAGTGAAGATAAGTTTAGGCAAATGGTTATGAACTTAGCAGAAAATGCTATTAAATACGGTGTTGATAATGGACATGTATGGATTAAAAGTAATGAAAACCAGTATACAATTACTTTGGCAATACAAGATGATGGTATTGGTATTGAAAAAGATGACCTTGAACGTATAGCAGAAAGATTTTATAGAGTTGACAAATCACGTTCGCGTAAGGTTGGAGGCACTGGTTTAGGTTTATCAATTGTTAAACATACAGCAGCACTATTTAATGGAGAACTAAAAGTTGAAAGCACTCCAGGAGAAGGATCTGTATTTTCTATAATTATGAAAAAAGAGAAATAATGGATATTTTTAGAAGGGCGATAAACATCGTCCTTTTTTAATTACAAGATTACATATATTTTTATATTATGGGATTGTACTAATAGGTTTCTTATTTTTAATTTTTTATCTAGATGAGTACAATCATTTAAACGTTGGATTTTTTCAAATGATTATATTAACAAAAAAGAGATATTTAACATAAAATTAACATATCTTTAATCTTATTTAAACAATAGTACAGTAAAATAATATTAACGTTAAGATTAATGAGTGTATAATTTTAGGAGGAAATAGACAAATATGAATCAGGAAGTTTTTCAGATGATAGCAACTCTACTTGGTGGACTTGCAGTATTCATCTATGGTATGAACTTGATGAGTGATGGTTTGCAAAAGGCAGCAGGAGATAAAATGAGAAACATTCTTGCTATGTTAACTGCAAATCCAGTTTTAGGAGTTATAGCTGGTGCTCTTGTTACAGCAGTACTACAGTCATCATCAGCTACAACAGTAATGGTTATTGGTTTTGTAACAGCAGGTCTTATGAAATTGCCACAGGCAATCAGTGTAATTTTAGGTGCTAATATCGGTACAACAATTACAGCGCAGCTTATCGCCTTTAATATAGGAGACTATGCTTGGATTTTTGTATTTGTTGGTTTTGTTATGTACTTCTTCTTTAAAAAGAAGGAAATGGCAGTAAAAATTGGGCAGATCATGTTTGGTTTCGGTTTGCTATTTGTTGGTATTAACACAATGGGAGATACTATGAAACCACTTGCACAATCACAAGTGTTTACTGATTTAATGATGCAGGTAGCAGATGTTCCAGTACTAGGAGTAGTTGTTGGTACTCTTATGACAGTTGTAGTTCAGTCATCATCAGCAACAATTGCGGTTTTACAGAATCTAGCTTCAACAGCAGGTCCTGATGGCATTCACAGTATTTTAGGATTACAGGGAGCATTACCAATCCTATTTGGTGATAATATCGGTACAACAATTACAGCTCTTTTAGCTTCAATTGGTGGATCAATTAATGCTAAGAGAACAGCTGTAGCACACACAATTTTTAATATTACTGGTACATTAATCTTCATTTGGTGGATTCCACAGATTGCGGATTTTATTACTTGGATTTCTCCAAAAGGACCAGAAATCGAAGTAATCTCAAGACAGATTGCTAACTCACATTTGATGTTTAACTTAACAAATACTTTAATATTCCTACCATTTATTTGGGTATTAGTTAAGATTGTAACTAAAATTATTCCAGGGGAAGATAAAGAAAGACTTGGAGACGAGCCAATTTTCCTTGATGACCATGTAATTGAGCAACCTGTATTTGCCATTCATTTAGCAATTCAGGAACTAACTAGAAATGCAACTTTAGCATTAGGTATGATGAAAAAATCAAGAGAAACTTTTGTTAAAAACGATTTAACACATGCTGGAGAAGTTATTGAAACTGATGAAATAGTTAATAAGCTAAGAACAAAAACTATCCAGTACTTATCTAAGATACTGGCTGCCGAAAGTATTACGGACTTCCAAAAGGAAAGAGTTGCAGCGCTATTACATGTAGCTTCCGATATCGAACATATTGGTGACTATTGTAAAAATATTATAGACTTAGCTGAGGATAGAAATAGAAACAAATACGAATTTTCAGAAGTTGCAAACGAAGAAATCGATACATGTTTCAATATGATAGAAAGAATGATTTTAGATACTATAGAGTGCTTGGAGACAGGTAGTCCCGAACTTGCAGGAAAAGTACTTCAAGAAGAGGAAAAAATCAATAAACTTGAACTTGAAATTAGAAGAGATCACATGCACAGGCTAGGTGACAACGTTTGCTCACCAGCAGTAACAGTTGTATTCCTTGATTTAATCCACAATTTGGAAAGAATGGGTGATAGCTGTAACAATATTGCAGAAGCGGTAATCAAAGGTTATACAGCTAAAAAAGAGCTAAAAACAGAAGCATAAATTTAATAAATAAACATTTGGATTAGTTTTCAAATGTACAAAAGAAGAATTATAGAGATTTGGAGTAAAATTTAAAATACTTCAGGTCTCTATTTTTAAATTTATAAATTTTTGTTTGATAATCTTATTGACACTTACAACACGGTCGATATATAATATAGACGTGTTAGGTAATTAAAAACGGAACGGTACTATAAAAATATATATTTATAGAAACGACGTTCGATTAACAATAAATATTTAGTAGATAGGTTAGGGTGTAGAAATGAGAAAAACCGGTGCTGTAATAGTTGCTGCAGGATTATCTTCAAGGATGAAAGCTTTTAAACCGGCTCTTCCGTTTGGAGATTCAAATGTAGCCAATTATACTGTAACCAAGTTATTAAAAGTTGGAATTAGTCCAATAACCATAGTTACAGGCCATAATGAAAAAGAATTAAAGGACTGTATATACTATGATGGAATCAGATATGTAAAAAATGAAAATTATAACTCTACAGAGATGTTTGATTCGGTGATTTTGGGAGTCGAAGATATTAAAGATACATGTGATCGTATTCTCATAATGCCGATGGATGTACCAGCAATTTTAATATCTACTCTTGAAAGGGTGTTGCGAGTGGATGCAAGTATGATTAGAACTACTCACAACGGCAGACCAGGACATCCTATCATAATAGATAGTGGATTTGCAGGTACGCTAAAAGATTATAGTGGAGAAGGCGGCCTTAGAGGCGCTATGGAATGCAGCCAAATTCCAATAACCAATATTGAGGTCGATGATCCAGCTGTGGAGCTTGATATGGATACTCCAGACGACTATCATAAACTAATAGATTGGAACTATGAGAGAGGCAAGGGATATCCAATCAGTCCAGAAATAAATGTGAAACTTAAAACTAAAGAGGTTTTCTTCGATAGTCAAAGCTGTGAACTACTTAAAAATATAAAGATGCACAAGAGCCTTCAAAAGGCGTGCTTGACCACTGGCATTTCATATTCCAAGGGTAGCCGTATTTTAAAGGATATGGAATGGCAACTTGGTTTTCCTGTAGTTGAGAAGTGGACAGGAGGCAGTGCAGGTGGTGGCAGTACAGTGACACCAGAAGGTGAGAGACTTATAGAAAACTATGAAAAGTTCACAAAAGAAATAAAAGAAGAATCTGAAAAAATTTATCGCAAGTATTTTGCGGCAGGCATAAGGGTGGCTGAGAAATTATGAGAAACCTTTATCTAGTGAGACATGCAACACCAGACTTCGAAAATGGAGTTAAGTTGTGTATTGGAAAAACAGAGATTGATATAGGACAAAAGGGTAGAGAAGAGGCTGCTAGATTGCAGGAATTCTTTAAAGACTACAACATAGAGGCAATATATTGTAGCTCATTGACACGCTGTATCACTACTGCACAAATTATATCTGATGGAAAAATTGAAGTCATAATCGAAAAAAATCTTGAAGAAATATACATGGGACATTGGGAGGGAATCCCACTAAAATGTATAAAAAAGGAACTTGGAGACGAGCCAATATACGGCGAGAAAAGAGTTGATGCATTATTAAGATTTGAAGGAGCATTAAACAAAATTATGAAAAGTACATCTGGCGATGTAATATGTGTTGCACATGCTGGAGTAAATTGCGCATTTATAGCGAAAACATTAGGAAAAGACATCAAAACATCAAGAGCAATAAAGCAGCCTTGTGGATGCTATAATCGATTTGAATTTGATGGAGAAAAATTTATTGCAGTTGAAACTGGATGTCTACCATTAAAATAGGAGAGATTAAATATGAAAAAATTATTTGAAATTATGGATAGAGAACTTAAAGCTGGTAATGATCTTACAATGGTAAGTGTTACAGCATCTTCAGGATCAACTCCTAGAGGAGCTGGAGCTAGAATGATTGTTGGCAAAGAAGGCCGTATATATGGAACTATAGGCGGTGGTGCTGTTGAATACAATTGTGAACATAAAGCTGTAGAAGTTCTTGAAAATAAAAAATCATATAACCATAGCTACATGCTAAGAGAAAATGAAATACAGGATTTAGGTATGATATGCGGAGGAGATGTTTCTTGTCACTTCCAGTATATATCACCAGAAGACAGCCATATAAGAGAAGCTGTTGACTATGCTTTAGAATTATTTAATAAAGGCGTAGACATTTGGATCATTACAGACGTAACAGATGATGCCGAATCAGGATTTGCAGTTTATTGCAGAGAAACAGGCGCTAAGGGCATGGATGTAGATGAAGAATTTTTAGCTACATTAACAGACGAAGCAATTAAGGTTGACTTTAAAGGTAAAAAACTTTGTGCAGAACAGATAAACAGCAGTCAAAAAGTATATATCTTTGGTGGCGGCCACGTTGCTCAGGAATTAGTTCCAGCGTTGGCAAGAGTTAAGTTTAGCTGCATCGTAATGGATGATAGAGAAGAATTTACAAAGAGAGAATTATTCGAAGGAGTTACTGAAACAAGAATAATCGATATGGATGACCTTGATAGTGTTTGTAGCGAAATTACAGCAAACGATTATGTATGCGTAATGACAAGAGGACATGCCAACGATCTAGAAGTTGAAAAACATGTTCTAAAGACAGATGCACAATATATCGGTGTAATAGGTAGCAGAAGAAAAATCGATAGTATAAATGCTAAATTAAGAGAAGCAGGATATACAGATGACGATATAGCAAGAATAACTACTCCAATCGGATTAGAAATACTTGCAGAAACACCAGCAGAAATTGCTGTTAGTATTGCAGGACAGCTAATCTATGAAAGAGCAAAAAACAAGTAAAAATATTTTGGATAATTCAATAAAAATTGTTTCAAAAACATAAGGGTGCAAGTAAAAAATAGAAACAATTTACTTATTGATAGTAGATGATATAGGTGACACTTAGTGTCAAAAATACTATAAATTGATGAGTATATAAAATATAATTTTTAACTCTATTTCAAAAAATAGCATAAAAGACAATAAAATACATAAATGTAAAAATACCCCAATGAATATATATACAAATCACAATATAAGGTTTGTTTAAATTTGTAAGAATTTAAGTGAAAATATATCAAATTGGGTGATGAAGATTTTGGATGAAAAATATAAGGTAAATAAGATTTAAATAGAGGTTCTTTTGATTGAAATATCAAGTCAAAAGAGCCTTTTTTTGTTTTCATAAAATGCAGTGGATATCTAATTTATTTTTGTTTTCGATTAATTTGTTAGATAATGGAAAAAATCCTTGTAATGGTTAAAATTTTAACATTTGTTCAATATGAAGCTAATATCTCCAATTTTGATAAAAAAACAAGCTGAAACAGGCTGTAAAATTGTATAAATATGCATAAATAATTAAGAAAAACCAGATGATTATATTTTTAACAATTTTCTTGCAATTGAAATTTTCTTATTGTAGAATTGTAGGTGCAAAGATGTATTAAAAAAAGTTGTGAGTAGAAAACAAAAAAATTATTAAATAGTAAGTAAAGGTTACTATAAATAATAAAAAAAACATCTTATTTATCCAAAATACAAAACAATTCATCCAACTTAGAGATACAGTGAATATGGGAAGGAGGTAAATATTCATTGTATAAAAATACGTTTATTGTTAATTATTGATTATTTATACTAATTTTTTTTGAAAGGGGGAGTGCTTAAATGAATATTTTATGTAACTATGAATATCATGCACCCGAAACAAAAGCAGAGGTTTTAGAACTACTAAACAAAGTTGGTGGAAGTGCCAAAATACTTGCTGGTGGTACTGACCTTGTAATTATGCTTAAGGAAAAGATGATCGCTCCTGAGCATGTAATTAACGTATCAGAAATTGAAGAATTATCAGGCATCGAATTTACAGCTGATGGTGTTGAAATTGGAGCTTGTACTAAGATCGCTGACATCGGCGCTTCTAAAGAACTAGACAAAGATTATCATGCACTATGCTTCGCAGCAGATCAGATTGGTTCATACCAGGTAAGAACAATGGCTACTCTTGGCGGAAACGTTGCTCACTCACTTCCTGCTGGAGAAACTCATACTCCACTTGCAGTACTAGATGCACAGGTTGTAATTGAAAGCATTGATGGCGAAAGAAGAGTAAAACTTGAAGACTTTATCCTTGGAAACCGTAAAAACGTTCTAGCAGAAAACGAAATGATTACAAAGATTTTCCTACCTGCTCAGCCAGCTCATTCAAGAGCAGAATACGGTCACATTGGTCTAAGAAACGCTATGGAAATTGACTGCGCAATCATGTCAGTAAGAATCACTCTAGAAGATGACCAGAAGACTATCAAAGATGTTAAGATGGCAATGGGTTCAGTTGCTCCAAAGCCACTTATTTCAGAAAAAGCTCCTGAAATTCTTATCGGAAAAGAACTTACTGATGAATTAATTGAAGAAGTTAGTGAAGCTGCTATGAGCGAAGCTAAACCTATTTCAGATATTAGAGCATCCGCAGAATACAGAAGAGATGTAATCGGTGCTTTAGCAAGAAGACTTGTTAAAGATGCTTATGATGCTGCAAAGGAGGTTTAAAAATGAGTCAGGTAATTACTTTAAATATAAATGACCAGGATTATGAAGTTATTGTTTCTCCTACAGACCTTTTAGTAGACGTAATTAGAAAAAAAGTAGGTCTAACAGGAACAAAAAAAGGTTGTGGACAGGGAGACTGTGGTAGCTGTACAGTACTTATTGATGGAAAACCAGAACTATCATGTATTAAATTAGCAGTTTCAGCTGTTGGCAAAAAAATCACAACAATTGAAGGTATTGCAAATCCTGATGGAACACTTCATCCACTTCAGGAGTCATTTCTTGATCACGGCGCTGTACAGTGCGGATTCTGTACACCAGGTATGATTCTTTCATCAAAAGCGCTTATTGACAGAAATCCAACTCCAACTAGAGAAGAAATTAAGACTGCTATTGCAGGAAATGCATGCAGATGTACAGGTTACGTAAACATCCTAGCTGCAATAGAAGATTATGCGAAAGCACTTGCAGAGAAGGAGGGAAAATAATGGGTAAAATGTACGAAGTATCTAACAGATACAACAATTACAGGGATTATACTAAAGAGTTCACAGAAGTTGGACGTAGTATTAGAAGACCTGACGGTCCTGCAAAAGTAAAAGGTGCCGTTCAGTATACAGACGACCTTACATTACCAAGAATGGTATATGGTAAATTCCTAAGAAGTAAACATGCACATGCTAAAATCATCAACATCGATTACAGCAAAGCTATGGAACTTGAAGGTGTTCTAGCAGTTATTACAGGAGAAGACTGTAAGATCCCTTACGGTATCGTTCCTCACAATGCAAACGAACATGCTCTAGCTGTAGACAAAGTTAGAAACTGGGGAGAACCAGTTGCAGCTGTTGCAGCAGTTACAGAAGAAATCGCTGAAAAAGCTCTAGAATTAATCGAAGTTGAATATGAAGAGTTAGAAGCAATCGTTGACCCTAGAGAAGCAATTAAGAGAGATGACCTAAGAATTCACGAAGATTGCCCTAACAACATTTCATACGAAGGTGTTCAGGTTTATGGAGATCCAGACAAAGCTCTAGAAGAAGCTGATTTCGTTCTAGAACAGAACTACTATTCTTCATATGTAAACCATGGATTTATCGAACCTCAGTCAGCACTTGCTGATTTTGATGTAGCTACAGGAAAACTACACCTATATGCTACTTGTCAGGTTCCTCACTATACACATCAGCAGTTAGCAAAAGTACTAGAAATGCCTCTAAGTGATATCAGAATTACAGTTCCACTAATCGGTGGTGGATTTGGTGGTAAAGGTGTTGCTTCACAGGCTGACTTCTGTGCATCAATCCTATCAAGAAAAATTGGTAGACCAGTTAAGATGACATATGAAAGAAGTGAAGTATTTGCTACAAACAACGGAAGACATCCATGTTACATGAATGTTAAAATGGGATTCGATAAGAACGGTAAGATTACTGCTTGCGAATTCAACAACTTAATGGACGGTGGAGCATACGCTGGATGGGGTATCGTTGTATTATTCTACACAGCATCAATGGTACACCTACCATACAAGATTCCAAACGTAAAATTCGATGGTAAGAGAGTTTACACAAACAAACCTACTTGCGGAGCATTTAGAGGTCTTGGTGGTGTTCAGCCTAGATTCGCTATGGAACAGATGCTTGACCAGGCAGCTGCTCACTTCGGCATGGACCCATATGAAATCAGAATGCTTAACGCTATCGAATCAGGATATACAGCTGAAAGTAAGATGTATGTTCCTCATTCAGAATACAAGAAGTGCTTAACTGAATGTGTTGAAAAATCAGGATACAAAGAAAAGCATGGTAAACTACCATTTGGTAAAGGTATCGGTCTATCAGGTGGATACTATATCTCAGGTACATCATACACATTATACCTATCATACAAACCTCATACAGTAGCAACTATCAAAGTTGATGAAGAAAACGATGTAACAGTTTACTGTGGTGCTACTGATATCGGACAGGGTGTTGATATGGTAATGGCTCAGATGGCTGCAGAAACATTAGGTGTAAAAACAGAAGATGTTACTGTAATTCCAAGAGATACAAAAGTATCAACATTTGACCTAGGTACATTCGCAAGCCGTCTAACATTTGCTACAGGTTGGGCTATTAGACAGGCTGCAGAACAGATCAATGCAGAACTAAAACCAATGGCTGGTCATATGCTAGGTATCAGAGGGGAAGAAGTAGAAGTTAAAGATAGAGAATTCTACAACATCTACAAACCTTACCAGAGAGTTCCTTGGAGAGAAGTTGTATCAGCTTACATCCAGGCAAACGGACCTCTTTCAAAGACTGGACAGTTCACACCTCCAAGAAGAAAAGGTATCCAGCAGGGTGGTAACATCGGTCACTCACCTACATTCGGATTCAGTGCTCAGATCGCTGAAGTTGATGTAGATCTAGAAACAGGTAAGATCAATGTTGTTAAGATTACAGAAGCAGGAGACTGCGGTGTTGCAATCAACCCTCAGAGTGTAGAAGGTCAGGTTCACGGATCTGTTGGTATGGGTCTAGGACAGGCATTATACGAAGAAATGAAGATTGGTCCAGATGGAAGATTCTTGAACCCATCATTACATGACTACAAGATGCCTACAGCATTAGACGTACCAGATATCGATGCAAACATTGTTGATGCATATGACCCTTCAGCTCCATATGGTGCTAAGGAATCTGGTGAAGGCCCAATTCAGCCTACAATTCCAGCTATCTTCAACGCTGTATACGATGCAATCGGCGTAAGATTTACAGAAATGCCACTAACACCTGAAAAGGTTCTTAATGCAATTAAGGAACAGAAGGCAAAAGGCGTATTTTAAGCCATTATAAAGTATAATATAACAATTTAAAATTCAAGGTATGGGTGTTGTCTTTTTAGGCAGCACTCATGCCATATTAAGAAAAAGAGGAAGTAATAATGCGTGATTTAAGATTTAGAGCATGGGATGATGTAAAGAAAAAAATGTACACTCCTGAACAGTTAGAACAGGAAGATGCTAACGATTTAGAAAAAACAATATATGGATATTTATCATATGGTAGCCTTATCATATATGATTTTAGCAATCCAGCTGAACCAACTGAACTATTCCCACTTCAGAGTACAGGTTGGTATGATAATAATCAAAATGAAATTTTTGAAGGAGACGTTGTTAAGGATGACAATGGCGTTTATCAGATTATGTGGAGTGAAGAAATTGCAGGATTTATGTTAATTGGAAATGACGGATCTATTGCAATGGGTGGTCCATATATGTCAGATACATTTGAACTTAAGGGAAATATATATGAAAATCCTGAATTACTGGATTTTAGTGTTGAATAAGAGAGGATTATAATGTTAGATTTAAAAGATAAATATAGTTGTGAGAGTATTGATGGTAAATCTGTAGACTTCTACCTTGAGGACGATATGTTTGAGATAGAAGGTAGATTTGAAGAAGAAGGAGACAAAATATTTATCTTGGTTGTTGATGCGGTAAGCCATATGCTTAAGATAGCAGGCGAAAAATTGGAAATAGGCGAAAAGTACAAAAGACTTACTGCTACAAGAACAGACAACGGCAAGACATTTGACCTTGAGATAAATAGAATTTTTTTACCGCTAACAGATCCTACAGCAGAGGATTTTAAGAAAGAATTTAATAATGGTATAACACAGTTCTTCAACAAAGCTGATGATACCCTTGTTTGGTACAACGAAGAAGAAAATAAGTGGTTCATGGAAATCAATAAAATAAATATGTATTCAAGTGGAGAGATACACCAGTTTGATACTCTTGATGAGCTGTTTGAAAAATCCGAAGAATATACTAAAGGAAGATGGCAGTGTATCTATTTCAGTGCTGAAGTAGAAGAAGATGAGAGAGAGGATTATTTTGGGTAAACATATAATAGATAAGAATTACAGACGTTTTGATCCAGTTGGTCAAAGCGAAATGTGCAAAACTTGTTCTACAGGATGTAAAACAAGCTGCAGTAGAAAATTAGCACATAATATGGGAAGCGAAGTTTCATATATCATTCCTGAAGAAGATAATAATAAGATTATACCTTCTAGATTTTACAAGGTTACTATTGTTGATGTGGATAGCATTCCATGTGAACTAAAAAAACAAAACCTTACACTAGATGTTGACGGAAACATATTAGAAGGTGAGATAGAAACTCCATGGCCTATGGAATGGGTTAAAGAAGTTATAAGCGGCTATTGTAAAGAAGATAGTCATATGTGTGGAACTACAAATGTAAATTTGTATAATCCAGAAGAACCAGATCAGCTTATTGTCTGTGAGGTGGAAAGTTATATTGAGAACAAGTAAAACAGAACAGTGTCCTTCAAAAGAAGAATGTGTCATTCTTCTAGAAAAATATGGTACACCTGAACATGTTAGGCGTCATTGTAAAATGGTAGCACAAGTTGCTGAAGCCATTGCAGTGGAGCTTAATTGTTGTGGGCTAAATTTAAATATACCTCTTGTGATTTCAGCTGGTTACCTGCACGATATAGCCAGAGTTCACAGTAAACATGATAAGGTAGGTGCAGAGTATCTAGCATCAATTGGTTTGGATAATGTGGCAAAAGTGGTATGTAATCATACTTTTCATAGTATTGAACATAAAGTATCTCAAATTGATGAAGAAGATGTTCTTTGCCTGGCAGATCGAATGGTGCTTGATGATAAATATGTAGGTCCTGAGAAGAGAATGGAATACATTGTATCAAAGGCATTGTTGAAGTTTGGCGAAGAGAAGAAAGACGTTCTAGAAGATGGAGCGAAAAACTTTGTTGAATATGTACACGAGTTAGAGAATTTTATAGGTAAGCAAATTGCTGAACTTATATAAGGCCCGACAATATAACGTAATTAATATTTTGTAAATAATTGTTTTGGTTAGGAATAACAGCCAAGATTTATAGAAATTTAGAGTAGCGATAAAGCTACTCTGGATTTCTATTTTTTTTATTTCCATAGATAATATCTAAAAAATGAAATATATGTAAATATTTTACAAAACCTCTTGCAAAAGTGTTGCAGGTGGTTTATTATTTAATTATCAAATGGTAAATAAAGGAAATACTAGAAATGAATGTAAAAGAATTTGTTGAATATGTAAGAAAATCATTGATAGATGCAGATAATATTAGCGAATATGAAGATGTTTACAATTATATTGTAAAAAAAGCTATTAGATATAACGAATTTAAAGACTTATCTTTAGATCAGATAAATGCAATTGTAATAAGGACAATTGATAGTATAAAAAGCGATGTATCTGTTTTAAAAAAGTATATAGAAGACGAGACTATTTCGGAAATAATGGTAAATGGTTTTAACAATATTTTTATAGAGAAGGATGGAAAAATTATAGAAACTGGAGAGAGCTTTTTTGATACTGAAGAACTTGAAGAAGTTATAAGGCGTATTTCTGGTAAAGTTCACAGGGAAGTAAATGAGCTTAATCCAATTGTAGATGCAAGACTAGAAGATGGTTCAAGAGTAAATGCGGTTTATAAAAATATCGCCCTTGGTGGACCTGCGCTTACTATTAGAAAATTTCCACAAAAAAATATATCTATGGATACTTTGATAAAATGGCAAAGTATTACAAAAGAAGCTGTGGATTTTTTAAAGAGATTGATGGATGCCGAATACAATTTTTTTATATCAGGAGGGACATCTTCTGGAAAAACAACGTTTTTAAACGCTATGGCCAGACTTATTTCATCTGATGAAAGGGTTATTGTAATCGAGGATAGCGCCGAGTTACAAATAAACAATTTGCCTAACTTAGTTCGCATGGAATGCAAAAATGCTAATACTTCTGGTGCAGGTGAAATATCTATGGATAAACTTATAAAAACTAGCTTACGTATGAGACCGGATAGAATTTTAATCGGAGAAATCAGAGATGGCAAAGCATTGCTAAATATGTTAAATGGATTAAATACTGGTCATAGCGGTATTTGTACAGGTCATGGTAACTCTGTTACAGGCATGATAAAGAGAATGGAGGCATTATATATGCAGGAGTCCAATTTCCCTATAGAAACTATCGACTCACAAATAGCTGAAGGGATAGATATAATAATTCATCTAAGCAGAAGGAAAGATTTTTCAAGAAAAGTAATGGAAATATCTGAACTGTATATAAATGAAAATGGCAGGATTGAAACAAATAAGTTATTTGAATATAAAGATGGTCAACTTCAGAAAACAGGAAATCAGTTGATTCATAGAGAAAAGGAAGAAATAAAATATGGATAATATTTTAACTAAAGAAGAACAACTTAAATTTGAGATAAGTTCATATATTTTAGCTGCTGCCTTTACCTTTCTTTTTTACAAAAATATATGGTTGTCTTTGGCGGGTGGTATGGTAGGAATCTTATTTGAGGATGAGTATATCAATTATGTAATGGACAAAAGAAATAAAAAGATGCTTATCCAATTTAAAGATCTTTTGTATTCCATATCATCTTCAATGGCAACTGGCAGGTATATGTTTGAAGCATTAAAAGAAGGAGAAACATATTTGAAAATGATATATGGCGAAGATGCCATTTTGGTTAAAGAACTTAAAAAAGTAAATAGCGCCATTTATGATAATCACAGCGATGAAGAAAAAGTTTTGATAGATTTCGCTGTGAGAAGTCAAATTGAAGATATAAAAGACTTTGTGGATGTATATCTTACAACAAGGGCTACAGGTGGAGATATACAAAAGGTTATAGCAAGCGCTTCTTTAGTAATTATAGATAAGATGCAAATTCAAAGGGAAGTAGAAACTATGATGGCACAAAAACAATTAGAAGCACGTATAGTGGCACTTATACCAATATTTATAATCCTATTTTTAAATATATTTTCACCAGATTATCTAATGCCTATGTATACGACAGTTGCAGGAAGAATCATTATGACTTTAGCTTTAATAGGTTTTATTATTTCATTTAAGTGGATTATTAAATTGACAGAGGTGTAATTTTGAAACAAAAGATAAAAGAATTATATAAAAATTGGATTGGTGAAAAGGACTATATAGAAAGTCGCTATAGACGTATGTATGGTCATGGTAGATTTGACAATGAAGTTAATAATATTCAAAAATCCAACAAAGAAAAATATCTAATGATAGGTCTTTTAATAGTCGTTTTAATTGGTGCAGGAGTTTTTGATTATATAAATGGTCAAAAAGGATTACATCAAGATGCTAATGGTCAAGTCTATTCAATTGACAACGACAATGGAAAAAATATTTATAGCTTTAAAGTTAACATTATAGAAAATGGCAAAAAATATTCAAAAAACGTTCAAATAAATTTGAAAAATGATGAAGAAAGTTCTATTGATTTGGAAACGCCTATGACAAAAGAAGCGGAAATGGATCTTAAAATAGACCAAATAGTAAGGAGTGTAAACGCCAGCGAAGATGATAAAGTGTCATTACCATCAAAGTTGGTAAATGGAAGTATCATTACATGGGAGCATAGACAGGATACAAATATTTCAATATATTTGGTGATGATAATTTTAATTTTAGTTGGTTTGTATAGAACTAGATATGTAAATTTGGACAAAGAGGAGAAGTTAGCTATTTTATCAGTAAAAAAAGAATTGCCTATTTTTATAAATAAAATTGTTCTTTTGTTAAATGCAGGTATGGTTTTTTACAACGCATTTATGAAGATTGTCGATGATAATGAAAAATTTACAAAGGGCAACAACAATTATTTTTATCAGCAGTTAAATTTTATAGCAGCGAATGTAAAAGAGAGGAATTATGCCCTACATACGGAGTTGGAAAACTTTGCAAAGAGAACAAGATTAAAGGAATTTGTTAGAGTGACTAGTATAATTTCAGATAATATTTACAAGGGAGTAACATTAACAGATAAATTAGAAAAGGAGGGTGAGCAGCTATGGTTTGATCATAAAAAACAAATAGAAGAAAAAGGTAAATTAGCGGAAACTAAATTAGTCGCACCATTGGCACTGTTGTTAGTTGTTCTTGTAATGATAACAGTTGCGCCAGCGATGATCGAAATGTAATAGGGAGGACAAAACTATGTTGAGAGTATTAAAAAGCTTAAACAGAAGAATTGGCAATGAAGGCATGGAAATGATACAAGTAGCTATTTTAATTGCATTGGCAATTATTTTAGGATTAATTTTTAAAACAGAAATAACAGCATTTGTAAATAAAACATTTCAAAGTCTTAACCAAGGATTTTAAAATGAAAAGACTGGAAAATAGTGGCTCTACAATAGTAGAAGCAGCTCTAGTAATGCCAATAGTTATTTTGGCAGTAGTATCTGTAATTTTAATAAGTGTATTTTTGATGAATGGCACTTTTTATCAAGTAAGCGTACATTGGGAACTAATAGATAAGGAAGCAACACAGTCTAAAACTAAGACTGTTTATCAAGAAGATAAACGTGATTATGAGACTTCTACAAGTTTTATAAATGGAAAAAAATATATCTGTATTGAACAAGACTATGAAACCCAAGGTGGAGGATTATTACCTAAAAGGTTAAAGGGTTTAACAAAAGGGAGAATATATGAAATAAATGAAAAAGAAACGATTCAGTATTTTGACTTTTTTAAAGGACAAATTGAACAATAAAAAAGGTAGTACAACTATTTTTGTATTGTTAATATTGTCGAGTATTATAACTCTTACTGTTATGATGGTAAATATTTCAAAAGATAAAGCACAGCAGGGATGTGAAAGAGCCGCTTTAAGTCTATCATCAAGGTCTGTTTTATCAGAATATCACTCGTCCTTAAAGGAAAAATATGGCATATTTGGACTTAATATGACACCAAGTGAAATATCTAAGAAAATGGATTTTTATATAAGAAAAAATACAGGTAAAAAGGCAAAAAATATCAGCATTTTTACTGGGAACAAGAGACTGACAGATATTTCAAATTTTGAGAATGAAATTGTATCTTATGCAAAGTTTGCTTTTGTTGATCACGTTATTGATAAAGTTGAAGAGGACAAAGAAGAAGGCGAAGGTGAATTTGAAGGCGAAGGAGATGAAGAGGATGAAAACGGCAGAATTGGAAACAGAGTTCTTCGCAATGAAAAGATTATAAATTCACTTCCAACTCACAATAAAAACTTATCAGATGTAAGCAGTAGTGATGTTGCAGATGCAATGGGAGATATAGATAGTTTATTTGATAAGGGCAAAAAAACTGTTTTAGCAAATATATACATACTTAATTTATTTAACAACGAAGTAGATGACAATGGAGATACCTTTTTTAAACATGAGGTAGAGTATATTATTGCTGGCAAGTTAAGCGATGAAAAAAACTACAAAAGTGTTAAGCGCAAAATTGTCTTGGCGAGAAATATAATTAACCTTGCAGTTATATATAAATCACCGAAACTTAAGGCAGAGGTAGTTTCTATGGCAGCGCTAACAGGTCTGGGAGTAGAATTTGCCATTCCTCTTATAGCAGAAGCATGGGCCCTTTTAGAATCCAACAACGATATGGCTATATTGGAAAACGGAGGAAAAATACCAGTAGTAAAAAATGATGAAACTTGGGCAACTGATATAGAGTCTATTTTGTCTAACGAAGAGGATAGCTATATAGATAATGATTGTGAAACTGGCATGAACTATGAAGACTATTTACATGTGTTCTTGTATTTTACAGACAAGGAAACAAAATATTTACGAGCTATGGACCTTATGCAGATAAACATACAGGGACAAGATGATGAGGAATTTTATATAAATACAGTGGTTACTGGGTTTGGTTACGATATAAAGTTAGATGGTGGCAGGTACAGATATGATGAAAGTTATTGAAAAACTACGAGATAAAAGAGGTCACTACATTGTTGAAGCATCGATTATATTGCCTATTTTTTTAGTTGGTATAATTACTTTGACTGGGATTATAAGCATATATAGAGCTTATGAAAATGCTTATTTTGCTTCTGTTGATGAGGGAAGATTAGCAATGATAAACACTTATATGACAAAAGAAGATTTACTTTTACCAACCAAAGTTGAAAAGAGGATAATCAGTGAAAATAAAAATATAAATCAAGTAAATGTCTTTGGATATAAGTCTGGGTTTGAAGAGGCAAACAACAATAATTTAATGGCTTTTTCATTTAACTACAAGATGAATGTCAAGTCACCGCTTCCTTTAGTAAATAATACAGAAAAAGAAAAGCAGATTTTATTTCGCAAGTTTATCGGTGATAAAAACGATCATGAAGCTTTTACTTTTGACAGGATGGAACGACATGAAGACTCTAGTACAGTATGTATTTTTCCAAATGATGGCATAAGATACCACAAAAGCGATTGCACTTATGTAATTCCTAAACCGACGGAAAAAACTTTAACGGAAAATTTGAAGAGGGAATACAGGGCATGTTCAATATGTGGCACCGACAAGGCACCCAATGGTAAAAAGGTTTATGTGTTTTTAAATTATGGCGATGCATATCATTATAAAAATTGCGATACCATAAAAAGAAACTACATTGAAATTGAAAAAGAAGCTGCAGAGAAAAAAGGTTATACTCCTTGCAGTAAATGTGGAGGGTAAGATTATGAGACTCAGAGAAACTGGATATGAAATCAAAATAGAAAAAAATGATATAAAACCTTTTGAGGAAAAAGTATTGTTTTCAGGCATGTGTGATTTTGTTATACCTATGCAATTTTCCAATGTTGGAGAACAGAAGATAATAACTTATAATTGCAGCGGTTATGCAGCTCTTAGAGATATGCAGCTTGTGAATACGAAAGAAATCTTTGAAGTACTTGAGAAAACTTTATTAACACTTAATAAGACTATTGAGTTTTTTATCTTGCCTGAAAAAGTAACTCTAAACAAAGATACTGTGTTTTACAATTTAAAAAAGAAAAATGTACGTATAGCCTATGTGCCAACAAATGATGG
Source organism: uncultured Clostridia bacterium (assembly GCA_963558965.1). Classification (GTDB taxonomy): domain Bacteria; phylum Bacillota; class Clostridia; order Peptostreptococcales; family Anaerovoracaceae; genus Gallibacter. The sequence goes on along the minus strand of CAUWIT010000001.1, from coordinate 81,812 downwards.
CAGCTTATATGATCACTTAAATGATTTTATAGATGAACTGGCCGAAGATGCTAAAGAAGAAACGGTGGAGTATTTAACAAGCGTAAAAAATGATTTACATCTGTACAATAGAAATCTTAAAGAACTCGCTGGATTTGTAAGCGAGCAACGAAAAAGAATATACCAGTGTGGTGTAAAATAACTGGAAAATAAATTAAAAATAACGGCCTTAGAGATATTAAAAGTGTCACTTAAGGCTGTTATTTTGTTATATGCTTTTATTATGGTTTGTTTTAAGATATAATTGTTAAATAGGAATTCACATTGATTTAAGGAAGAAGGCGAGATTATGAATTTTTTAAAGAGGATTAAATCAGCGGGAGCAATTTTAGGTGTAGTATCTTTTGTTTTAGGTCTAGTGCTAATGTTTAGACCTGTGCAAACACAAGTATTTTTAAATACACTAGTAGGTATTTGCCTTTTAGTGATGGGGCTATCAAAGCTAGTACAACAAATTGCATTAAAAAAAGAAATAGAAGAGTTTAAGGCGATTATGAGTGTATTTCCGATTTTAATATGTGCGTTGGGTTTGTTTGTGTTGGTAAATCCTAAAATTACAACTTTTACAATAGGTATAATTATTGCGGTGTTTGCTCTAATCCTTTCAATAGATAGGATAATGGTTGCAAATAACAGAAGAAAAATGGGAGCACCTTACGGCGCAACTATTATTTTCGGAGTAGTGCAGTTTCTATTTTCAATTATTATGTTCTACAATGCATTTGCAACAATGACTGCGATTGTAATGCTTGCAGGTATATATTTAATAGTAAATGGCATTATGATATTTTCATCAAGTATGCTTATAAAAGACTTATAGGCTAAAAATAAATATTTGTAGGGAGGATAAATTTTATGATACCTCTATCCACTAGGATGAGACCGTCAAATCTTGACGAATTTGTTGGGCAGGAACACTTTTTGTACAAGGGTTCGCTGTTTTACAATGCAGTAAAAAATAAAACTTTTGATAATGGCATTTTCTTTGGGCCATCAGGTACAGGGAAAACAACTCTTGCAAGAATTGTAGCAAGGGAAATGGATGCAGAATTTATAGAGATAAACGCATCGACTACAGGTACAAAAGAACTTAAAGAAATTATAGAAAAAGCTAAAAATAAATTTTATGGACTTGAAAATAAATCAACATATGTGTATGTAGACGAGTTTCATAGATGGAATAAATTGCAGCAGGATTCTCTTTTAAAAGCCTTAGAAGAAGGAATCCTTCACTTTATAGGCAGCACAACGGAAAATCCGTATTTTGCTATAAACAATGCGATTTTAAGTCGAGTGAGAAACATATACGAGTTCAAATCTCATACGGCGGATAATTTATATAAAATATTAAAAAGGACGCTGGATGACAAAGAAAAAGGATTTGGCAATTTAAATATAAAGTACGATGAAGAGGCGTTGAAAATACTTGCGCAAATGAGCTCAGGGGATGCAAGAGTCGCACTTGATACTCTTGGATTTATAATCGATAATGTAGAGCCTGAAACAGGTGTAACTGAAAGCGTTATTGCAGAGGCGATGCAGCAAAAGACTCATTTTTATAACAAAGAAGAAGACAAATACAACTTGTTATCTGCGCTTCAAAAATCCATAAGGGGTTCAGATCCAGATGCGGCGATACATTACTTAGCACGACTTTTTCAAGGTGGTGCAGATATTCAAATGATAGGCCGTAGACTTATGGTTATAGCTAGTGAAGATGTAGGAATGGCATATCCTCAAGCCATAAATATCGTAACGTCATGTGTGCGCGCGGCTCTTATGGTCGGTTATCCAGAAGCCGAAATCAACTTAGCACAAGCTGTAATAACATTGGCATCAAGCCCAAAATCAAACAAGTCTTATGAAGCATTGCTAAAAGCAAAAGCAGATATTAGACGAAGACATATAGACGATGTACCTGACCATTTGAAAGATACACATTATAAAGGCGCAAAAGATAGAGGTCTTGGTATAGGATATAAATATCCTCACGATTATGGCGGATATGTAAAACAACAATATTTGCCCGATAATTTAGCAAAGGAAAATGTAGTATATTATGAGCCTACTGAAAATGGAACAGAGGCATCATTTAAAAGATATTTAGAAGAAACAAAAAGGAGAAAATAAATTGGAAATTATAAGAGCACCACATAGTGGTTTTTGTTTTGGTGTAAAACAAGCTATAGACACTGCTGAAAAAGTAGCAATGGAATCAAATGAGAAAATTTACAGCTTCGGCCCATTGATTCATAACAAAGGGGTAACAGATGACTTGGAAAAAAAGGGAGTATTCATTATAGATACTCTAGAAGGCATACCAGCAGGCAGCAAAGTGATAGTTAGATCTCACGGAATGGGTAAATGGTTGTATGATGAGGCTGATGAAAAAGGCATAGAAATTGTCGATGCAACATGTCCGTATGTTAAGCGTATACACAATTTAGTTAACGAAGCAAAGAAAAATGGGAAACAAGTAGTAATAGTTGGAGATAAAAATCATCCAGAAGTACAAGGTATCAATGGTTGGTGTGAAAATTCAGCAATTATTTTAAACGAACCAACAAAAGTTGATGAAGATAATTTATTTGTAGTAGCACAGACAACTATTAGAAAAGATTTATTTGATAATGTAATTGAAGCATTGCAGGATGGAAAAAAAGAAGTGGAAGTTAATAATACAATTTGTAGTGCAACTTCAAAACGTCAAGAAGGATGTAAAGAAACAGCTCAAAAAGTAGATGCAATGCTAGTTGTTGGAGACCAAAAAAGCTCCAATACTAAAAAATTATATGAGATTGCAAAAAAATATTGTAAAAATGCGTATTTTATCGATGATATTGCAAATTTACCATTGAAACAAATTGAAAAATATACTAAAATAGGATTAGCGGCAGGTGCATCGACACCTGAAAACGCAATTAAGGAGGTTACTGCAAATATGAGTGATAAAATCACTAGAGAAGAATCCATGCTAGATTTCATGGAAGAGATTGAAAAATCATTAAGATTGCCAAGAAGTGGCGAATTAGTTACTGGTAAAGTTCACCAGGTTACAGACAAGGAAATTATCGTAAACCTTGGATGTAAAAAAGACGGTATTATTCCGTTAAACGAAATCACATTGGAAGGAGACCAGAAGTTAACAGACTTATTTAGCGAAGGTGACGAAATTCAGGCTAAAGTTCTAAAAACAGACGATGGCGACGGCACAATTCTACTATCTAAGAAAAAATTAGAAGCTACAGAACACTGGGAAGAAATTAACAAAGCGTTCGAAGAAAAAGCTCTAATCGATGTTAACGTTGTAAGACAGGTAAATGGTGGTGTAATCGCAACTTACAAAGAAGTTCAGGGCTTTATTCCACTATCACAGTTGTCAGATAAATTCGTTGAAAATCCAGCAGAATTCGTTGGACAGACTCTTACTGTAAAAGTATCAAGAGTTGACGCAAGAAGAGGTAAGGCTGTATTCTCACACAAAGCTAGACTTCTTGAAGAAAGACAGAAAGCTCTAGAAGAAATCTGGAACAGCATCAACGTAGGTGATATCGTTGAAGGTAAAGTAATGAGATTTACTGATTACGGTGCATTTGTAGACATCGGCGGAGTTGATGGTCTATTACACATCTCAGAAATTTCATGGGGCAAACTAAAACATCCACAGGAAGTTCTTGAAATTGGACAGACAATCAATGTTAAGATCCTTTCAATGAACACTGAAAAGGGTAAAGTTTCACTAGGTCTAAAACAGACTATACCAGAACCTTGGACTGTAATCGATGAAAACTACCAGGTTGGACAGGTTGTTACAGGTAAAGTTGTTCAGATTAAAGAATACGGATGCTTCGTAGAATTAGAACCAGGTCTAGACGGACTAGTTCACATTTCTGAAGTAAGCCATAAGAGAGTTTCAAACATCAATGATGAACTATCAGTAGGAGATACTGTAGAAGCTAAGATTCTTGAAATCGACAAAGATAGAAAGAGAATCAGCTTAAGCATCAAAGAAACTTTAGCTGCTCCAGCTGAAGAAACAACAGAAGAAGCTTAATTAGATTGAGTCGTAAAAAGAGATAGATTTCTATCTCTTTTTTTTATGCAAAAATATGAACATATATTCTTATATAACTTGAAAAACAACATAAAAAATGTGATAATGAAAAGGTGAAATAAAAGAAGGTGGCCAATTTGCATATATATGTTTATGATAGATTTAAGATAAATACAGAACAAAAAATATCGAGTAAGGATTTATTTTTAGCTGCATTAAAGGATTATTGCAGTACGAAAAATATCCATATAGATATTGATAAAATAAAAATACAAAAGGGAGAAAAAGGAAAACCGTTTGTAGAAAATCTTGATATTTGTTTTAATATTAGCCATAGTTCTAATTATTGGGTATGCGCATTTTCACCTTACCCAGTAGGTATTGACATACAAACATATAGCAGCAAAAAAACAGATAAAATAGCTGCTAGATATTTTACAAAAAATGAGCAAGATTATCTTTTAAAATCTGGTGATTTAACTGAAAATAACAGTAAAGAAAAAGCCTTTTATAAAATTTGGACTATAAAAGAAGCTTATGCAAAATACTTTGGAGAGAGCATATTTAATGTTATAAACACTATTGAAACAGTAAAGGATAATAAAATTTTAGATAATATAGATGGTATAAATTTATATGATATCAATCTACAAAATATTGGCTGTACAGTAGCATCAAAAGATGACAAAACAATATGTATAAAAAAGCTAAATTTTGCATTGTAATGATAATGAAAGTGAGTAGGAATGGATATAAATGACGTTGCAGTAGGTTATCTTGCATACAGGGCAAGGACTGCTAAGGAAATGTATGATTATCTTTTAAAAAAAGGATATGATGAAGAAGCGATAAATAAAACCATTGAAAATTTAAAAGAACGAAAATATATAGATGATGTTTCATATGTTAACCAATATATAAGATACGGTTTTTCGAAGCGAAAAGCGCTATATCGTATAAAACGAGAATTAAATCAAAAGGGCGTAAATCAATATGATATAGAAGATGGAATCTATATGTTTGAAGATGAAAATGAAACAGATATAAATCAAATTGAAAAAGCTAATGCAAAAAGAGAAGTTGAAAAAATACTAGGAAACAAAGATGAAATAGATCAGAAACTACTTGATAAAGCTGGTCGCAGATTAAATACACTAGGATACCATGCAGGTATGATTTTTTCAATTTTAAATGAATATAGGTAAGAAATGGATATAAGATTTTCAAGGACAGAGAGAGTTTTAGGTGAAACTAATTTAAATAAACTTGCTAAAAGTAAAGTGCTTATTTTTGGCATCGGCGGCGTTGGAGGCCACTGTGTTGAATCTTTAGGACGTATGGGGATAGAAAATATCACTGTTGTAGATGGAGATGAAGTTGATATTACCAATATTAATAGACAATTAATAGCATTGGAAAGCACAGTAGGCAGAGCGAAAGTCGATGTTATGGAAGAGAGACTTTTAAATATAAATCCAAATATAAAAATTACGAAAATTAATAAAATGTATTTGCCGGAAACAAGGGATGAATTTGATTTTAGCGGGTACGATTATATAGTTGATGCTATAGACAACGTAACAGCTAAACTAGATATAATCTGTAGAGCAAAAGAAAAAGACATTCCTGTAATATCTGCTATGGGAACTGGTAACAAAATGGAGCCAACTATGTTAGAAGTTAGCGATATAAGCAAAACAAGTGTGTGTCCACTGGCAAAAGTTGTTAGAAAAGAACTGAGAAACAGGGGCATAAAAAATGTAAAGGTTGTTTTTTCAAAGGAAGAACCTAAGGTTAGGGCAGTGCCGCCAGGAAGCGTTTCCTTTGTACCGCCGGTGGCTGGTATGATTATGGCAAGTGAAGTTGTTAAGGATATTATTGATAAATAAATGGAGGAGAAGAGAAGATGAGTTTTTTAAAGAAAGAAAGAAAAAAGATTTTGATTACAGGTGGACCAACAAATGAGTATATAGATGAAGTAATGAAAATTACTAATATGTCAACTGGTAGCTTTTCATTGGCGTTGGCACAGGAATTTCACAAAAAAGGTTACGATGTAACTTTGATTTTAAACAGAGGTATAAATACTGATAAGCTTCCAAGTAGCGTTGAGGTTATTCCAGTGGAAACTACTGATGATATGCTTTATGAAATTGAACAGGCTACAAAAGCTAACACATATGATGTGGCAATACATGCGGCAGTAGTTGGCGACTACAAAGCTGATTTTTCATTTTTACTAGAAGATTTAGCAGAAGAATTATTTGAAGATAAGGATAATTTTAATTCACCACAGGAAATTTACGATATTTTAGTAGATCCAAAATGTAAACTTGATAGCAGTTCAAAGATTAGCAGCTATCAGTCTGACTTAACAGTTAAATTAACTTTAACACCTAAAATTATTGGTAAACTTCGTCAGTGGATGCCTGATACATTGTTACTTGGATGTAAACTTCTTGAAAATGTACCAAAAGAAGAGCTTTATGGTGTAGCAAAAAAACTTTGCAATAAAAACGATATGGATTTTATTATGGCAAACGATTTAGCTGATTTAAGAAGAGGTGAAAAATCAAGATATCTTGTAAATAAAAGAGGATTTACAGGTAAAACTTTAGATAGTGCGGAAGATGTTTACAATTTAGTTGAGGAAAATTTAGATATAAGAAAAAAATAGGAAGGAAATAAAAATATATGGATATGCTGCTAATTGTTTTAGCATTGGTTATTGTGGTTCTTGTTGTTGTAATTATCAATTTAGTTACAACGGCAAATATGAGAAAAGACACAGTTCATTCGGTTAATAGCAGTATAGATATGCTTTCAAAAATGTTAACTGACAATCAAAAGAGTTCTTCTCTGATACAAGAGGAAAGGCTGATTTCACTGACACGAAAAGTGGATAATTTAACTGTTGAAAACAATAGACAGTTAGATAGGATAAGAGAAACTGTTGATGAAAAATTACAGGAAACTCTTGAGAGTCGTATAAGCAAGTCTTTTCAAATGGTTTCCGAAAGATTGGAGCAAGTTTACAAAGGTTTGGGAGAAATGCAAACTCTTGCTACAGGTGTTGGTGATTTAAAAAAAGTGCTTTCAAATGTTAAGACTCGTGGTATTTTAGGTGAAATACAGCTTGGGGCTATTTTGGAAGAGATTATGGCACCTGATCAGTATGAAGAAAATATAAAAACTAGACCAATGGGTAATGAGAGAGTTGAGTTTGCAATTAAAATGCCAGGAAATGATGGAGAGCATGTTTATTTACCAATAGATGCAAAGTTTCCTGGAGATACATATGAAGCTCTTTTAGATGCTTACGATAGCGGAGATAAAAATGAAATTTCGTTAAAATCTAAAAATCTTGAAATTGCAATAAAAAAAGCAGCAAAGGACATAAGCACTAAATATGTTGAACCACCTTATACAACTGATTTTGCTATTATGTTTTTGCCTTTTGAAGGCCTGTATGCAGAAGTGGTTAAAATGGGTATGGTAGAAGTTTTACAGAGACAATATAAGATTGTTATTGCAGGTCCAACTACTATGTCAGCTTTGTTAAACAGTTTGCAGATGGGCTTTAAGACTCTTGCTATTCAAAAGAGAAGCAGTGAGGTTTGGGATGTTTTAGCTGCTGCAAAAACTGAGTTTGCTAAATTTGAGGATGTAATAAATAAAACTCAGCAGCGAATAAATCAAGCAAATGAGGAACTAGACAAACTTGTTGGCGTAAGAACTAGAAGCATTAACAAAACTTTAAAAAGTATATCAGAAACGAGAGAGAAAGAAACATTAAGTATGTTTGATGAGGATTAATTATATATGAGCATTTATGCAATCGGAGATTTGCATTTGTCTTTGGATCCAGCTATATGTAAACCTATGGATATATATGGTGGTCCTTGGATAAATCATGTAGAAAATTTAAAAAATTACTGGATGGAGATGATAAATGAAGAAGATACTGTAATAATTGCAGGGGATATATCCTGGGCAATGAGATTACAAGAAGCGATGACAGATCTTCTTTGGATTGATAAGTTGCCTGGAAAAAAAGTTTTTATCAAAGGTAACCACGATATGTGGTGGAACAGTATAGGCAAACTTAATAAAATTTCTGGCAGGATGTATTTTCTTCAAAATACCATGTATCCAGTTGGTGATGTGGCAATTTGTGGAACTCGTGGATGGAGCTGCCCAGGTAGCGAAGGATTTGAAGCTCAAGATGAGAAAATATATAAAAGAGAGTTATTAAGACTTGAGGCATCATTAAAAGCTGCAAAAGACGCTGGTTATAATGATATAATTGGAGTTTTGCATTATCCACCGACAAATGAAAAGAAACAGTCGTCAGGTTTTACAGAGCTTTTTGAGAAATATAAAGTAAAAAAAGTTTTATACGGCCATTTACATGATGAAGATGCTAAAAATAATAGGGATGCAATTAATTTAAATGGAGTTTCCTATAAATTAGTATCTTTGGATGGTCTAAATGGCAGTCCTATTAAAATAAGATAGGGGAGGTGTATTGATGTGAATAAGAGAGTGATTTTAATTGTAATGGATAGCCTTGGGGTAGGGTTTGCACCTGATGCAGCCGATTTTGGAGATTATGGTGCAAACACTTTAGGTCATATTTTGGAAAATTGTCCAGAATTGAAAATTGATAACCTAAAGAAAATGGGCTTGTGCAATTTACCGGCAATTAAAAACTATGTAAGGAATGTACCAGATGAGCAAGATGTAATAGGTTGTTTTGGACAGATGGAAGAAATATCTTCTGGCAAAGATACAACAACTGGGCATTGGGAAATTGCTGGACTTGAAACAAAAGTGCCATTCCAAACTTATCCAGATGGTTTTCCAAAGGATTTTATACAATTATTTGAAAAGGAAATAGGCAGGAAAACTATAGGAAACATACCTATATCTGGGACTGAAATTATTGAAAAATTAGGACCTAGACACGAGGAGACGGGAGAAGTAATAGTATATACTTCAGAAGATAGCGTTTTTCAAATTGCCGCAAATGTAGATGTAATACCATTAGACGAGCTATACGAGATGTGTAAAGTTGCTCGTCGTCTTTTGGTGGGAAAATGGGCATGCGCTAGAGTTATTGCAAGACCGTATAAAATAGTTGATGGTAAACGTGTAAGAACTTCTGACAGACATGATTATTCTGTAAGTCCACATGGCAAAACTATGCTAGATTATATTTCACAAGAGGGAAAAACTGTTTATAGCGTAGGCAAAATAAAGGATATTTTCAACGGGTGTGGTATAACAGAGAGCGTATCAACCAAGGACAATATGGACGGAGTTAACAAGACTTTGGAAGCTATGTCAAAGGATTTCGAAGGTTTGATTTTCACAAATCTAGTGGATTTTGATTCTAAGTTTGGACACAGACGAAATACTAAAGGATATGGAGAGGCTATTGAAGAATTTGACAGAGAGATACCACAAATTTTAAATAGCATGAAGCAGGACGATATTTTAATAATATGCGCAGACCATGGCAATGATCCGACTTACAAAGGTTTTAACCACACAAGGGAACACGTGCCTCTAATTGTGGTGGGCGATAAAATTAAAAAAGGCGTAAATTTAGGAACACGAAGCACTTTTGCAGATATTGCCGCTACAATATGTGATTATTTAGAAGTGGAAGCTGATATTATTGGAAAAAGTTTTTTAGGAGATGTTGTCAGATGAACATAGTTGAATTAATAATTAAAAAAAGAGATGGTAACCAGTTATCAGATGGAGAAATCAGGGAAATTATATCAGGTTATGTGAATGGCCAGGTGGCTGATTATCAGATGTCGGCGTTGCTTATGGCTTTCTATTTTCAGGGCTTAAGCAATGATGAAATCTTTACTTTAACAGATGCTATGATGCACAGTGGAGAAATTATCGATTTAAGTGACATACCTGGTATAAAAGTTGACAAACACAGTTCAGGTGGAGTTGGAGATAAGATTTCATTGATTATATGTCCAATTGTTGCAGCAGCTGGAGTTAAAGTAGCCAAAATGAGCGGCAGAGGTCTTGGCTTTACAGGAGGCACTATAGACAAGCTACATGCCATTCCTAACTTTAAAACCGACTTAACTATGGATCAATTTAAAAAACAGGTAAGTGAAATTGGAGTTTGTATCGCAGGCCAAACAGAAGATATTGCAAAGGCAGACAAACTTTTATACGCTCTTCGCGATGTAACAGGAACAGTTGATGTTATGGGATTAATAGCATCTAGTATTATGAGTAAAAAACTTGCTATGGGCAGTGATGTAATTTTACTTGATGTTAAATATGGCAAAGGTGCTCTTATGAAAACTAAAGAAGATGCTCAAAAACTTGCAAATCTTATGGTTGAAATAGGGCAAAATGCAGGTAAAACTGTTGAAGCTGTGCTATCCAATATGGATCAGCCTCTAGGTAATCAAGTTGGTAACGCAAATGAAGTAATAGAAGCTATTGAGACTTTAAAGGGAAATGGCCCTAAAGATTTAACAGAGTTGGCTATTGAAATTTCAGGAAAGATGATATATTTAGGACAAGGTGCTGCCGATGAAAATCAAGGTAGAGAAATTGCTAAACAATTAATCGAAAATGGCAAAGCCCTAAATAAGTTTAGACAATTTGTAGAAGCGCAAGGTGGAGAAGGTAAAATTGTAGATGATTACAATAGCTTACCAAAACCTAAGTATGAAATGATTTTTACAGGTGCTGATTTGGGATTACAATTTGATGAAAAGGCTGCAATTAGAGAGATAGAAGCTAATTTAGTTGGAGAGGCTTCCCTTTTAAGCGGTGCAGGTAGAGAGAAAAAAGATGATGAAATAGATTTATCCGCTGGCATAGAGCTTATTAAAAAAGTTGGAAGCGAGTTTAGTGTAAATGATCCAATAGCTAAAATATTTGGAAATAATCATGATAAATTGGTAGAAGCATTTGAAAAACTAAAAGAAGCATACGTTGTGGATGTGGAAAATGGTTGCGCATGCAACTAAAATATAGTATAATAAGTTGGTCGTTTTATGCGACCAACGTTTTTTATTTGCATAATAATTAATGATGAAAAGATTGAAAATGTGCTAAGAAAGGAAGTATTCTAATGAATGAAACAATTAAAAAAGTAATTGAAGATAACAAAGAGTTTGTTGAATCAAAAAAATATGAGGAGTTTATTACAAATAAATATCCAGATAAAAAACTAGCTGTAATCTCATGTATGGATACAAGATTGACTAATCTGTTACCAGCAGCATTGAACATTAAAAATGGCGATGTAAAGATGATAAAAAATGCTGGAGGAGTTATCTCCCATCCATTTGGCTCAGTTATGAGAAGTTTAATGGTGGCTATTTACGAGTTAGGTGTAAATGACATATTGGTAATTGGACATACTGATTGTGGCATGAGAGGTATTGAGCCTGCGGAAATCAAAAGTGAAATGATCAAAAGAGGTATCAATGAAGAAACACTTGAGATGATCAAAAACTGTGGCATTGATATAGACCAATGGCTACATGGATTTGATGACACAGAGGAGTCTGTAATTTCAACTGTTGAGACAATTAAAAAACATCCATTAATACCATCAGATGTAAATGTCTATGGATTTATTATGGACAGTGTAACAGGTGAATTGAAGGAATTATAAATAATTTTAGATAAGTGTTATATGAAAGGTAAGGAAAAGTAAGGTAAGGAGGAGATATTACTAATGGAAGTAAAAGAAAATAAAATGGGCACCATGCCTATAGGAAAATTGTTGCTTACAATGTCAGGTCCTGCAATTTTTTCAATGCTTATAAATGCATTATATAATATTATAGACAGTATATTTGTAGCACAAGTAGGAGAAGATGCTCTAACAGCTGTATCTATAGCATTTCCAGTGCAGATGCTTCTAATCGCTATGGGAGTAGGTACAGGAGTAGGTATTAACTCACTTATTTCTAGAAGACTTGGGGCAAAGAGATTTGAAGAAGCGAACAATGCAGCTTCAACAGGTATTAAATTAGGAATTTTAAACTGGTTGATATTTGCAATTTTCGGCATATTTTTCGTTGAGCCATTTATGAAGATATTTTCATCTGATGCAAATATTATCCAGTGTGGTGTTCAATACTTATCAATCGTAACAATATTTAGTATCTTCTCTATGACTGGATTGCTTATTGAAAAAATATTTCAGTCTACAGGAAATATGATATATCCGGTTACTACTATGATTGTAGGGGCTGTAGTAAATACTATCTGTGACCCTATTTTGATTTTTGGATTGTTAGGTTTCCCTAAAATGGGCGTAGCTGGTGCAGCTATAGCAACTGTATTTGCACAGTTTGTAAGCTGTGCTTTAGGACTATTCCTATTGATGACAAAGGAAAAAAATCTAGACGTCAAAGTATTTAGTTTAGATATCCATCTACAGACAGTAAAAGAAATTTACGCAGTTGGTGCACCTTCAATAGTTATGCAGGCAATAGGATCATTTATGCTATTTGGTATGAATGCCATCTTAGCAGCATTTTCATCTACTGCTGTTGCAGTTTTAGGTATCTACGGCAAGCTTCAATCATTTGTATTTATGCCATCAATCGGTGTAAACCAGGGAGCTCTTCCAGTTATGGGATATAACTACGGTGCAAGAAACAAAGAGCGTATGATGAGAACTTATAAACTTGCAACTATAGCAGCCATGGTTATTATGGCAGTTGGATTTGTAATCTTCCAGGCATTCCCAGGAGTTTTATTGAAAATGTTCAATGCAGCACCAGGTACTGACATGTACAAAATAGGTATAGATGCTCTAAGAAGTATAAGCTTATGCTTTATACCAGCTGGATTTGGTATTATAACAGCAGGTCTATTCCAGGCTACAGGCCATGGAATGATGAGTATGTGGGGTTCTTTAATTAGACAGTTCGCAGGTATTTTACCGATTGCATTTATATTTGGTAAATTGTTTGGATTGAGAATGGTTTGGTTTGCATTCCCACTTGCAGAAGTTATAGGTGTAATTTATTACAGTTTCATGTTAAAATATATATACAACAAAACTTTTAAGAACATGGGGTGTGAAAACGATGACAAATAAAATCAATGTAATTACAATAAGTAGAGAATACGGCAGCGGCGGTAGAGAAATAGGTGAAAAAATTGCTAAGGCGTTAAATATTCCTTTTTATGACAAAGTTTTAATCGATATGATTGCTCAAGATTGTGGAATGGCAGCTGGGTATGTGGAAGAAGCATCTGAAAAGATGACTATGAATCAGGCTTTCAACATTTCTACTTTAGGATATTATTCAGTCAGTCCAATAGTTGAAAACGTTCAAGTTATTGGAGAAGATATATTCGTTTCTCAGAGTAAGATTATCAAGGATTTAGCTGAAAAAGGACCTTGTGTAATAGTTGGTAGATGCGCTGACTATATTTTAAGAAAAAGAGACGATGTACTAAATGTATTTATTCATGCTGATTTTGAAGAAAGAGCTAAAAGAGCTGTTGAACAATATGGCATCGAAGAAAAAAATGTAAGCTCTGTAATTAAAAAAAGCGACAAAGCTAGAGCTAAGCATTATGCTTTTTATTGCGAAAAGAAATGGGGAAATATTGACAACTATCATTTGATTTTAAACAGTGGTAAGTTTGGTATCGACAGAGCCGTTGAGTTAATTCTTAGAGCAGTACAACAATAACATATAAAGCAAAAGCACATTTTGCCTAAAGGTGAGCAAAATGTGCTTATTTTTTTTATAAATCCATATATTCGCTGTCCATTTTTACTAAATCATAAATTAGTGGATCTTTGATCAATCTTTTCCATACAGTTAAATTGGCTCTGTAAAATCTATCATTTAGTTTTATATTTTCAGAAATAAGTGGACAGGTATAAGGTGTTTCAGCTTGTGAAATCACAAGAGATAAATTATCGTCTTCATCTAAATAAGGAGTAAGAGGATAAAATCTACATTGTAAAGGTCTGTGCTCCCTAGGACAATTAGGTGGAGTTGTACACCTTACAAAATAAATATTGCCGTGCCAAGAATCAGGAAACTCATAATCTTCAGCCCTTTCGACTGACCACTTTAGCCATTCCTCCTCCATAGTGTATAATTTCTCTTCTCCTGGCAAAAGATATATGCCCATCTCAAAATCGCATGCTCCGTCAAATGATTCATCGCCCTCCTGAGTACAGCATGCACTACCGCAAAGTTTACCGCAGTCAAAATCTACAGGAGAGACTCTGTCAAGCAATCTATAGATAGCTTTCCAAGTTGATTTTCTAATAGTACTTTTCATAGAATTTATTATAACAGATTGTATTTCCTTAAACAACAGCTAAAAAACACGAAAAACGTTGAAAAATTAATAGGCATTTATGTGTATTTTGTTTAGTAATTTTATTTTTCTTACATATTATATATTTTTTTTGAAAAGACTATTTTAAATATAATTTAAAGTGGTATAATATAGTGTCAAATACGATAGTGAGGAAAAAAATATATGAAATTAGGAATTGATATTGGTTCAACAACTGTTAAGTTAGTTGTATTGAACGATGAAAACAAAATTGTTTACAAGCGCTATGAAAGACATATGTCAAATGTTATGGAAAAAGTAACAGAACTTATGGCAGACTTGTATGAGAAATATCCAAATGAACAAGTAAAAGCTGTTATTACTGGTTCAGGCGGATTGGCTTTATCTCAATTAATGGGGGTTTATTTTGAACAAGAGGTAGTTTCTTGCAGTAAAGCAGTTGAAACATTAATACCTGAGACAGATGTAGCAATAGAACTAGGTGGTGAAGATGCAAAAATCACATTTTATGGGGCTACAATTGAACAGCAGATGAATGGCACATGTGCTGGTGGCACAGGTGCTTTTATTGACCAAATGGCTGTGCTACTTAACACAGATGCAGCAGGATTAAATGAAGCTGCTAAAAATCATAAGATTATATATCCTATTGCCGCTAGATGCGGAGTATTTGCAAAAACGGATATACAGCCATTAATTAACGAAGGCGCAGCTATTGAAGATTTGTCAGCATCAATATTCCAAGCAGTAGTTAACCAAACTATTAGTGGACTTGCATGTGGTAGACAGATAAAAGGCAACATAGCATTTTTAGGAGGGCCTCTTTCATTTTTATCAGAATTGCGTAAAAGATTTATAGAAACTCTTAAACTTACTGATGAACAGGTAGTATTTCCTGAAGATAGTAAGTATTTTGTTGCCATTGGAGCAGCTATGCTAGCAGAAAAACAAGAGGCGAGAACAATAGAAAATTTATACGGGGTTATAAAAAACGTTGATCCGACTCAGCTTTCTGACACTAAGCATATACCGCCTCTATTTAAAGATGAGGACGATTACAATGAATTTATCCAAAGACATGATAAAGATAAAATTAAAAGAAAAGATTTAAGTGAAGCTAAGGGCAATCTATTTTTAGGTATAGATGCAGGTTCAACTACAACTAAAGCAGCGCTTATAGATGAAGATAAAAACCTACTATATGATTTTTATAGAGGAAATGAAGGCAAGCCAATAGATGCTGTAATGGAAATGCTTAAAGATCTTTACAGTAAAATCCCAGAAGGCGCCCATATTGCTAAGTCAACAGTTACAGGCTATGGCGAAGGTTTGATAAAGGCAGCATTTAAAGTGGACTTAGGTGAAATAGAAACTATGGCTCACTACAAGGGTGCCGAAGAATTTTTACCAGGTGTTGAATTTATCCTTGATATTGGCGGCCAGGATATGAAGTGTATGAAAATAAAGGACAATGCCATTTACAATATTATGCTAAATGAGGCTTGTTCTTCAGGATGTGGTTCATTTATTGAAACATACGCTAAATCAGTAAATATGAATACTATAGATTTTGCAAAAGAAGCTCTAAAAGCGACTTCTCCAGTAGATTTGGGAACAAGATGTACAGTATTTATGAACTCAAAAGTTAAACAGGCTCAAAAAGAAGGAGCTACTATTGGAGATATTTCTGCAGGTCTATCCTATTCAGTAATTAAAAATGCTTTGTACAAAGTTATTAAATTGAGAAATGCCGATGAAGCAGGCGAAAAAATTGTAGTACAGGGCGGTACATTTTTAAATAATGCAGTTCTTAGAAGTATGGAATTAATAGTTGGCAAAAATGTTGTAAGACCTGATATTGCAGGAATTATGGGAGCATACGGCGCTGCTATTATAGCTTCAGAACATCATAATGAAGGTGAAATAAGTACAATTATTAAACCAGAAGAAATCGATAATTTCGATGTGAAACTTACAAATACAAGATGCGGTGGATGTGAAAACAACTGCTTATTGACTATTAATAGATTTAACGATGGCTCTAAATTTATTACAGGTAACAGATGTGAAAAAGGTGAGGGAAAAAATGTAGAGAACAATGATATTCCAGACCTTTACGAATATAAATACAAGAGATTGTTCGGATATGAGCCTCTTAAAGAGAAAGAAGCAACAAGAGGTACTATAGGTATACCAAGAGTGCTAAATATGTATGAAAACTATCCGTTTTGGTTTACATTTTTCACAAAACTTGGCTTTAGAGTAGTTTTATCACCGCCATCAAACAAAGAAATGTACGAAAATGGTATGGATACAATCGCTTCAGATACTGCATGTTATCCAGCAAAATTGGTACATGGTCATATAAAGTGGCTAGTTGAGAATGGCGTTAAGTTGATTTTTTACCCTAGTATCAATTATGAACAGGTTGAAGATTCAACAGCACCTAACCATTACAATTGTCCTATAGTTGCAACATATCCAGAACTTATTGCAAACAATATGGATGATGTATTTGCTGAAAATCATGTAAGATTTGAACATCCATTTTTACCATATGATGACGATAAACGATTAGTTGAGGAACTTGTAAAAGAACTTGTCGATGCAAATGTTAGCAAAGATGAAGTCGAAAGCGCTATGAAAGAAGCTCGAAAAGAGTATAAGTCATTCCGCAAAGAAATAAGTAAAAAAGGCGAAGAAGCTTTAAAATATGCTAGAAAAAATAATAAGAAGGCAGTTGTACTAGCTGGTAGACCTTATCATTTGGATCCAGAAATCAATCACGGCATGAATAAGTTGATCACTTCATATGATATTGTTGTTCTTACTGAGGATTCAGTTGCTCATATGGGACATTTGGAAAGACCGGTAAGAGTGCTTGACCAGTGGATGTATCACTCTCGTTTGTACAAGGCTGCTGAGTTTGTCGGCACTACAGATGATGTTGAACTAATTCAGTTAAATTCATTTGGTTGTGGTCTTGATGCTGTAACTACTGACGAAGTTCAGGAAATTTCATCACAGCACAACAAGCTTTATACAGTTTTAAAAATTGACGAAGGAAACAATTTGGGTGCTGCTAAAATACGTATAAGATCTCTTAAGGCCGCTATGGAAGAAAGAGAAAAAAATAATATTAAGCACAAAAATGGTTCTGGCAAATTTGACAGAGTAATTTTCGAAAAAGAAATGAAGGAAGATTACACTATTTTAATACCGCAGATGGCGCCAATTCATTTCCAGTTCTTTGAAGCTGCACTAGCTAGTGAAGGCTATAAGGCTAAAATGTTGCCACCTGTAAATACTCACGCAGTTGAGGAAGGATTAAAATATATAAACAACGATGCTTGTTATCCGACAATTGTATCTTTGGGCCAGATTATTGCTCAGCTTAAATCAGGTGAGCTAGACTTGGATAAAACAGCTATTTTTATGTCTCAGACAGGAGGAGGCTGTAGAGCTAGTAATTATGTGTCACTACTAAGAAAAGCTCTTAAAGACTTAAAAATGGAACAGATACCGGTAGTTTCTGTTAATGCCGTAGGTCTAGAAAAAAATCCTGGATTTAAAATTACGCCTAAGCTAGCTTTAAGAATGATTTTAAGTGTTCTTTATGGTGATGTGCTTATGCAGGTTTTGTATCGCACTAGACCGTACGAAAAAGTTAAAGGCTCTGCTAACGAACTATTTGAGAAATGGTCAAAATTGGCTAATAAAAATATAGTTGACTGTAAGTATAAGCATTTTAAAAATAATATTAAAGGAATCGTCAAGGATTTTGATGAACTACCTATACATGAGGAAATGGTTAAGCCTAGAGTTGGGGTAGTTGGTGAAATATTAGTTAAATATCATCCTACTGCAAACAACGATATTGTTGGAGTTATTGAGCAGGAAGGTGGAGAAGCTGTAGTATTGGATTTAATGGACTTCTTCCTATACTGCATGTACAATTCAGACTTTAACTATAAACATTTGGCTGGTTCATTTAAATCAATGGCTATAAATAATACTGGCATTAAACTTTTAAACATGCTTAGAAAACCTGTAACAGAAGCTTTAAAAAACAGCAAGAGATTTAGAGAACCTTCTCATATTAGAGAAACAGCTGAAAAGGCGCAGGATATTATTTCTCTAGGTAACCAATGTGGAGAAGGTTGGTTGTTAACAGGTGAAATGGTTGAACTTATTGACAGTGGAGTTGAAAATATAGTTTGCCTACAGCCATTTGCTTGCTTGCCAAACCATGTAACTGGAAAAGGTATGATAAAGGCACTTAAAAAGAGAAATCCATATGCCAATATAGCTGCAATTGACTATGACCCAGGTGCAAGTACAGTAAATCAGCTAAATAGAATTAAGTTAATGATGGCAACAGCTCATAAAAATCTTGAAAATAAAAGATAGTAGGAGTATAATATTAAAGGTATTTTCAAATAATTTAGAATGGAGGCTTCGCAAGTGGGTAGACACGGAAC
The DNA here is from genome assembly GCA_963558965.1 of uncultured Clostridia bacterium. Taxonomy (GTDB): domain Bacteria; phylum Bacillota; class Clostridia; order Peptostreptococcales; family Anaerovoracaceae; genus Gallibacter. The sequence continues at coordinate 62,897 of CAUWIT010000001.1, read as the reverse complement.
GATTGCAGGAAGAAAAGAAAAACAGGACTCAAAAAGAGCAGCTATGTTTACTAAATACGCAAGAGCGATTACAGTAGCAGCTAAAAATGGTGGAGATCCTGAATACAACGTAGCTCTAAAACATGCTATCGACAAAGCAAAAGGTATTAACATGCCTAACGATAACATCAAAAGAGCTATAAAAAAAGGTACTGGCGAATTAGCTGGTGAAAACTATGAAACAGGTAGCTTTGAAGGTTACGGTGCAGCAGGTGTTGCAGTTATAGTAGATGTTTTAACTGATAATAAAAACAGAACTACAGCTTCAATCAAGCATGCATTTGATAAATATGGTGGAAACTTAGGAACACCAGGATGTGTATCTTACATGTTCTCAAGAAAAGGTGTTATTATCATCGAAAAAACAGATGATATCGATGAAGATGCTCTAATGGAAGCAGCATTAGAAGCAGGTATGGAAGACATGAACACTTACGATGATAGCTTTGAAATTTTAACAGCAGCTGAAGATTTCAACACAGTTAGTGAAGGTCTAAAAGAAGCTGGTTACGAATTTGTTGAAGCGGACATCGAATATCTACCATCTATGGAATCAGAACCAAAAGATGAAAATGATATTAAAAATCTAAAGAAAATGATTGAAATATTAGAAGATAATGACGATGTTCAAAAAGTTTATCACAATTGTGCTATTGACTTGGAGCAATAAAAGGTATAACATCTATATATAAGCTAAAAGGCTAAATAATTAAATAAATTTCCTGGGGTGTGCGTTGAGTACGTGTAATTCAACCTACATAATTCATACGGGACTTAGAACTCTTGGCGGATGTCAAGCCTTCATTGTGCAGAGGAAGACAGTAAACCTTGATGGGAGACCCACCTTTACACTAGTAAGGGCGTGAATTAACGGCTTGACGGCATTCTGGGTTTTTTTATTAGCAAAAATAGGTTACGAAAGAGCGTTGCAAGATGGCAATAAAATGTATCAAAAAGCATATCAAAATGTTCTAGAATTGCTTGAAAGCGAGCAATTTGATAAAGTCAGAATTATTTACGACAATATAGAGGAAGTTTAAAAAAGCAGCTAGGTTTGTAATTGGAAAACCTAGCTGCTTTCGTATTATTTTCTATGTAGATTTTTATTTCGTTTATCTGAAGTTTGTGAAGGGTGGCTTGTACCTCTATCCTTATGATCTACAGTGTAAGCACTGTAACCTTTAGTAGCACGTTTTTTGTTTTTCTTTGTTTTCTTATAGATTAAGAAAATAATAAGTAGAACTGCAAGTATTGCAATAGCGTACAAAGCAAACTTAAGTGCTAGCATTAGATAAAATACCACAGCCGTCATATCTTTACTTGCCGTAAGTGTTGTACTACCTACAACCTCATCATTGTAATAGGCATTGATAACGCCTGTCTGATCACCTTTTTCAATAGGGAATGACTTGTTTTCATTTTTCAATTTCAATTTTACATCATCTGTTGATACGTTTTGTGGCAAAGTTATTGTTATTTCTTCATCGGTAGCTTTGGAGTTTCTTATTTGATAATCTCCTTTTTCTATTAGATTTTTTATGGAGTTATCTCTACCATCTTTGCTTATTACCGTATTTTTATAATCTTTAAAACATTTCTCAAACAGCGCCTTTGTATCGTCACAAATATCATAAGGTGAACTATTTGTTGCTACATAAGCTATTAAAGTCATACCATTTTTTTCAGCAACAGTAGATAAATTACATTTTGATTCTTCTACATATCCTGTCTTACCAGCAACAGCATATTTGTAATACTTGCTCTTTCCTGGACTCATACGGTGAGTAGTGTAAATATCAAGAGGTTGGCTTCTTTTGTTAGTCTTTGACGTAACATATTTATTAGTTGAATAAAGCTTTTTAAACTCTTCATTTTTATAAGCGTATTCAATTATTTTTGCCATATCATAAGGAGTTGTGTAGTGATCTTTATCAAAAAGACCATTTGGAGTAACAAAATGGGTATCTTCAAGACCTAAATCCTTTACTTTGTCATTTAGCATCTTTGCAAATCCCTCTTCAGTACCTCCGATTGCTTCAGCAATTGCAATGGCCGAGTCGTTGGCTGATTCTAACATCATAGAATAAAGAGCATCTTTCATAGTAAGTTTTTCACCAGCTTTTAATCCTACGTGGGTACCGTTATTTTTTTGCCCTTCAAGAGCATTTTCAGAAACGGTAATAATATCATCCATATCTGAATTTTCAATAGCTACTATAGCAGTTAGTATTTTAGTCGTACTAGCTGGATATATTTTTTTATGGGCATTTTTTTCATAAAGTATAGCCCCAGTGTTAAAATCAATAACTATAGCTGCTTTCGATTTGATTTTTACATCTTTTGATCCGAGACTTGCATCCGAAAAATCAAAATTTAAAAGTGAAAGTACCATACTTATAATTATAAGTATAGCAAGTGATAAAGACTTCTTTTTCGTACTCTGTGCGTTCAAATTATTTTTCCTCTTCTTTCTCTAACGACTTAATCAAACATTGACATGCTAATTTTTGTGTATAGCTAGAAATGGCTAATTTTAAAGCTAAATCTGCTATTTCATCATCATTGTCGCATGTCCCCATAAGATTATCCACGTTAACCAACTCTTCGTCAAGGATTTTTGAGTATTTTTCATAAAATCTACTTATTTCTTCATCACCTATTTGTTTATCGAGTAGTGTTTTACAATCTGTCATAGAGATTACCTGTTTTAATAGACATATTGCAGTTAAGTAGGCGATATGCTCCCTGTTGTATTTTTTGCCTTTAGCTTTTGGCATAACTCCCTGTTTAGTGTAGTTGTTTACCATAGAAGACGTCAAAGTCTCATCAACTTGTAATCCTATGTGTTGTCTTTGCATATAACTTAAGACCTGATCCATGTATAAGTCTATATCAGGAATGCCATTCCATTTTTCTGGGCGTTGTTCTTTAAACATATCTTTGTATTGTTGCAAACTTTTGTTCATTGTAATATCCTCCATTATTTAATAGGATTATTATACAATATTATCCAATTACTGTAAACCTACTTGACAAACTTAAAATAATGTAATATAGTAATGGAAACTAGATTAAACAAAATCGAAACTACGAAATGTGGTTTATATATAATTATATAAGGAAAGAAGGAATAAAAATGTCAGTATGTGTATTTGGAGATAGTGTAGCAAAAGGTGTAGTTTATGATGAAGTAAAGAAAAAATATAGATTTTTAAAGGACAGCTTTGTAAACTTGTTCTCCAAAGAAGAAAAAATAGAAGTTAAAAACTATGCGAAGTTTGGATGTACTGTAATAAAAGGAGAGGAAATACTAAATAAAAATTTAGATAAGTTAAAAGAATACGAATATGTAATACTAGAATTTGGCGGCAATGATTGTAACTATAATTGGGAGGAAGTTTCAAATGATCCTCAAGGAGAGCATAGTCCACAAGTTCCAGTTGATACTTTTAAAGAAAAATATAGAGAAATCATACATATTGTAAAGGAACAAGGATGTAAACCTATATTGCTTTCACTTCCTCCATTGAGTGCAGATAGATTTTTCGATTGGGTAAGTCAGGGATTGTCAAAAGAAAACATTATGAAGTTTCTTGGAAACAAGGAGTATATATATAGATGGCACGAAATGTACAACAGTACAATTTTCGACTTGGCACAGGAAGAAAAAGTGGAAATATTGGATATAAGAAAAGTATTTTTACCTTACAGAAATTATGAAGACTTTTTATGTATAGATGGTATGCATCCAAATGAAAAAGGTCATAAGCTAATTAATCAAGCATTACTTGACTATAAACTAATTCCCGTTTTATAATAATACTAATAAGTAAAATCACTTGGAGGTATTATAGTATGTCTGGATATGTAGTTTTTAATGATGTTTGTAAATATTACAAAATGGGAGAGCAAAAAATTGTAGCTTTAGATCATATTAATTTTGAAATCCAGCGTGGGGAGTTTTGCGTTATTGTAGGTCCAAGTGGTGCGGGCAAAACTACTCTTTTAAACATTTTAGGTGGCATGGACAGCTGCGACAAAGGCGTTGTTATGCTAGATGGAAAAAGGATAAATGACTATAATGATAAGGAACTCACATCATATCGTAGGTATGATGTGGGTTTTGTTTTTCAATTTTACAATTTAGTACAAAATTTAACAGCATTAGAAAATGTTGAACTGGCATCTGAAATATGCAAAGAGCCTTTGGATGCAGTTAAAGTTTTAGAGGAAGTTGGATTGAAAAACAGGATGGATAATTTTCCAGCCCAGTTAAGTGGTGGCGAGCAGCAAAGAGTTTCAATAGCGAGAGCCTTAGCAAAAAATCCTAAGATTTTATTATGTGATGAGCCGACAGGTGCTCTTGATTATGTAACTGGTAAAAATATTTTAAAGCTGCTCCATGAGACATGTCGAAAAACTGGCAAAACTATAATAGTTATCACTCACAATCAGGCCATAGTACCTATGGCAGATAGAGTATTGCAGGTGAAAAATGGTACAGTAGTAAGTGTTGAAACAAATAATAATCCAACACCGATAGAAGATATAGAGTGGTAAAAGATTATGAATAAAATATTTAGAAAAATGGCCGTACGAGGCATTAAAAGTAGTTTATCAAGGTTTTTATCCATTGTCTGTATTGTCGCTCTAGGAACAGGATTTTTAGCTGGACTATTGGCAACTACACCTGATATGAAATCAACAGTAAGCAATTATTTTACAGAAAATAAATTTTATGATTTCTACGTACAAAGTACGCTAGGATTTTCTAAAAATGATGTAAAAGCATTTCAAAAAGAGTCTTATGTAGATGAAGTCCTCGCTATAAATCAAGAAGATGTAATAACTAAAGACGAAGATGGTGAATCTCTTGAGACAAGGATTTTCACTATGGACTTAGATGATGAAGATAGGATAAACAACTTTGAGCTTGTAAAAGGTAGACTACCTCAAAATGATAATGAGTGTGTTATAGAAGTTCCAAATCAATATAGCTACACTCCTAAATTAGATAGTACTTATACAACTGAAGATGGTAAAACTTATAAAGCAGTAGGGATATCAAAATCACCTATATTTTTGTCTGCAACAGGTGAGGGTACAACCATTGGTAAAGGAACTATTGCACTAGGTATATACGTAGATAAAAAAGAAGAACCAAAAGTATATACGGCAATTTATGGTGTAGGTAAGTTACAAAATATCAATTCATTTGATGAAAAATATAAAAAAGAAGTAAATAAAATAAAAAATAACATTGAGACTTTAGAAATAACTCAATCAGTTAAAAGACAAGAAGAAGTTAAAGCTGAAGCTCAGAAAAAGCTAAATAAGGAAAAGGCTAAATATAATAAAGAAAAAAAGGATGCCATAGCAAAATTAAACGAAAATTACAATAAATTGGTATCTAATCGACAAAAGTTAAACGATAGCTTAAATAAAATAAATAAGGGCCAAAAGCAAATAGATAATGGGTTGAAAACAATTGCTGAAAATCGCAAAAAACTAAACTCAGAAGAAAAGAAAATCAAAAATGCCATTCCTGCTGTAAATACCAATTTAACTAAAGTAAATAGCGGTTTAGCAGAAGTGGACAGTGGACTTAAAACTGTAAATGAAAATCTACAAGGTTTATACGCTTTGCCTCAAGAGCAGCAGCTAGCCTTAAAAGATAAAATTACAGCCTTAGAAAGAAAAAAAGCTGAGTTAGAAGGTACTAAAAACCAGCTAGTAAGCAATAAAAACAAACTTGAAAAATCTCAAGTACAATTAGCTAATGGACTTAAAACTATAAAAACTTCAAGGAAAACTTTAAATTCAAAAGAAGCCCAATTAAAAGACAAAAAGATAGAACTTAAAAACACTAAGGCGAAACTTTTAAATAGCAAGAGCAAACTTGAAAATGGCTTTTTAGAATACGAAAAAGCTAAAACAAAAGCGTATAATTCTTTTGAAAAAGCTGAAGATAAATTAACGAAGGCTCAAAAGAAAATAGACGAAATAGAAAAGCCAGACTGGTACATCAATACTAGACTTGATGCCAACGGTGTAAACGGATTTAAAAACGATGTAGAAAAAGTAGGGGCTATAGCAAAAGTATTCCCAGTATTTTTCTTTGCTGTTGCAGCACTTGTAGTTTTAACTACCATGACACGTATGATCGAAGAAGAGCGTATGCAGGTGGGAACACTTAAATCATTAGGATATTCAAACAATGTAATCAAGGCATATTACTTGATTTATGGTTTGATAGCGACTTTGGTTGGATCTTTAATCGGATTATCTGTTGGTTTTAAGCTATTTCCAAAAGTAATTTCAAACGCTTATTCAATGATGTATAACATCCCACCAGTTGATGCTGAGTTTGTTGTAAATATTGCCTTAGCAATAGAAGTGGTTACTATAATATGCATTATGACAACCATATGGTTAGCTCTTAGAAAAGAGTTAAAAGAAAAACCAGCACAGTTAATGCAAGCAAAAGCTCCAGAGGCGGGCAAAAGAATTTTAATCGAAAAGATAACTCCTATTTGGAGCAGATTAAAGTTTACACAAAAGGTAACTTTGAGAAATCTATTTAGATATAAAAAGAGATTTTTGATGACAATAATTGGAGTTGCTGGATGCTTTGCACTTTTATTAACTGGTTTTGGTTTAAGAAATTCTATAAGCGATATTGCAAATTTACAGTACGGTGAGATATATAAATACGATATGACTATATCTGTGGAAGATGGTAAGTGGCAAAAGGATTCAAAAAACTTTTCACAGGAAGGGAAATTTTTAAATGAAACTTTGGATGTTGTAAATGATCAACAATCAGAAGAAGCGACTTTACATGTAGCAAATGACGATAAAACTTTAAAAGAGTTTATAAACCTTCGCACTCGAAAAGGCCATAACAAAATAGAATTAACAAACGATGGAGTAGTTATTTCAGAAAAAATGGCTGAGGTTTTGAATGTTAAAAAAGGCGATACTATAGAGATTGATTCAGATAAGCTTGGCAGTCACGATGTAAAAGTTAGTGGTATTTGCGAAAATTATGTGCAAAACAATATTTACATGACAAAAGAGTTTTACGAAGAAACATTTAATAAAGACTACCAGTTTAATACAGTTTTTACAAAGTTTAAAAAGGATTTAAATAGCGATCAAAGAGATGATTTAGTAGTAGATGTTATGACGAGAGAAGGAGTATCCTATGCTTTGGCGACAGATACTATTATGGACAACTTCAACGACTCAATTAAAAATATAGACTATATAGTTCTTGTTTTAATATTCTCAGCTGGAGGCTTATCTATGATAGTCTTATATAACCTTACAAATATTAATATTTGCGAGCGTAAGCGAGAACTTGCAACTATCAAGGTTTTGGGATTTTACGAGCGAGAAGTAAGAAGCTATATTTTTAGAGAAATCGATATATTGACTTTTATAGGAATGGCAATTGGTATTCCTGTAGGTATAGCTTTTCATAACTTTGTAATCAAGACAGCAGAAGTTGGGGGCATGATGTTTGGAAGAAATATCTACCCTATGAGTTATGTATTTTCAATAGTTATAACTCTGTTGTTTACATTTTTAGTTAATTTAATTATGAAGAAAAGCATAAGAAAAATAGATATGGTAGAATCTATGAAGGCGAATGAATAAAGGAAAATGGAGATAGAGATGAAAAAAGACAATGTGATTTTAATCGGTATGCCAGGATGTGGTAAAAGCACAATTGGAGTAGTATTAGCTAAAACTATGGGCTATGATTTTGTTGATTCGGATATTGTTATTCAAAAAGTGAAAAATGCAACACTGGAGCAACTTATAGAAGAACATGGTACAGATGGATTTAACCAGATTGAAAATGAAGTAAATGCTAGCTTGGATATCCATATGACTGTTTTAGCTACAGGGGGCAGTGTAGTTTATGGCAAGGAAGCTATGGAGCATTTAAAAGAAATAGGTACAGTAGTTTTTATAAAACTAGATTGTGATGAAATAGCAAATAGATTAGGTGATTTTAAGGCTAGAGGTATTTCAATCAAAGAAGGACAAACTCTTGAAGATTTGTTTAACGAAAGAAAACCACTTTACGAAAAATATGCAGATATTGTAGTGGACACTAGTGGACTTGAAATCAAAGATGCTATGGAAAAAATAAAAAACTTAGTTGAAAAGGAGAACATGTAAATGATATATAAGAGAGCAATTTTGACTAGACAATCAAGACGTTCATTTAAAAGCGAATTGCCTCCTATCGATAAAATTAGACAAATTTTAGATTTAGTAGATCAGATAAACGAAGAAAATGGCCTAAATATACAAGTGATGGTAGACGAAAGAGATGGTTTTTCTGGAATTACAGCTCATTATGGATTATTTACAAATGTAAAAAATTATATTGCTCTTGTAGGCAATAAAGATGATGAAAATATAGATGAAAAACTTGGCTACTTTGGCGAACAAATCTTATTGTTTTGTGAAAACTTAGAATTAGGCACTTGTTGGGTTGGAGGCACATTTGATAAAGCAAAATGCAAATGCAAAGTTTCAGAAAACGAAGTATTTAATTGTGCTATAGCATTTGGCGTTCCAACTAATATTGTTACACCAAAAGAAAAATTAATAAGAAGCACTATGCATGCTATAAAAAAGACAAAGTCTATCCAAGATCTTTTTTACAGTGAAGAAGAGCAGCCACCAAATTGGTTTATAGAAGGCATGCGTATGGTTCAAAAAGCACCATCAGCTTTAAATAAAATGCCAGTTATGTTTTTTTATTCAGGTGGCAGCGTATATGCACAAGTTAAATCACCTAAAACTATGGAACTTTACGACCTAGGCATAGCGAAATTTCATTTTGAAGTTGGCGCAGACTGTGGTAAATTTGAATTTGGTAACGGTGGTATGTTTATTAAGGATGTAGACAAATGAAAAACATTGTAATAGGTATTTTGGCTCACGTCGATGCAGGTAAAACCACATTGACTGAAGCTATGCTTTATACAAGTGGAGCAATAAGGAAATTAGGTAGAGTTGACCATCAAGATGCGTTTTTAGATAATTACGAGCAAGAAAGAAAAAGAGGCATAACCATTTTTTCAAAACTTGCAAAGATGGAACATAACAATGTTGAGTTTACAATTGTAGATACTCCAGGCCATGTTGATTTTTCAGCTGAAATGGAGAGAACACTGCAAGTTTTAGATTATGCAATCTTAGTTGTAAACGGCAGAGAAGGCGTGCAAGGCCATACTCATACACTTGCAAAACTACTTGAAATGTACCATATACCAACATTTATATTTGTTAATAAAATGGATATTGATGGCAGCGATGAGCAACAAATAAAAGACCAGTTAAAAAAATACATAAGTGAAAATTGTATAGATTTTACTAAGCAAGTTGATGAAGAACTTGCTTTTTGTCATGAAAATCTTTTAGATGAATACCTAGAAACAGGAAGTATAAATATAGAAAATATTAAATCATGTATAAAATCTAGAGATATAATTCCTTGTTATTTTGGCTCAGCACTAAAACTTATAAACATTGAAGAATTCTTAGATGGATTATCAACATATATGAAACCTTCGAGTTATGGAGAAGAATTTGCAGCCAGAGTGTATAAAATATCGCGAGATAAAGAAAATACAAGATTGACTTATATGAAAATTACAGGTGGCAGTTTAAAAGTAAAAAGCCCCATAAATACAGGTGAAAAAGAGGAAAAAATAAACCAGATACGCAAATATTCAGGAAACAAATATGAACTTTGCGATGGGGTTTGTGCGGGGCAGATAGTTGCCGTTACTGGCTTAGAGCATACGTATCCAGGTCAGCCATTAGGAAAGGAATCACAAAATATAAATCCCACACTTGAACCAGTTTTAACTTATAAAGTAATATTCGACAAAGATGTAAATCTGTTTGAATGTTACAAAAAACTGATGTTGATAGATGAAGAAGAACCAGAACTAAATGTAATCTGGGATGAAAATTTAAAGGAAATCAAAATCCAGCTAATGGGTCAAGTTCAATTGGAAGTCGTTGCTCAGCTAGCAAAAGAACGATTTGATTTGGACATTTCCTTTGACAAAGGAGAAATCTTTTACAAAGAGACTATTAAAGGTAGTGCTATAGGTATTGGCCACTTTGAGCCACTTCGTCATTATGCGGAATGTCAGCTTCTTATTGAAGAAGGTTTTCGTGGAAGCGGAGTTGTTATCGATGCAGACTGTAGCGAAGATGAACTCGATAGAAATTGGCAGAGATTGATAGGAACTCACTTGCTTGAAAAACAACACACAGGGCCGTTGACAAATAGTCCAATAACAGATGTTAAAATAACTTTAATAGGTGGCAGGGCCCATATAAAGCATACAGAAGGTGGAGACTTTAGACAGGCAACATACAGAGCAATTAGAAATGGATTTATGAAATGTGAAAATGTACTGCTAGAACCTTGGTATGATTTTATTTTAAAAATACCTCAAGATTGCACTGGCCGTGCCATGTCCGATATAACTCTTATGTCTGGTAAATTTGATAGTCCAGAAATATTTAATGATGAGGCTATAATTAAGGGATGTGCTCCTGTAAGTGAAATGATAAATTACAGCAGTTCTGTTGCATCATATACAGGTGGCAGAGGAGTATTAACTTTTTCAAATGGCGGATATGATGTATGTCACAATGCTGATGAAGTTGTTGCAAAATTTGGGTATGACTGTATGTCAGATCCGGTAAATACAGGGGATTCAGTATTTTGTCAAAATGGGGCAGGTTTTACTGTACCATGGAATAAAGTGGCGCAGTATGCCCATGTACAAATAAAAAGCTCTAAACCGCGAAATGACATTCCTAGAACTAATACTGTTAGCAAAGCTAGCACATATGATGATGGCGATTTAAAGGATATTTTTGAAAAGACTTATGGCAAGCCAAAAGATAGGACTTATGTGCACCAGCAAGTTATAAGGCCCACAAAAGAAAAAGTTGTAATTGAAAAGCAAGATATAAAAGAGGAATACTTGTTAGTTGATGGATATAATATTATCTACGCTTGGGATGAACTTAAAGCTTTGTCAAAAGTCAGCTTTGACGGTGCAAGAGAGGCTTTGATTGAGATTTTAAATAACTATCAAGGTTACAAAAATATAAATGTTATTGTTGTATTTGATGCATACAAAGTTAAAGGTAACAAAGGCAATATAGAAAAAGTTGGCAATGTTGATGTGGTTTATACAAAAGAAGCTGAAACAGCTGATAGCTATATTGAGAAATTTACCTACGAAAAAGCGAAGGATTATTATATTCGCGTAGCGACTTCGGATAATTTAGAGCAAATTATTATTTTGGGCCATGGTGCTTTTAAGATTTCGGCGGATGCTTTTAGGTTAGATGTGAAGGAGACTGAGGGTAAAATTAGTGAGATTATTGAAAGATACAACAGGCAGAGCACTTTAAATAGCAAGGTGACCATTGGTGATAAGATGAAGGAAAATAAAAATGACTCTATCTAAAAAGTAGAGTCATTTTTGTATATTTGAATTAATTTTTTAAGCTCTGGATTGGAGCAGGGATACGACCACCTCTGTTAATCATCTTAGCAGGTGATTTGTCTCTTAGCTTCATAACTGGACCGTAACCTAGAAGACCACCAAAGTTTAGTTCTTCTCCTTCTTTTAGGCCGATAGCAGGGATAACTCTTACAGCAGTAGTTTTAGAGTTAATCATACCTATAGCGGCTTCGTCTGCAATAATGGCAGAAATAACTTCAGCAGGAGTATCTCCAGGAATTACAATCATATCAAGACCAACTGAGCATACAGCAGTCATAGCTTCAAGTTTTTCTATTGAAAGAGTACCAGCGCGAGCCGCATCGATCATACCCGCATCTTCACTTACTGGGATAAAAGCACCAGAAAGTCCGCCAACAGAAGAAGAAGCCATTACGCCACCTTTTTTAACAGCATCATTTAACATAGCCAATGCAGCAGTAGTTCCGTGAGCACCACATTGTTCAAGTCCTATTTCTTCTAGGATATGAGCTACAGAATCTCCAACAGCTGGTGTTGGTGCTAGTGAAAGGTCAACGATACCAAACTGTACTCCTAACATATCAGCTGCTTCTGAACCTACTAGTTGTCCAACTCTTGTAATCTTAAATGCAGTCTTTTTAATTGCTTCTGCAACTATATTAAGAGGAGCATCATCTGGCATTTTTTCTAATACAGATCTAACAACTCCAGGACCTGAAACGCCTACGCTAATTACGCAATCTGCTTCTCCAACACCGTGAAAAGCTCCAGCCATAAACGGATTGTCTTCAACAGCATTGCAAAATACTACAAGTTTAGCAGCTCCAATACACTGGTCGTCTTTTGTTAGTTCTGAAGCTTTATATACTTGCTGTCCCATAATCTTAACTGCATCCATATTTATACCAGCTTTAGTTGAGCCGATGTTAACAGATGAACATACAATATCTGTTTCAGCAAGTGCTCTAGGAATTGATTCGATAAGTTCTTTATCTCCAGCACTAAATCCTTTTTGAACTAGGGCAGAGTAGCCACCAATAAAGTTAACTCCAACTGCTTTTGCTGCTTTGTCAAGTGTGTGTGCATATTTAACAGGATCTCCTCCAGAAACACCTACAAGCATTGCGATTGGTGTTACAGAGATTCTTTTATTTACAATAGGAATGCCATATTTTTCTTCTAAAAATTCTCCTGTTTTTACAAGGTCTTTTGCTAATCTTGTTATTTTTGCATATACTTTTTCACAAGATTTATCAATATCAGCATCAGCACAATCTAGAAGAGAAATGCCCATTGTAATTGTTCTTATGTCTAAGTTTTCATCTTGAATCATTTTTACTGTTTCAAGAATATCTGTCATATTTAGCATTATTTTCCTCCTAATTTTGTTTTATATTCTGTGCATTGAATTAAAAATATCTTCATGCATTACATGAATATTCATGCTCTTAACATTTTCTTTTAGATTTTCTCTTAATTCTTCAATTGAAATATTCATTTCTGTTATGTCGATTAACATAATCATAGCAAAGAAGTCTTCTAGTACTGACTGAGTAACTTCAATAACATTTGCGTTAGCCTTTGCTACTTCTGCACTTGTAGCAGCTAAAATACCTACTTTATCTTTACCGATAACTGTAACTACAGCTTTCATTTGTTTACCTCCAATCAAATGCATACTTATTTTTAAAAATTTATAAATAATATTTTATCATATTGAAGTTGATATATCAATAAAATGGACATAAGAAACTATTTAGAAAAATATCTAAATAGTTATTGACATTGGAGTGTACATATCATAAAATCTATTTAGATAAAAATCTAAATAGAAAAGGAGAGAAATACATGGGACTATCTGAAACCTTAAAAGCTATTTCAGATCCTGTGAGGAGAGATATTATAACCATGTTAAAAGATGGTAAAAAATCAGCAGGAGAGATAGCAGAGTATTTTGATTTAACAAATGCAACTGTTTCATATCACTTAAAAAAATTAAAAGAAGCAGAGCTTGTAGTTGAAACAAAATACAAAAATTTTATCTATTACGATATAAATCTTTCTGTTTTTGAAGAAATATTAGTATGGATTAACCAAATTAGTGGAGGGAAAAATGAAAAGTAAAGTAGATATTAAAATTTTGATTATAACTGTGATAATCTGTCTGTTGCCTATGATTTATGGAATAGTAAACTATAACAATATGGCTGAAAATGTAGCAATTCACTTTGATTATAACAACAATCCTGACAATTGGATTCCAAAATGGTGTGCACTGGTGCTACCAGTACCTATGGCTTTATTACAGTGCTTTATATGTATCACAAGTGATAAAAAATTAGAAAATCCACAAGCAAATCGTAAAATAATAAATGTTTCAAAGGCAATTATACCTTTGATAACAGTGGTAACCTATGTTCTTACTATTAACAATGCCATCGGCGTGAAAACAGATATACGCAAGATAGTTTGCATTATGTTAGGTGTAATATTATTTATTGTAGGAAATTATATGCCTAAGACTAAACAAAATATAATCGTAGGCCTAAGAACATGCAAGACTATTATGGATGAAAAGAAATGGGCCAAAATGAACAGATTGATGGGCATAATTTTTATGATTTCAGGGCTAGTAATATTTATTAGCGGATTTATGATGCCTATAGTATCAGTTATTGCTATTGGTTTATTTATAGCAGCATCAATAGTTATAACTATTGATGCAAGTTTAAAATAGCATTAAAACAGGACCTTTCACGTAACGGAAGGTCCTTAAATACTTATCTCTTTACGTACAATCCTGGTTTCAAGCTATTATCAACGACGAACTTTATTTTCACATCAGGATAATTGTTTTGGAAATATTCCTTATTTATACCTTTATGGCCTATCATATTTGAGAATGACTTGCTGTTTGATGCAAAGTGCATTTCGATGTCAGGTGAGTTTTGTATTTCTTTTTCAATATCTTCCCTAGCAATTTGACCTTCGACTAACTGTCTAAAAGCAGGATGATAATTTCCACCTAAATCGCTGTCATTAGTAATTAAATCTGTGCTTTTTAGACCAACTCTCATAATATTTATGCCGGCATCATAAAGTATACGGTACATACTTGCACATGTTTTAACAGCATCTGCTTCTGTTAATCCAGGATACTCGCCATTTTTATACATTTGTGCAAGTTCTGTATTTTCTAAAATTACAGTAGGGTAGAGGCGGGCTAGTTGAGGTTTTAAATCAGCTGCTTTTTTTGCACTGGCTACACTTTTTTCAAATGTATCACCTGGCAAACCTATCATTAATTGGATGCCAAGAGTAAAGCCGTATGATTTAATAAGGTCGCAAGCTTTGTAAACATCTTCAACAGTATGACCTCGTTTTGACAAGTTTAAAACATCCTGATCAAAAGACTGAACTCCAAGCTCAATTACATCAACCTCGTATTTTTTTAGGTTATCTAAGATTTCTTTATTTATGTAATCTGGTCTAGTAGATAAATGTATCTTATCTATTAGTTTTTGTTTTTTGTACTTGTATGCGACTGATAGATATTCGCTTTGCTGCTCTATAGGAATACCTGTAAAACTACCTCCGAAAAAGGCTACTTCAATGGTTTCTAAATTTCTGTTTTGCAAAGTTGGCAAGTATGTTTCAATTAGATTTTGTACATCACTTGTTGTAACTGGTTTATTTCTGGCAGTTATTATTTTTTGATTGCAAAATACACAGTCATTTGGACAGCCTTCGTGGGGGATAAATATAGGTATAATTGCGTGTTTTTTCATAATCGATTTCCTTTTATACTTCTACTTTTAAAATTTGTTTTGCAGGTTTGTCATACTGTGCTGGTGTTATGTAAAATTGAGAAACAGCTTGTATTCTAATTGGGTTTATATGGCAGTAACCTGTAGGATTTTTGTCTAAATATTGTTGGTGGTAGTCTTCTGCCATATGGAAATTTCTTAATGGCTCTATTTCAACTACAAATTGATCCACAGCAGTTTTTTCGATTTCAACGATTTTTTCAATTATGCGTTCGCTAGCATCATCTGTATAATAGATGCCTACTTGATATTGACTTCCTTTATCAAAACCTTGTCTATTAGGTATAGTTGGATCTATTACAGAAAAATACGCAAATAAAAGTGCTTCAAGGCTAGTCATTTCGCTATCGTATCTAACGCGAATGGCTTCTTTGTATCCTGTTCTGCCTTTGCATACTGTTTCATAATCCGGTGTTATTTCATCTTTTCCGTTGGCATAACCGCTAATTACTTGAATAACTCCAGGAAGCTGAGAAAACAGCTTTTCCATTCCCCAAAAACAGCCGCCTGCTAAATATATTTCTTTTAACATTTTTCCTCCTAACTTATTGTTCTACTAAAATTGATCCAATATCGGTAAGTTCATAGTCGGAAAACCAATGAACTTTTAGATTTTTTGATTTTATAAAATTGATTATATTTTTGAAATCAGGATGTTTGCTTAAGTCACCGTTGAAGACGATAGTGTCTCCTACTTTGCCGCTACAACCTCCAAGAAACCCATATGTCATTCCTGGTAAGACAATATGACCTGGTGTAATAGTCAATACGTCAAGATATGGCTTACATGCTTTTGCTATACCAGCATCTGAAGTTATAATGGCATCATTTCCCACAGTTACAATATTACATTTGGCATAACCTTGGTTGACATGTATCTTGGTTAAATTTAAATCGGAGACTTTTGTCAGCAGAGTAGGGTCGGTATATTTTAAATTGTGAATAAAATAGTTGCCAATGCAAGCTCCATTGTAAATAATATCTCCAGGGTAGTCGTGTCCTATTTTTTGCTTGTCTCCAATAAAAACATAATCTTTAAGTTGACACATGGCAATATCTGGATGATTATTTACAGCTGCATAAGTTCCATTGTTTTCAACAAATATAATTTCTTGTGTGTAATTTTTTAAATAGCTAACTAGTTGACTAGTTGCATCTTTTGATAAATATATTTTCATGGTATATATTTTACACCGATTTTGCTAAATTTAAAACCGTTAAAATAGATGTATAATATGTAAATTTGCTATATAATAGAAGAACAAATTGAAAAGGAGAATTAAAATGGTTAAATTTGACAATGATTGGGATGAAGTCCTTAAAGGAGAATTTGATAAACCTTATTACAAAAAGCTTCATCAATTTTTAAAGGAAGAGTATAGCAGTCGCACAATTTATCCTGATATGTATGATATTTTCAACGCTTTGAGATATACTCCATATAACAAGGTCAAGGTGTTAATATTGGGACAAGATCCATATCACGAACCAGGTCAGGCCCACGGTCTTGCTTTTTCTGTACAAAAGGGTGTAAAAGTACCACCGTCATTAGTAAATATCTACAAAGAGCTTCATGATGATATAGGATTTAAGATTCCAAGCCATGGATATTTAAAGGAATGGGCAGATCAAGGTGTCCTACTTTTAAATGCTGTTTTAACTGTTAGACGAGGTCAAGCTAACAGTCATAAAGGTAAGGGCTGGGAAATTTTTACCGATGAAGTTATAAAAAAACTTAACGAAAGGGAAGAGCCAGTAGTATTTATTTTGTGGGGTGCAAATGCACGCAGTAAAAAGAAGTATATAACAAATCCAAACCATCATATTTTGGAAAGTCCACATCCAAGTCCTTTATCAGCATATAGGGGATTTTTCGGATGTAAGTTTTTTTCAAAAACAAACAGCTTACTAAAAGAACCAATTGATTGGACCATAACCGATTAAAAAAGAGACTTGCAATTTGCAAGTCTCTTTTCTGTTTAGAGTGTTAGTTATAATAAGAATTTCGTAATTTTTAAGTAAATAAATGATATTTATAATCTTATACCAATTCGCCAGCAAGAGCTTTTTCTTGTTCTTCTGGAGTCATCTTTGTACAAGTGATACCTAAGAAAGCAAATACGATAGTTACTACAGGCATTAGATAGTTAAATACTGCCCATGGTGCGTATGTGCCTGCTGTTATACCAAGGGTAGCTGCGATGTACATACCACATGTGTTCCAAGGAACTAGTGGAGATGTAACTGTACCAGCTGATTCTAAAGCATTTGATAATGATTTAGGGTGGATACCAGCTTTCTTATATGCTTCTGCATACATTCTACCAGGAACTAGGATTGAGATGTACTGTTCTGGCATTGTGATGTTAGAAGCTACACAAGTAAGTTCTGTAGCGATGATTAGTCCAGGACCGCTCTTAACAACCTTAGTAATCTTATCTACGATTACTTCAAGCTGATGAGTGAATTCCATGATACCACCAAACATCATAGCGATAATTGTCATTAAGATTGATGAAGCCATATTCATTAGACCACCAGTTGATAGTAGACTGTTTAGTGCTTCAATATCTGTGTTACAAACATATCCGTTTCTAGCAACGTCTAGGATATCACCAAAGTTTGCTCCAACGTGGTTTCTTACTAGTTCGCCTGCATTGTTTTCTGCAAATAGAACTAAGTCACCCTGGAAGATAGGAGCTAGGATAGCACCTACGATAGCACCTAATGCGATACCAGGAATAGCAGGAATCTTAAGTGCGATAGCTAAGATTACAACTACTGGAGGTAGTAATAGTACAGGATTGATGTTAAATGTACTTTCTAGACCTTCCATTAGAACAGTAACCTGAGAAGTATCAACCTCTCCGCTAGCTGCATGTTTAAATCCATAAACACCAAAGAATATAAGTGCGATTACATATGCAGTGATTGTTGCTTTCAACATGTATTTTACGTGAGTAAATACGTCAGTACCAGCCATAGCAGGAGCTAGGTTAGTAGTATCTGATAGTGGAGAAAGTTTGTCACCAAAGTATGCACCAGCTAGGATTGCACCAGCTGTAGGTCCGATTGGCATGCCCATACCTTGAGCGATACCCATTAGAGCTAGACCCATAGTTCCCATAGTTCCCCAAGATGTACCAGTTGCTAATGATGTAATAGAACATACTAGAACTGCTGCAATTAGGAAAATTGATGGAGACAATAGTTTTAGTCCGTAGTAAATCATTGTTGGGATAGTACCTGATAGTAGCCAGATACCAACCATCATACCAACGATAGCTAGGATCAATATTGCCTGCATCGCTCTAGAAATACCTGTGATCATCATTTCTTCAATTGCTGACCATTTGTATCCAATCTTTAGAGCCATAAGAGCTGCTACGATTACTCCTAAGAACATAGGAATATGTGGATCAACTTCAAATACGATGATACCAATTGACATGATAACGATCAAGGCACCAAATGAAAATAGTGCTTCCCATAAATAAGGTTTGCGAGGTTCTTTAACATTAGTATTTTCCATAGTGTTCTCCTCTCAAAATAAGTAATAAGTTCGTAAATGATTCTAGTTAAATAACACAAAACACTCGTTAGAATCATTGTAGCATAGAAACAAAAAAATGCAATAATTTAAATTGTTTAAAAATTCTATAAACTCAGTCTATTTTAATTTGATAAATTGCTAAATGTTGAAATATCAATGTTTTGTGACAAAATAGTCATTATAAAAATAAAAAAATTTTTTATAGATTAATTGCATGTAAAATGTTCAAAATTTGAAAATGATCAATATTGTTAAAAAAAGCTGATTTTCTTTGGAAATCCAACAAAATTCCATTGATAATACTACATTGTATATGATATAATATCCAAGCGCCTTGTAATTTTCAAAGGTGTAATTTTTTTTAGGAGTGAGTATTGATATGAAAAACAGAGGTATGGCATTATTGCCTTTCTTGGTGTTTATTGTATTATTTGCAGGTGGAGGTATTATTGAAGGTGACTTCTATGCTATGCCAGCATTAGTTGCTTTTGTTATAGCTTTATTTGTAGGTATGTTACAAAACAAGAGATTGACTTTCGATGAAAAATTGGAAATAATCTCAAAAGGAGCAGGTGATGTAAATATTATTACTATGATATTTATTTTCATCGTAGCAGGTGCTTTTTCTGGAGTTGTATCTGCAGCAGGCGGAGTTGAAAGTACTGTAAACTTAGGTCTTTCATTTTTGCCAGCTAAATTTATGATTGTTGGATTGTTCTTAATCGGATGTTTTATTTCAGTATCTATGGGTACTTCAGTTGGAACAATTACTGCATTGATACCTATTGCAGCTGGTATTGCTCAGCAGACTGGATTCCCAATTGCTATTTGCGTAGGTGCAGTAGTATCTGGAGCAATGTTCGGTGACAATTTATCTATGATTTCTGATACAACTATTGCGGCAGTAAGAACACAGGGTTGTGAAATGAAAGATAAGTTCAATCAAAACTTCTTTATAGTTTTACCGGCAGCAATTATTACTATTATATTGTTCTACGTTAGAAGTACATCATTAGTATGTAATACAACAGGTAGCTACGAATACGAAATAGTAAAAGTAATTCCATATTTGGTAGTACTTATTGGAGCTTTAATTGGATTTAATGTATTTGCAGTATTATTCTCAGGTATAATTCTTTCAATGGTTGTTGGAGTTGCAACAGATACATTTACTTTATTTGAAGGTATTAAAGCAATCGGTACAGGAATGAGTTCTATGTTTGAAATATCACTTATTTCAATTACAGTTGCTTGTATCGTTGCACTTGTTAAAGAAAACGGCGGTATTGACTTAATTATTGAAACTATTAAAAAGAGAACTAAAGGTAAAAGAGGAGCAGAGTTTGGTATTGCTATTTTAGTATTTTTAGTTGACTTATGTACAGCAAATAATACTGTTGCAATTGTACTTACTGGTCCTATTGCAAAGGAAATCGGTGACGAATTTGAAGTTAAACCTAAGAGAGTTGCTTCTCTATTAGACATATTTGCTTCAGTTGGTCAGGGAATTATTCCATATGGTGCGCAGCTATTAACAGCAGCGGCTTTAGCTGTTGAAAATGGATTTGCAGGAGTAACACCTATAGATGTACTTCCTAACTTGTACTATCCAATCCTTATGGGTATAAGTGCGATTTTATTTATTATCTTTAGACCACAAAAAGATACAGCTAAATAATTTGTTTATAGTGCAGTGCACATATAGGTGTACTGCATATATAATATATTAGTATTTGGAGGTTTAAATTATGGAAAAGAAACGTTGGCTTTATGCAGGAGTAGGAACAATTATCTTGCTTCTTGCAGGTCTGGTTTATGCATGGAGTGTAATCGCATCTCCACTTGCAGCTTACTTTACAGAGTGGAGCCAGGCACAGCTATCATTGACATTTACAATATGTATGTCATTTTTCTGTTTTGGAGGTTTGGCTGGAGGTCTAACTTCTAAAAAAATTAACGTAAAAGTTAATATGATTATCAGCGGTATTTTATTCCTAATCGGATTCTTTATCGCTTCAAAAGCAAATTCACTTGCTATGTTATACATCGGATATGGTGTATTCGCTGGATTTGCTTCAGGATTTGTTTACAACGGTATTATGAGTTGTGTAACAAAATGGTTCTCAGATAAACCTGGTTTAATCTCAGGTATATTATTAATGGGATTTGGTTTTGGTAGCTTTATTATCGGTAAAGTTTATCAGGCTGTAACACCATCAGGCGTTGGTGTGGATGCTTGGAGAAATACTTTCTTTGCATTTGGTATTATCCTTGTTGTAGTATTTGTAATAGGATCCTTGATTATCAAAGCGCCAGGTGCAGACTTTGTACCACCAGCACCACCAGAAAAGAAGTCTGGCGTTAAAAAAGAAGAAGGTATTGAAGCTACAGCTGGAACTATGCTAAAGAGACCATCTTTTTGGTTATACTTCTTATGGGCTGTATGTTTAAGTGCAGCTGGTCTAGCTTTAATTTCACAGGCTAGCGGTATCGTACTTGAAATCAACCCAACTGCAGCTGCAGGAACAGTTGCTACTGTTGTAGGTTTAATTTCAATTTTAAATGGTATTGGTCGTGTAATTTGCGGATTTTTATTTGATAAAATCGGCAGAAGAAACACTATGTTTGTAGTAGATGCTACATTTGTAGTTGCAGTTGCTCTATTGATTGCATCTCTAACAACTCAGAGCTTTGCACTTATCATCATTGCATTTATGGTAAGTGGTCTAGCATATGGCGGAGTTACACCTATGAACTCAGCATTTATTGGAGCATTCTACGGTATGAAACACTACCCAGTTAACTATCCAATAGTTAATATGAACCTATTAATCGCTTCATTTGGTGGAACTATTGCAGGTGCTCTTTACGACTCAAGTCAGTCATACTTTAGCACATTTATGCTAATGCTAGGAGCAGTAGTAGTTGCTACAATCAGTTCAGTATTAATTAGAAGACCTTAACTAATTAAGTTTTATAAAACTATCGTATCTATTGTTTTCAAAAAGGTACGATAGTTTTTTTATTTTACACTTGAATTTTATACATAAGATATGGTATATTTATAAAGTCGGTGTTAATACTGACAACTCTGGAGAGTCTTTCATAAATCCATATGAAAGCGCCGAAGGTGGAGGTCAAAGTAGCAGTTTTTCAACTGTTGTAGCTTTGATGAGTCTCTCAGGCATAAAGGACAGAGCATACATGATTTTAACTATGCAAAAGTCTTACTCCGGAGAGCTGTTACACAGCTCTTTTTATTTATGCAAAAAAATGGATTTTGCAACTAATTGAATGAGTTAAAAAATTTTAGGAGGAGTACAAATGTTATCATTAGTTCAACAAATCAACAGCGTTATGTGGGGACCTATACTAATTACATTGTTATGCGGAACAGGTATCCTATATACAATCAGATTAAAATTCATCCAGGTTCGTAAATTTGGTGCTGGATGGAAATTGCTTTTCAGCAACTTCAGCCTTAAAGGGAAAAAGAGTGATAAAGGTGAGATGACGCCATTCCAGGCTATATCTACTGCTATCGCAGCTCAGGTAGGTACAGGTAATATTACAGGTGCGGCTACTGCATTGATTTCTGGAGGCCCTGGAGCAATTTTCTGGATGTGGGTAAGTGCATTTTTCGGAATGTCTACAATCTATGCGGAAGCATCTTTAGCACAAAATTACAAAACAGTGGACGAAGATGGTCAGGTAACAGGTGGACCTGTTTACTACATCAGACAGGCTTTTAAAGGTAAGTTCGGTAAAGTATTAGCTGCATTGTTTGCTGTATTTATTACACTAGCGCTTGGATTTATGGGTATTATGGTTCAGTCAAACTCTATTAGTGCAGCGTTTACAGAGGCATTTAATAGTCGTGGTTTGAAATTTTCACCATTAGTATTCGGTATCGTATTAGCAATTATCGCTGCATTTATATTTATAGGTGGTACTAAGAGATTATCTGCTGTAGTTGAAAAAATCGTACCATTTATGGCAGTTATCTATATTTTAGGAAGTTTGATTTTATTGGTATTAAACGCATCTGCTATACCACATGCGATTAAAATGATTTTTGTATGTGCGTTTACTCCAAAGAGTATGCTAGGTGGAGCTGTTGGTATTTCAATCCAGCAGGCTATTAGATATGGTGTTGCAAGAGGACTTTTCTCAAACGAAGCAGGTATGGGTTCTACACCTCATGCTCATGCAAGAGCAACAGCTAAAACTCCACATCATCAGGGATTGATTGCTATGGTAAGTGTATTTATCGATACATTTGTAATCTTGACTTTGACAGCTTTATCAATTATTTGTACTGGCGCTTTAGATTCAGGTAAAACTGGAACAGCATTAAGTCAGCAGGCATTTATCAATACATTTGGTAGCTTTGGCGATTTATTTATAGCTATTTGCTTGTTATTCTTCGCTTTTTCAACAATTTTAAGTTGGCATTTCTTCGGATCAATCAATGTTAAATACTTGTTTGGTAAAAAGGCTATTACTATATATTCTGCAATAGTAGTTTGTTGTATTATCGCTGGTTCACTACTAAAAGTTGAACTTGTTTGGGAACTTGCAGACTTCTTTAATGGATTAATGGTTATTCCAAACGTTATTGCATTGTTAGCACTTAGCGGTGTTGTAGTTGCGCTTCATAAATCTGGATCAAAGGAAGCCGAAAGATTAGAAAATATTGATAGAGAAAATAAATAAATAGATTGAAAAAATTTTAGGCCATCTCACATGTGAAGATGGCCTATTTTTTATATAAGTTGATCGATTGTAGGTGTTACATTGTATTGTTTTTTCAATGCTTCATACTGATTCAATGCTTTTTTCTTTGATTGTTCAGATGCTTTTTCGTCTAGTACCGCTTTTATCAGTATATTTTTTGATGTATGCTCAAGGCTTGTAAACTCAATCATAGAAACATCGTAGCCTTTTGATTCTAGCTTCAATCCTCTAAGCCCATCAGTTAAAAGTTCAGTGAATTTGTCTTTTATGATGCCGTGTTTAAACATTGAATTTTCAACAGGATTATCTATCTGCTTAAACAGTTCGTGCTGGCAACAAGGCACTGATAAAATAATTTTTGTATTCCAAGATACAGCGTTTATAAGTGCGTAGTCTGTAGCAGTATCACATGCGTGCAGTGTGACAACCATATCGCATTGAGTGTCTTTGTAGTCAGCTATATCACCCAACTTAAAATCAAGTCCTTCATAATTTAATTCTCTAGCAATATTGTTGCAAAGTTCTATTACGTTTTCCTTTAAATCTAGTCCAGTAATATCGACAGGTATGCCAAGCTGCTTTTTAAAGTAATAGTATAGAGCAAAAGTTAAGTAAGATTTGCCACATCCAAAATCTATAATTTTGATTTTATCCTTATTTAAATATGGCAAGCAGTCTGAAACAATTTCTAAATATCTGTTTATCTGTCTAAATTTACTGTAGTGTTTCTGATAAACTTTGCCATTTTCATCCATAACTCCAAGTTTAATTAAAAAATCGCAAGGTGTATTGTCTGGAATCAGATAATTTTTATTTTTATTGTGGTTTATATCCTTTGCTTTTTGAGTAGGTGGCTTAGTATTTATTTTCGCTTTCTCTATTTTATTTGCAAGTATTTGTATATCGTTTTCGGTAGTGAATATATTAACTTGTTTAAAGTTGTTTTTCACTTCGCTTATAACAAAGTCCACGAATTCGTTTTTTTCAAAGTTATAATGTGTTACCTTGTTGGAATAGTGGTATTCAGCTTGATACATAACTTTACTGTTTATTAGTACCGGTCTTACATTTATTTTAAGAATGGCATGGCTTTTTCGTCTCTGCTTGCTTATAACCATAGAGATTAAGGTGTTTTCATCATTTATTTTTTTCAATGTGTTATACATTTATTTTTCTCCTTATATTTTAAAAATTTTACTTTATATATTGTATTTAATTTGATACAATATAACAGTATTGTAATATTTGTGTCAAACTTTTTGTGGTATAATGTATGCATGAGGAAAATTAATAAAAATAATGGTAAACATGCAAGGAAAAGTTCTAACAAAGGCAAAAAGTTACTGATATTTATTTTGATATCAGTTATTTTTATTGGATATTTCAATTTTTATAGGCAACCAGTGCTTAAAGCAAATGATATGCCAGATTGGGTAACTCAAGATTTGATATATGAAGCTGATCCAAAAGATAAAAACATGGATAGAGTTACCGATATTGTAATACATTATACTGCAAATCCAGGGTCAACTGCAAAACAAAATCGAGATTATTTTGCACAAAAAACCACAAAAGTTAATTCTCATTTTGTCGTTGGTTTAAATGGAGAGATTATACAATGTGTTCCGCTGTATATGCAATCGGCAGCTTCAAACAATAGAAATCATGATACCATAAGTATTGAAGTATGTCATCCAGATGCAAGCGGTGAATTTACAATACCATCTTACAATGCAACTGTAAAATTAACAGCTTGGCTTTGTGATAAGTATAATATTTCAAGAGACAATGTTATTAGACATGGAGATATTACAGGAAAAAATTGTCCTAAATATTTTATGGAACACGAAGAAGACTGGCAAATATTTAAGGATTGGGTAAAAAAATACGACAGTTCAAAATTTTAAAGAAAAAATTATAAAATTGATAGAATATATATACGTCAAAATGTAGTATTATTTGGGATTTTATGGTATAATAAATCGATTATATGACTATACACAGAAAGAAGGAAAAATATATTATATGGCAAAACAAAAAATAATAAATATAGCAGTTATTGCCCATGTAGATGCGGGCAAATCGACTTTAGTAGATGCTTTTTTAAATCAAAGTGGGGTATTTAGAGATAATGAAGAAGTAGTTGAATGCGTTATGGATAGCGATGACATAGAAAGAGAACGTGGCATTACTATTTATTCAAAAAACTGTTCAGTTATGCACAATGATGTTAAAATAAATATAGTGGATACACCAGGGCATGCTGATTTCAGTTCAGAAGTAGAACGTATTATAAAAACTGTAGATACAGTAATCTTACTTGTAGATAGCAGCGAAGGTCCTATGCCACAGACTAGATTTGTACTTCAAAAATCACTTGAGCAGGGATTAAATCCTATTTTGCTTATCAATAAAATTGATAAAAAAGATGCTCGTATTGATGAAGTAGTAGATGAAGTTTACGAGTTGTTTATGGACTTGGATGCAAATGATGAACAGCTTGACTTCCCAATACTTTACGGTATTGCTAGACAGGGTATTGTCGTTTATGATCCTGAAGATGTAAAAGATATTCAGATAGGTGATGGGGACAATAAAATCGATAAAAATGCAAAAGGTGATACAGATAGAAATATAACACCATTGTTTGAAACAATTATCAACCACTGTAAACCTTATGAGGATTTAAGAGAAGAACCACTTCAGCTTCAGATTTCATCTCTTGCATATGATGACTATATTGGCAGACTTGGTATTGGTAGAATTACTAAGGGAACAATTAAAGAAGGTCAAACAGTTGGAGTTGCTAGAGGTACAGATAGCTTAACACAAAAGAAAATAAATCAGGTTTTCGTATATAAAGGTCTTAAGAGAATGCCTGTAAAAGAAGCAGAGTGTGGTGATATCGTTGTAGTTTCTGGTATTTCAGACATTTCAATTGGTGAAACTATAACAGATATGAACAACCCTCAGCCTATGGATATGATACATATTGAAGAACCTACACTTTCAATGAACTTTATGGTAAACAATTCACCATTTGCTGGTAGAGTTGGTAAATATGTAACTACAAGAAATATAAAAGAAAGACTTGAAAAAGAACTTGAAGTAAATGTAGGTTTAAAAGTAGAAGAAACTGAATCAACAGATAGCTTTAAGGTTTCAGGTAGAGGAGAACTTCATCTTTCAATCCTTATAGAAAATATGAGAAGAGAAGGTTACGAACTTGCTGTTTCAAAACCAGAAGTTATTATGAAAAAAGGACCTAACGGCGAAAAACTTGAACCTATAGAAGAAGTAGTTATCTCAGTTCCAGATGAGTATTCTGGAAGTGTTATTTCAAAGTTAAATCTAAGAAAAGGCATGATGACTCAGATGACTAGTGAAAATGGATTTACTAGACTTGAGTATATGGTTCCAACTAGAGGCCTTTTGGGATATAGAACTGAATTTATCAACGACACTCGTGGTGAAGGCAGCATGGTTAGAAGATTTAGTGACTTTGAAGAGTACAAAGGAGAAATCCCTCAGAGAATAAACGGTGTAGGTATTGCTCAGGAACACGGTACTGCAACACCTTATGCTCTTTCAAATATAAGCGAACGTATTAAACTATTTATCGAACCTGGTACAGAAGTTTACGAAGGTATGATAATAGGTATGAATTCAAGAAATGACGATATGGTGGTAAATCCATGTAAAGCTAAAAAGGCTACTAACATGAGAGCAGCAGGTAATGACGATGCTGTTAAACTAGCTCCACCTGTTGTATTCTCATTAGAAGAAGCTCTTGAATTTATAAACAGCGATGAGCTTGTAGAAATAGTTCCAGATGATATTAGACTTAGAAAAAAATTATTAAAGGAACTAGATAGAAGAAGGAGCAGAAATAATGGATAAATATTTGGAGATTGCTCTTAGGTGGCTAGATCCTGTATTGACTTTAATAATAGGTCTTATAGCCATAAGAGTGATTAGAAAAATATTTAAAAAGTTCCTAGAAAAAATAGGGCTAGATGAGGCTTTGCATAAGTTTTTAGTAACTGGACTAAGATGTATTTTGTACATAATGCTGATTATGATTATGTTTGAAAAGCTAGGCATAGACACTAAAAGTATGATTACATTTTTAGGAGTTGCGGGCGGTGCAATAGCTTTGGCCTTAAAAGATAGTCTTTCAAATGTTGCCGGAGGTCTGATTATATTGGTGACAAAACCTTTTTCAAAAGGTGATCACGTGGATATTAATGGTACTGATGGCACAGTTGAAAATATAGATTTAATGTTAACAACGCTAGTAACTTTTGACAACAAAACAATAACCATTCCTAATGGACTTGTTTCATCAGCAGTAATTACTAATTTTACTAAAGCTGATCACAGAAGAGTTGATTGTTTGTTTAGCATTTCATATGATTCGGATGTGAAAAAAGCCAAGGAAATTATGGCGCAGGTTGCAAGCCAAAACGAAGCTGTTTTAGAAGAGCCACCTATGGTTATGGGAGTTTTGAACAATGGTGAAAGCGCAGTAAATCTTGAGTTTAAAGTTTGGACAAAAACTGAGGATTACTGGGATGTTAAGTACTACTTGGAAGAAAATGTGAAACTTGCATTTGATAAAAATGGCATAGTTATGCCATATAGACAGGTTGATGTAAATGTAAAAAACCAGTAGTAGTTAAGGAGGATTTATCTATGGAAAATTATAAGTTTTTCAGTCATAAGACGTGTGAATTTTTCCCATGTCACGATGTTAAAGATAATGAAAGTTTTAATTGTCTGTTTTGTTATTGTCCGCTTTATGCCTTAGGGGATAAATGTGGCGGTAACTTTAAATATACAGAGGGTGGTACAAAGGATTGTAGTAATTGTTTGATACCGCACACAACTAAGAGCTATGATTATATCATGTCCAAATGGAGTATGATAGATGATATGGTCAAAAAATAATAGTTATAAGTTATTTAGGAAAGGAATTTAAAAATGAGTGAGATCAAGAAGTTTAAGCGTATTCTTGTAGCTAATAGAGGTGAAATAGCTATCAGAATTATCAGAGCTTGTAAAGAAATGGGCATTAGATCTGTTGCAATTTACTCTGAAGAAGATAGAAATACTCTATTTAGAACAAAAGCTGATGAATCTTATCAGATTGGTAAGGGTAAATCACCAGTTGACGCGTACCTAGCTATTGATGAAATTATCGAATTAGCTAAGGCTAAAGGTGTAGATGCTATCCATCCAGGATATGGTCTTCTATCTGAAAACCAGACTTTTGCAAAGGCTTGTGAAGCTGCAGGTATTGAGTTTATCGGACCTACAAGCGATATGATGGGCCAGCTAGGTGATAAAATTCAGTCAAAGATCGTTGCTAAAAAAGTTGGAGTACCTATTATCCCAGGTGTTGAAAAAGCAATTACTTCAGAAGTTGAAGCAGTTGAAATTGCTGAACAGTGCGGATATCCTGTAATGCTAAAAGCTGCTGCAGGTGGCGGCGGTAGAGGTATGCGTATCGTTAGAACTGCAGATGAACTTATCCCTGAATTTAAGAGCGCTAAGAGCGAAGCTAAAAAAGCATTTGGTATCGATGATATTTTCATTGAAAAATATGTTGAAAAACCAAAACATATTGAAGTACAGGTATTAGGTGACAAAGAAGGTAACTTAGTACACTTATACGAAAGAGACTGCTCAATTCAGAGAAGACACCAGAAGGTTATCGAATTTACACCAGCACTAAGTATTACAGAAGAACAGAGAAAGAGAATCTGCGAAGATGCTCTAAAAATCGCTGGAGCTGTTAACTACAGAAGTGCAGGTACAGTAGAATTCTTAGTTGATAAAGAAGGAAACCACTACTTCATCGAAATGAACCCTCGTATCCAGGTAGAACATACTGTTACAGAAATGGTTACAGGTATTGATATTGTTCAGTCACAGATTTTAATTGCTGAAGGATATACATTAGATAGTGATAAAATCGGCATTAAGAGCCAGGATGACATTACTGTAAATGGTCATGCTATTCAGTGCCGTATTACAACAGAAGACCCAGTAAATGGATTTGCTCCTGATACAGGTCTAATTGAAGAATACAAGAGTGCTTCAGGTTTTGGTATCAGACTTGATGGTGGTAACGGATTCTCAGGTTCTGTAATTTCACCATACTACGACAGCTTGCTTGTAAAAGTAACTGCATTTGCTAAAACATGGGAAGGTGCAGTAAGAAAAGCTGCTAGAGCTCTTGCAGAAACTCAGATTAAGGGTGTTAAAACAAATATTGCATTCTTATTAAACGTATTAAGAAATGAAGAATTCCAGCAGGGACAGTGTGATACAAGCTTTATCGCTAACAACCCATCACTGTTCAATATCAGAGTTGGTACAGATAAGAAACTTAAAGTTCTAAACTACTTAGGTGAACAGTTTGTAAACGGCAACAAGGGTGTTAAACCTGAATTTGACGTTCCTAAGTTCCCTAAGATTAAGAAGGAAGAAATCGCAACTCTATCTGGAACAAAACAGATTTTAGATAAAGAAGGTCCAGAAAAATTAGCTAAATGGGTGCTAGAACAAAAAGAACTTCTATTTACTGATACTACTTTAAGAGATGCTCAACAGTCATTGATGGCTACAAGAGTTAGATCAGTAGATATGGATAAGATTGCACCAGCAATTGCTAAATATGAAAAAGACTTATTCTCACTAGAAATGTGGGGCGGAGCTACTTTCGATACAGCATACAGATTCCTTAAGGAAGATCCATGGGAAAGACTTGCTACACTACGTAAAGAAATTCCAAACGTATTGTTCCAGATGCTTATCAGAGGAGCTAACGCAGTAGGTTACAAAAACTACCCAGATAACGTAATCAGAAGATTCGTTAAGGAAAGTGCACAGTCAGGTATCGATGTATTCAGAATCTTCGACTCACTAAACTGGTTAGAAGGTATGGAAGTTGCTCTTGATGAAGTACTAAATCAGGGTAAAGTTGCTGAAGCATGTCTATGTTACACAGGTGATATCCTAGATGATAGCAGAGAAAAATACAACCTATCATACTATGTAGATATGGCTAAGGAACTTGAAAAGAGAGGAACTCACATGATCGGCATCAAAGACATGTCAGGTCTATGTAAGCCAATGGCTGCTAAGAAGCTTATCGAAGCTCTTAAAAATGAAGTTGCAGTTCCAATTCATTTCCATACTCATGATACAACTGGTAATGGTGTTGCTGCTGCACTTATGGCTGCATCAGCAGGTGTTGACGTAGTAGATGCTGCTATTTCATCAATGTCAGGATTAACTTCACAGCCAAACTTAAACTCAATCGTTGCAGCTGTTGAAAACACTGACAGAGAATCAAAGATTAAGACTGAAGAAATTCAGGAAATCTCAAACTACTGGAATGCAGTAAGACCTGTTTACAAGTCATTTGAATCTGACTTTATGGCAGCTACTACTGAAATTTACCACTACGAAATCCCTGGTGGTCAGTACTCAAACCTAAAAGCTCAGGTAGAAAGCTTTGGTTTAGGTCACAGACTAAAGGATGTAAAAGAAATGTACAAGGCAGTTAATGATATGTTAGGTGATA
The DNA here is from genome assembly GCA_963558965.1 of uncultured Clostridia bacterium. GTDB lineage: Bacteria > Bacillota > Clostridia > Peptostreptococcales > Anaerovoracaceae > Gallibacter. The sequence goes on along the minus strand of CAUWIT010000001.1, from coordinate 31,601 downwards.
TCGTTAAGGTAACTCCATCATCAAAAGCAGTTGGTGATATGGCTATCTTTATGGTACAAAACGATCTAACTCCTGAAAACATCCTAGAAAAGGGTGCAGGCATTGACTACCCAGACTCAATCGTATCTCTATTCGAAGGTATGATGGGACAGCCTAAGGGCGGATTCCCTAAAGAATTACAGAAGTTAGTTCTAAAAGATAAGGAACCTATTACTTGCAGACCTGGTGAACTACTAGAACCAGAAGACTTCGATGCTATTAAGAAGCACTTAGTTGATGATTTAGGTCTAGAAGGAACAGAAAAAGAAGCATTATCATATGCTCTATATCCAAAAGTATTTGAAGATTATGTAGAAGCTGTTAAAAATGGCGATACATTTAGATACATGGGTTCTGACGTATTCTTCCATGGTCTACGTGAAGGTGAAACTTGTGAAGTTAAGATTGCTGAAGGTAAAGTCTTAGTAATTACTCTAATCAATGCTTCTAAGACTGATAGCGAAGGCTATAAGTATGTAACATTTGATGTAAATGGAACAAGAAGTGCTGTAAGAGTTAAGGACAAAGATGGTGCTGCTTCAATCGCAGGTAACGTAATCGCTTATGCTGATGAAAATGACCCAGCAGAAATCGGAGCACCAATCCCTGGTAACATTCTAAAAATCTTAGTTGCTGAAGGCGATGCTGTTGAAGAAAAACAGCCAATCGCAGTAATTGAAGCTATGAAGATGGAAACAAATATTCTAGCATCAATGTCAGGAACAATTTCTAAGATTTGCGTTAAGGAAGGACAGCAGGTTAAGGCTGGAGAACTTGTAGCAACTATAGAATAATAAGAGAGGAAATTAAAAGTATGGCATTTACACACTTACATGTACATACTGAATACAGCTTATTAGACGGCGCAGCTAGGATTAAAGACCTAGTTGCGGCCGCTAAAGAAGCTGGCATGAGTTCTCTTGCAATTACAGACCACGGCGTCATGTTTGGCGTCGTGGATTTTTGGCATGAGTGTAAAAAACAAGGGATCAATCCAGTTATGGGCTGTGAAGTATATACGGCTGCAAGAACAAGATTTGACAAAGATCCTGTTAAGGATAAAAGACAGGGCCATCTTGTATTGCTTGCAGAAAACGATATTGGTTATCATAATTTAATAAAAATTGTAAGTCGTGGTTTTACGGAAGGTTTTTATTACAAGCCACGTATAGATAAGGAAGTATTGCGCCAGTACAGCGAAGGTATTATTTGTTTATCAGCTTGTCTAGCTGGAAATATACAGCAATATCTTTTAAATGGAAATTACGAAGGTGCAAAAGAAGAAGCCTTAGAACTTTTAGATATATTTGGAGAAGGCAATTTTTTCCTTGAACTTCAAGATCAAGGTTTAGAGGAAGAAGCAAGGATTTTGCCCTACATGAAAAAATTACATGAAGAAACGAACATTCCATTTGTAGCTACAAACGATGTCCATTATATTAAGCAGTCTGATGCAAAAAGCCATGATGTGCTACTATGTATACAGACAGCAACAAGCGTTTCTGACACCGATAGAATGTCATTCCCAAATGACCAATTTTACCTAAAGACTGAACGTGAGATGCGAAATATATTTGCGGCGTTTCCTGAGGCTATAGATAATACTCAGAAAATTGCCGATAGATGTAATGTTGAATTTGAGTTTGGCAAGCTTCATTTGCCGGAGTTTAAGGCTCCAGATGGTATGGATAATACGGAATATCTGCGCAAACTTTGCAAGGAAGGTTTGGAGTACAGATATAAAAATATAGATGAAAAACTGACACAGAGGTTGGAATACGAACTGTCTGTTATAGAGCAGATGGGGTATGTTGAATATTTTTTAATCGTATGGGATTTTATTAACTATGCTAGAAGCCAAAATATTATGGTAGGACCGGGTAGAGGTTCGGCTGCAGGAAGCATAGTAGCTTATTGTTTGAAAATTACGGACATAGATCCGATTAAATATAATTTGATTTTTGAGAGATTTTTAAATCCAGAGCGTGTAAGTATGCCTGATATCGATATCGATTTTTGTTACGAGAGAAGACAGGAAGTTATCGATTATGTAATAAGGAAATACGGCGAAGACAAGGTAGCTCAGATTATTACATTTGGTACACTTAAAGCTAAGGCGGTAATTAGAGATGTTGGTAGGGCTCTAGACGTAAGCTATGCCGAAACTGATGCTATCGCAAAAGCCATTCCATTTGACAACAAGATGACTATCGATAAAGCTCTTGAGTTAAATCCTGAACTAAAAGCTATGTATGAAAGCGATTTAACTGTAAAAAAGGTTTTGGATACATCAAGATCTTTGGAAGGTATGCCAAGACATGCATCTACCCATGCTGCAGGCGTGGTTATTTCAAAGAAGAGTATAGATGAATACGTACCTCTTTACTTGGCGGACAAAGGAGTTTCTACCCAGTTTCCAATGACTACAATAGAGGAACTTGGTCTTTTAAAAATGGACTTTTTAGGTCTTAGAAACTTGACAGTTATAAGGGATGCTATCGATTTAATCGAAGAAAATCACGGTGTTAAAATAGACTTTTTAGAGATGGATTACGATGATCCAAAGGTTTACGAGATGATTGCAAGTGGCAATACTCAAGGTGTATTTCAGCTAGAGTCAGCAGGAATGACACAGTTTATGAAGAACCTGAAACCAGACTGTTTCGAAGATATAGTTGCTGGTATTTCACTCTATAGACCCGGCCCTATGGCTTCTATACCAACTTATATTGAAAATAAGAAAAATCCAGATAAAATACAGTATTTACATCCAAAATTGGAGCCGATTTTATCTGTAACTTACGGATGTTTAGTTTACCAAGAACAAGTAATGCAGATTGTAAGAGATTTGGCAGGATATACTTATGGACATAGTGACATTTTAAGAAGAGCCATGGGTAAGAAAAAAATGGATGTAATGCTTGCTGAAAAAGAAGTATTTATAAAAGGTTGCGGTGAAAATGATGTATCAAAAGAAATAGCAGAGGACTTATTTAATCAGATGGTATCTTTTGCTGAGTATGCCTTTAACAAATCTCATGCGGCAGCCTATGCAGTAGTTGGATATGAAACCGCTTATTTAAAAGCTCATTATCCTACAGAATTTATGGCTGCACTATTAACTAGCGTTATAGGAGATGGTAAGCAAATTGCTAAATACATAAGAAACTGCGCTGATATGGGCATTGAAGTTTTACCTCCGGATGTAAATGAAAGTGGTAAAAAATTTACAGTAAAAGATGGCAAAATAAGATTTGGCTTACATGGTATAAAAAATGTTGGAGAAAGCGTTATAGATAGCATTATAGAGACACGAAATACAAAAGGAAAAGCTACAGATATTTTTGATTTTATTGCAAATCAAGATATACATAAAATAAATAAAAAAGCTGTTGAAAGCCTTATAAAAGCAGGTGCTTTTGATAGTTTAAATTCAAATAGAGCGCAGTACTTAGCAGTTTATGAGGAGCTAATCGAATCAGCTCAAAAAGAGGCTAAGAAAAATGTGGAAGGGCAGATTTCTTTATTTGATGTGAATAACGAACAGATGAGTGAGGCAGAAACAAGAATGCCACTACCCGAGATAGCGCCATTCTCAAAAGAAATAATAAATGCACTTGAAAAAGAGATGATGGGTGTATATATTACCGGTCATCCTTTGGAAGATTATGTTGATAAAATTAATCGTGTTACAAGTGTAAATGCAGATACTCTTGCCCATGCACAACAGGAAATCGAAAATGGCATAGAAACTGAAATTTACGATGGTCAGGAAGTGATAATCGCAGGTCTTGTGACAAGTAAAAAAACTTTAATAACTAAAAATAATCAAATGATGGCATTTATAGATGTTGAAGATTTATATGGCATAACGGAAGTAGTCGTTTTTCCAAAGGTTTATTCGGGTGCTCAGGATTTAGTCAATGAAGATAGACTTGTAATTGTAAAAGGAAAGCTAAACTTTAAGGAAGACGAGTCTCCTAAAATCCTTGCAAATGAAATTAGAGAACTTACAAATGAACCGGACACACCTTTAAAAGTGCGAATTGCCAGTGCAGAAAACGAAGAAAAAGTGTTTAATGAAATGGTAGAGATTTTAAGGGAACACAGAGGCGATAGAGAAGTTTATATTTATAAAAGCGATGGAAAAGGGCTAAAAGCACCGAAAAACTTAAGGGTAAAAACTTCAGATGAACTTATTCGCAGATTGAAATGGTTAGTAGGAGATGAAAATGTTAAGTCATAAGTTAAACGGCAACGGATTGGGATTTTATATTACTTTAATGGCTAAGTGGCTTAGCGTTTCTCTAATAGTAGGCGCAACTGGCGGTTTTATTGGATCTCTGTTTGTTTTAGGGGTAAATAAAGCCAATGAAGTTTGGTTTTTCAATAGAGAGTTGACTTTTTTTCTACCTGTAGTAGGATTAATAATAGTAGCTATGTACGGATTTTTTAAATTCGACAAAATCAAGGGCACCAACAGGATAATTGAAAAGGTCAGAGCAAAAGAAGAGCTGCCTGTAGTAGTTGGCCCCCTAATTTTTATCAGCACCCTACTAACACATTTGTTTGGTGGTTCTGCAGGTAGAGAAGGAGCGGCTGTTCAGCTAGGTGGATCTATAGGCGCAGGCTTTGCCAAATATTTTAAAGTAGATGAAAAAGATACGTCTTTAATAGTTTTAAGTGGCGTTTCGGCGGTGTTTTCTTCATTGTTTAGCACCCCAGTTACTGCAGTATTTTTTGCGTTGGAAGTAATAAGTGTTGGAGTGATCTATTACTCAGGTCTTATACCTTGCCTAGTTTCTTCGCTAACTGCTTATGGCATATCATATGCTATGGGTATTACGGAAGCAAAATGGGATTTTGTTCAATTTCCTAAGCTGGAATTCGACACATTGGTGCTAGTGGCAATAATAGGTATTATGTCAGCCTTAATGAGCGTACTTATTGTAATTACGTTTTCTAATACAAAAAAATTGCTAGAAAAAACTATTAAAAACGAATACTACAGGATTGCCTTTGGCGGCGTTGTAATAATTTTGCTTTCTTTTGTTTTTTCATCTGGTGATTACAATGGCGCAGGTTCTGAGGTAATAATCGAAGCTCTTCACGGAGAGGCTTTGCCATGGGCATGCTTTGTAAAACTGTTATTTACAGCTGTAACTTTAGGAGCTGGATACAAAGGTGGAGAAATCGTGCCAACGCTTTTCATAGGTGCAACTATGGGTGCAACTTTAGGAAATCTTATGGGAATGGATCCTGGGTTTGCTGCGGCTATAAGTCTAATTGCAACATTTTGCGGTGCAGTCAACTGTCCAATAGCTTCCATGATTATGTCACTAGAACTATTTGGAGATGGTGGATTTGTTTACTTTGCTGTTGCGTGTGCAGTTAGCTATACCTTGTCAGGATATTACAGTCTTTACAGCAGCCAAAAGATAGTTTACAGTAAAACAAAAGCCAAATATGTAAACGCCGACACAAAACAGTAATGGGAGGTGTTTTTGTGAAAAAGAAAATAGGGGTTTTTACCAGTGGTGGAGATGCGCCAGGTATGAATGCTGCTTTGAGAGCAATAGTTAGAAGCGGTATAAACAAAGGCATAGAAGTATATGGCATTATGCGAGGATATCAAGGTATGATTGAAGGAGATTTTCAAAGACTTGATATTGGAGACGTTGGCGATATTATCCACAGAGGTGGCACAATTTTAAAAACTGCTAGAAGTGAAGAGTTTAAAACTGAGGCAGGTCTAAACAAAGCAGTAGAGCAAGTGAAAAAAGCAGAGTTTAGCGCAATTATAGCAATCGGTGGAGATGGGACACTTTTAGGATGCCAAAAACTAGTAGAAAAAGGGATAACCGTTTTTCATCTGCCTGCAACAATAGACAATGATTTGGGATATACAGATTATACTATAGGTTTTGATACAGCTGTAAATACTGTTTTAAATGCCATTAATAATATAAGAGAAACAGGTATGGCCCATGACAAAACAACGATTATAGAGGTTATGGGTAGAGATTGTGGCGATATAGCCCTTAGAGCTGGACTAGCAGGTGGAGCTGACTGGATATTAATACCTGAGGTAGATACAGATACATGTAGCATCTGCAACAAAGTATTAAAAGGCATGAAGCGAAATAAGAAAAATAATATTATCGTAAGAGCTGAAGGTGCTAAAATAACTACACAGGAGTTAAGTAAATGCATAAAAGAAGCAACAGGTGAAGAAGTTAGAGAAGTTATTTTAGGATACTTACAAAGAGGAGGTTCTCCAACAGCCCTAGATAGAACTATAGCAACTCTTATGGGAGTTAGAGCTATAGAATTAATAGATCAGGATGAAGATAGTAAAGCTATAGCTTTTGCAGAAAACAAAGTAGTTGAATTAGAAATAGAAGATGCTGTTAAAATAGATAGACAGCCAGACTTGGAATTATTAGAAATTGTAGACGATTTAGCTTAGAGATGGAGGTACTTATATGAATACAGTTTTGAGAAATTGCAGATTTATACCAGAACTTACAGAAGGATTCGATAAAACTTTAGGTGATTTGCTAATTGTGGAAGATAAAATTGCCCAGATTGAAGAACCAGGTTTTGCATTTGAAGGTGAATTTAAAGAAATCGATGTTGAGGGCAAAACAGTTATGCCTGGACTATTTGAGCTACATACTCATTTAACACTTGATAATACTGATTATGATGCAAATCTTGCATACGATGACAACACTCTTTTGATTAAATCATATGCTTTTGCAAAAGAGTATTTAAAAAGCGGTTATACAACAGTTAGAGATTGTGGAGCAAGAGGAAATGTTACAGTAGCAATCAATCAAGCAATTCAAGATGGTATTTTAGTTGGACCAAGAATTATTTCAAGTTCTCAGATTATAACACCGACTGAAACAGGTAACGAAAGCTTTGGAGAGATGTATATAGAAGCTGATGGTTGTGATGAAATGCGTAAGGCTTGCAGAAAACAGTTTAAAAAGGGTGCTGATTTTATTAAAGTAATGGGTACTGGTGCATTTTTAAATAATGCAGGTGATCCAGGTATGCAGATTATGGAACTTGAAGAAATGCAAGAGTGTGTAAGAACTGCAAAGATGAAAAAGTCTTATGTAGCTGCTCACTGTCATAGCGATGCTGGTGTTAGATGTGCAATAGAAGCTGGCGTAAGAACTATTGAACATGCCGCATTTATAGAGGAAGATACAGCAGAATTGTTATTAAATACACCTGAATGTTTCTTAATCCCAACTGCTGCAATTGGCATGGAGTGTTTAGCAGATGAAAATGACAATGTTACAGCTGACATCTTAGAAAAGAGCAGAAAATTTGAAGAAAAAGAAAAGAATTGCATCAATAGAGCATATAGAAAAGGTCTTATGATGGGATTTGGTTCAGATATAGATATGGCTGCATTTGTAAGAGTGCCAGGATACGAATTTATTGCAAGAAAAGAATTTTATGACTTTGAAAACATAGACATTTTAAAACAGGCAACAATTAACAGTGCTAAAATTATCAACGTTGATGATAAACTAGGTACAATCAAAGTTGGAAAATTAGCCGATGTCATAGTAATTGACGGTAATCCAGATGAAGATGTTTACGTAATGGCAAAACAGCCAGTACATGTATTTTTAGAGGGAGTAGAAGTAAATGTTTAAAAAGAAAAAGGCTCAAAAGGCTCATGAGCAAATAATGGAAGAAATGCAACAGTCTAAAAGTGCTATCACTCAAATTGTGGATGATTATCAAGAATTCGAAATTTACAACGCAGAAGCAATAGGCAATGAAGTTGATTTTAACTATCCTAGAACATATATCTACTTGCTTTCAAGTTATGCCGAGGATATGATGGTTTTAATAAACAACGAAAGATACGCTTCTTTGTATCCTCTAATTAAAAACTTTTTAGAGTGTTACGCACTAGGCAAAAATTTGGTTGCTGCATATTTTGATGAAGATAAAAATGTCTATCAGCAAACATTAAAAAAATATTATGCTGCAACTTTAGAACAACGAAAAGATGAGTGCTGTCAGTTTGACAGCGATCTTGCTATGAACTATGAGGAAGAAGTCAAGTTCTATGATATTCGTATGGAGCAGATGGAAAAAATCATAAATGAATTTTTCGACGAATACGATGAAAGCCTTGAAAATGAAGATAAAGAATTAGCTATCTACGAAGCTATCGAAAAGATTATAGAAGAAATGAATCTTCCAATTGATATTGATACAAAAGTACTTAGAGCACTAAAAACAAACGATGAATTTACAGAACTAGAGTACAAGAGAGCAGTAAATTTATATATAAGTGCAAAAAGCGCAAGTAAAAATCACGTGCAAACAGTGCTTACAAGAGTACTTGGTCTAATAGAAGGCAGACCAGCTCTTTTAGTAAACAAAAATGAAGGCATATCCCCAAGAGTATTAAACATAGTAGAAAAATGTTTAATGGATATTACTAATATAGTAAAAGAAGGATTTAGCTTTTAAGACCTAAGCTAATTAAAGACAAAAAAAGTGCTTGTCAAAAAGCACTTTTTTTATTATGAAAATCGATTAATCCTCTTCAATATGCATATCCAAATCGATGCCGATATCATTATTTATAACTCTGCCAAAAGTAATTGCACTATCACCAAACTTGCTGCGTATCTGGTCAATAGCCTTTTCCATAGATTGATTTTTATCACGAGAGTCAGCATTAAATTGGCTAAACATACTTAATTGCTCAGCTTCATCCTCATCTGTTAGATTTATGGCAGTAATGGTTAAAAGCCTAATAGGATTATTTTCAGGCCAGTTAGCGTGGATTAAATCCATAGCGGTTTTAAAAATTTCCTCAGAGATATTCGTAGCAACAAATAATTGCTTTTGCCTTGAGATAACCTTAAAATCCGGATCTTTAATATCGACCTTGACACCGTAAGCCTTCATCTGGTATTTTCGCAATCTGCTAGCAACCTTGTCGCTTAAGCCAACAACAGCAATTTTTATATCCTCTTCAGACTTTAAATTTCGCTTAAAAGTCACACCATTTCCAACGGATTTGATTTTTTCCCTTTGATTAAAAAGACATACAGGCTCATTGTCTAAGCCGTTGGCATAATCATGTATCATAGCACCTTGTTTACCAAGAATGGCAGTTACAAGTTTTTTGTCACTTACAGCAAGGTCGCCAATAGTATTGATGCCAGCTTTTTGTAATTTATTGGCCGATGCACTTCCTACAAAAAACAATTTACCAATATCAAGAGGCCACAATATATTTTTATAATTATCACGAGTAATAACTGTAGTAGCATCAGGTTTTTTATAATCGCTACCCATCTTAGCAAAAATCTTATTAAATGAAACACCAGCAGATAAAGTTAAACCTAATTCTTTTTTAACTGTTTTACGTATATCATCAGCTATAGTTTTACCATCCCCAAAAAGATTGAGACTAGCAGTAACATCTAGCCAAGATTCATCAATAGAAAAGGGCTCAACCATATCTGTATATCTCAAATAAATTTGGTTTATAAGTTTGCTATACTTTTTATATTTTTCCCTATGAGGTCTTACGCATACTAAATCAGGACATTTTTTCCTAGCCGACCATAAAGTTTCAGCAGTAACAATATTGTACTTTTTAGCAACTTCATTTTTGGCAAGAATTATCCCATGACGATTTGTGGGATCACCGCAAACTGCCATGGGAATATTTTTGTACTGGGGATAATCTAATAATTCAACTGATGCGTAAAAACCATTCATATCACAATGCAATATGGTTCTATCGTCTTGAATCATAAATTTTCCTTATTTATCTAATTTGTCTACAATAATTTTTTTAATCTGGATAATAATTGTTGGAACTATTGAAAGTAACCAAATGTATCCAACCTGAGCACCAGTTAAAGGCGCTACAGCAAATGCTCCAGCTAAGAATGGTACAAACAATATAGCCATTAGCAATAGGGCACCTATAACAAATGCACCTATAGTAAAGATATTTGTTGTAAAACCAAGTTTAAATATGGACTGTTTACCTCTAGAGTTAAATCCATGCCACAATCTAGCAAGACATAGAGTTGAAAAAGCCATAGTCATAGCTGTTTTAGCGTTAATATCTAGACCGATGTAAAATGCAACCATAGTAACGATAGCAATTAGGACACCTTGTACACCAACTTCTGTAATAAATGGTTTAGTTAAAATACTTTCATTGTTGCCACGAGGCTTATCCTTAATTAATTCAGGATTGCTAGGTTCCATACTTATAGCTAGGGCTGGTAAACTGTCTGTTACCAAGTTTATAAATAACAAATGCACAGCTGCAAAAGGAGCAGGTAGTCCCATCAATGAAGCGTAAAGCACTGAGAAGATACCAGCGGCATTACCAGATAATAGGAACTTAATTGCATTTTTTATATTTGCGTAAATATTTCTACCGTTTAATACAGACTTGATAATAGTTGCAAAGTTATCGTCAGTTAAAATCATAGAAGCAGCATCCTTAGATACTTCAGTACCAGTGATACCCATTGCAATACCAATATCAGACTGTTTTAGAGCAGGGGCGTCATTTACACCATCACCAGTCATAGCAACTATATGACCAAGTTTTTGCCATGCTTTTACAATACGGATTTTGTTATCTGGAGAAACTCTAGCATAAACTGAAATATGTTCTAGTTCAGCCATAAGTACATCATCGCTCATAGCATCAAGTTCTGGACCAGTAATAGCTCTGTCTCCATCCTGAAGGATACCGATTTTTTTAGCAATAGCAGAAGCTGTAATCTTGTGGTCACCAGTAATCATAATAGGTTTAATACCAGCTTTGATACAATCTTCAACAGCCTGAGCTGATTCCACTCTTGGTGGGTCCATCTCAGCTTCAAGACCGATAAATGTTAAGTCGTTTTCATCAGCAAAATCAAGTTCTTCTTTTCCATCAGAAGGTTTCTGAGCAAAAGCTAAAACTCTTAAACCATTTTGAGAATACTTAGTATTTTGTGCAACAATCTGTTCCCTTTGTTCATCAGTCATAAATGTTCTATCACCGCTGTCATTTAGGATGTAAGTACATCTAGCTAATAAAACATCAGGAGCACCCTTTGTAAACATTAGTCTTTCACCATCTACATCGTGAAGAGTACTCATAAGCTTACGATCAGAGTCAAAAGGTAGTTCGGCAATACGAGGAGTATCAGCCATAACTGAATTGTAATCATCATTAAACTTCATATAGTAGTTTACAAAAGCAGTTTCAGTTGGATCACCAAAAGTTTCACCATCAACTAAAACAGTGTCATTACATAAGATAGATGAAAGTAAAAGACGTTCTTTGTTTTCTGGATAGCAATAAGTATCTTCAACAGTCATTTTGTTTTGTGTCAAAGTACCAGTTTTGTCAGAACAAATAATTGAAACACATCCTAGACCTTCAACAGCTTTAAGTTGTTTAACAATTGCATTTTCCTTTGCCATACGTGAAGTACCAATGGCAAGAGAAATAGTAATGATTGAAGATAGAGCTTCAGGAATGGCAGCAACGGCTAGAGCCACAGCAAATAGCAATGCATCCATTACACTCTGTCCACGGTACATGCTTAGTCCAAATACTAAAATACAAATCAAGATAATAACTATAGATAATTTTTTACTAAAGTTATCCATATTTACTTGAAGAGGAGTTTTACGTTCAGCAGTATTTGAAATAAGATCAGCTATTTTACCAAGCTCTGTATTGTGTCCTACTCCAGTAATAACTGCAAGTCCTCTACCATAAGTAACTAGTGAACTAGAGAAAACCATATTTGACTGGTCACCTAAAGCAACTTTTTCTTGGTTAATAATATCTGCTGTTTTTTCTACAGCTTCTGATTCACCAGTAAGAGCGCTTTCGTTAATCTTAAGAGAATAAGATTCAATAAGTCTACCATCACTTGGTACAATATCTCCAGCTTCTAATTTAACAATATCACCAACTACTAAGTCTTCGGCATGGATTTCAATCTGCTGTCCATTACGTATAACTTTTGCAGTAGGGGAGGATAGGCTTTTTAAACTATCCAAGGATTTTTCAGCTTTGACATACTGAACTGTACCTAAAATTGCATTCAAAATAATAACGGCTAAGATAACTACAGTGCTTTCTACATTACCTGTAACAATAGATATAACAGCTGCGATTATCAAAATTACTACAAGCAAGTCTTTAAATTGTTCTGCAAAAACTTGAAGTACGCTTTTTTTCTTTTTTTCTTCAAGTTTGTTAGTGCCGTACATTTGACGGTTTTTTTCAACTTGCTCATCTTTTAGACCATCCATAGAAGAGTCAAACTCTTTTAAGATGTCTTCTGTTTGTTTGTTGTAAAACATCGTAACATATACCTCCTAATAAATAAAAAAAGACTTTAAACACACTAAAACAAGTGTTTAAAAGTCTCGCTATTTAAAGTAATCGCGGATTTAAAAAAATCGTATTGACGCAATTACTACAGTATACAAAATGCCAGCTACTCCCTTTTAAAAAGATAAACTGTATTTAGTTGCATATAACATTTTAATACCTTGAACTATATATTGCAACCTTTTTGTTAGATATATAGGTAAGAAGTATATTTAAAGCAACTTGATAGCTAAAAGGGGCCTTTACATAATTGTATGTTTTTGTTAAAATAATATGACTAAGATAATAAGGAGGACGTTATGAAAAGAATTAAGACTTTAGAAACAAGAAATCTTAAAGCTTCTGTTAATGTTGGTGGATGTGGCGAATGTCAGACTTCTTGTCAGTCAGCAAGCAAAACATCATGCAGCGTTGCTAACCAGCAGTGTGAACAGTGCAGAGATAAATAAGATCGATATTTAAAGAGTCGCTGTGCTTATAACGTACAGCGATTTTTAATGTATAAAATAAAATTTGAGGAAGGGTAGAAATGATACATCAATATAAAAATAACGGATATAATATTGTAATTGATGGCAACAGTGGATCTATTCACAGTGTAGATGAAGTTGCATACGATATTATAAAACTATATGATGAAAAATCAGAAAATATATATGAAGAAATGGCTAAGCTTCATCCAGAAGTTAGCAAAGTAGATATAGATGAAACTTTAGAAGATATAGAAGAGCTAAAAAAAGAGGGCAAATTATTTAGTGAAGATATTTTCGAAGAATTAGCTCCTATGATGAAAAAGAAACAGTCTGTATTAAAAGCAATATGTCTACATGTGGCACATGATTGTAATATGGATTGCGAATACTGTTTTGCAGGCAAAGGCGAATATCAAGGCGAAAAAGGACTTATGTCATTTGAAACTGGTAAAAAAGCAATTGATTTTCTAATTGAAAACAGCTCAGGTAGAAAAAATCTAGAAGTTGACTTTTTCGGTGGTGAACCATTATTAAATTGGCAAGTTTGCAAAGATTTAGTAAAATACGCTCGTTCTATTGAAAAAGAACACAATAAAAACTTTAGATTTACATTGACAACTAACGGATTGCTAGTAGACCAGGATGTCATTGATTTTACCAACAAGGAAATGAGCAATGTTGTACTTAGTCTTGATGGTAAAAAAGAAACAAACGACAAAATGAGACATACTAAAAATGGCAAAGGTACTTACGATTTAATTATAGATAAGTTCAAAGAGTTTGCCGATGCTAGAAATCAAAAAGACTACTATATGAGAGGTACTTACACTAAGTACAATTTAAACTTTGCAGAGGATATTATCCATATGGCCGATATGGGATTTAAAGAGCTTTCTATGGAGCCAGTTGTAACTTCACCTGATATGCCATATGCGCTAAGCGAAGAAGATCTAGAAACTCTAAAACGCAACTATGACATTCTTGCAAAAGAGATGATAAAAAGATATAAAGAAGGCAACGGATTTAACTTCTATCATTTCAACATCGATTTAACAGGAGGTCCTTGTATTTCTAAGAGAGTATCTGGCTGCGGCGTAGGTACAGAATACGTTGCAATAACTCCACAAGGAGAAATATACCCATGTCACCAGTTTGTTGGAGATGAAAAATATCTAATGGGAACTTTAGATGAAGGCGTTGTAAATCTTGGAGTTTGTGATGAGTTTGAAAATTGCAATGTTTATTCTCATAAAGAATGCAAGGATTGCTTTGCCAAACTTTATTGCAGTGGCGGATGTGCAGCCAACGCATACCATACTACAGGCAGCGTAAATGGTGTTTATGACTTTTCATGTGAGCTACATAGAAAACGTATCGAATGTGCAATTATGATGAAAGTTGCATTATTGTAATTTTACATAGGTTCACAAATGTGATAGAATTGTGAAGAAATAAAAATTACAAGTAATGAAAAGGATGGGAACTATGAGAAGCCAAGGAATGAATAAAAAAATGCATAACAGTCGAAGTATAAACAAAACGGGGAAAAAACCGAGGAAACGAAAAAGGGGTTTTGGTAGATTTATATTTTTGATTGTACTAATCGTTATAGTTGTAGTTGGAGGCGTTACTGCTTTTGGATTTTTCTCAGGAGACAGTTACGATAGCGAAAAATCATTTGAAAAGTACGCAAAGAACTATTTTAGTGACGCTCAGGAAAAAGATAAAATAGGCGAAGCTGTAAAAAAATATGATTATGGCAAACCAGTTTCAACAGCTGCAAATTACCCGAAATTTGATCTAAAATCTGTTGACAGTCAGATCAAAGATAAAATTGAAGAAATCAATGCTGATTATCAGGGCAAACACGAAGATGAAGATGCTACTTTAAAATTTGCACAGCTTACAACTTACGACTCATATAAGAGTGAAAAAAATACAGGAAGCGTTGTTTTAAAAACTGTACAAAGAGAAGAAAATAAAATGGGTAAACAGATACAGAAAAAAGCCATTGTTAATACTTTTAACTTTAGCTTAGATAAAGGTATAGACGTTTATCCTGTAATGGCATTTGAGTCTGGATATCAAAAGAAACTTTCAAAGTTCTTTGAATCTTACTTAGAAGATAATTACAAAGATGATCTTACAAAAGATTACAAAGAGTATATAAGCACAGATAACAAATTTGATAAGTTTGCTTTAACAAAAGATGGAGCTATTTTCTACTTTGATTCAGATACAGTAGTAAAGGGAACTGATATTGTATCAATTGAAGTAAAAGAAAAAGATGTTGAAGGAGTATTTAGAGAAAAAATAAATCCTAGAGGTCTAGATCCATCTAAACCAATGGTTGCACTTACTTACGATGATGGTCCTGCTGCAGGAACTTCAGATAGGATCTTAGATGTATTTGAAAAATACAATTGTGTAGCTACATTCTTTGAACAGGGTATCAATGTAGAAAATGTTAAAGATTCAAAGGAAATTTTACAGAGAATGGAAAAACTAGATTGTGAAATAGGTTCACACAGTTATAACCATCCAAACTTATTCCAGCTTACTGATGCCCAGATAAAAGAACAAAATGACAAAACAGATAAGTTAATAGAAGATAGAATTGGAAGAAAACCTACAGTATACAGACCTCCATTTGGAAATGGTAATGAAAAAACAACTAAGATATTTAATAAACCAGGTATCTTATGGTCTGTAGATACTATGGACTGGAGCAGCAGAAATGCAGATTCAGTTATTAAAGTAGTTAAGAGCGTAAAAGACTTAGATGGAAAAGTAGTTTTGATGCACTCACTATATGATTCAACTGCTAAAGCAACAGAAGAATTAGTTCCATGGTTACAGGAACAAGGATATCAGTTAGTAACAGTATCAGAACTTCTAACTTACAAGTATCACGAAGATCCAACAGAAGCTAAATTCTATGGATACAACTACTTTTATCTTGACAAATAAGGAGAATTAAATATGGGCAACTTTGATTGGAGCTTGATCATTGGGCCTTTAATTGGTGCAGTAATCGGTTACTGCACCAATTATATTGCAGTAAAAATGCTATTTAGGCCTTTGACAGAAAAGAAAATTGGAAAATTTAGAGTACCTTTTACTCCTGGTATTATACCGAGAGAAAAACCTAGACTTGCTAGAGCGGTAGGAGAGGCAGTAGGAAAAACTTTACTAACAGAAGAAACCATAGCAAACAATCTGCTTACAGATGAAATAAAAGATAAAATAAGAAGCGAAGTAAACGACTATCTTTTAAAAGTAAGTAAAGACGAAGAAAAACTAATTGATAAATTGTGTAAAGCGACTTCAGAAGAAAAAGTTTACGACAAAGTTGAAGATGTAAAATCTGCCATTACTAACAAGTTGTATACAAAAGTTATAGATATGAAACTTGGAAAAGTTGTATCAGAACAAGTTGTAAAAGCAGTTAAACAAAAACTTCAAGGTGGACTTTTTGCAATGATGTTAAATGACGATGCCATTAACAACATGATAGGTCCTGTAAGCGATATGATAGATGCATATATTGAAAGGAATGGCGAAGAGGTTATTTCAGGCAAGGTTTCTGAAGAAGTAGACAAATTTATGCTAAAGGAAACAGGAGAACTAGTTCAGTATCTAAATATTTCAGAAGTGGACTACGGCGATATGGCTGTTAAAATATATACATCTTTTGTAAATGAAAGACTTACACATATCCTAGATGCAGTTAGAATAGACAAGATAGTAGAAGATAAAATCAACGAAATGGACGTTTTAGAAGCAGAAGAACTATTGCTTTCTGTTATGAAAAAAGAACTAAATGCAGTAGTAAATTTAGGTGCACTAATAGGTTTTATCTTAGGTATTGTTATGATATTTGTATAAATAGTATTGAATTTAAACGAAATATCCTATATAATAAATAGGATATTTTGTTTTTTTATACTATTTTGAAGGAGTGAAAAGATGGAGAACAAAAAGAAAAAGAAAAAGCTGTCTTTCCCAACTGCCTTTACAGTACTATTTATCGTGCTTATTTTAGCATGTGTACTAACATACGTAGTTCCTGCAGGTCAATATGCAGAACTTCAGTATGATGCAGCTGGGACAGGAGCAAATGAGTTTACTCTAACTCAGCCTAATGGTGAGCAGGAAATACTACCTGCTACACAGAAAACTTTAGACGAACTTGGAGTATCAACTGATATTGAAAAGTTCACAAATGGTGATATCAACAAGCCAATTGGTATCCCAGGAACATATGAAGAAGTAGAACAAAATCCACAGGGCGTGGCCGAATTTGTTAAGGCACCTATTGATGGGGTTTATGATTCTATCGATATCATCTTGTTCGTACTTATTATCGGTGGTGTAATCGGTATATTGGATTACTCAGGTGCATTTAATGCAGGTATCGCCGCATTATCAAGAGCAACAAAAGGTAGAGAGTACATACTTATAGTTGTAATTACTATCCTTATTGCTGCAGGTGGTACAACATTTGGTTTAGCAGAAGAAACAATTGCTCTGTATCCGATACTGATACCGGTATTTTTAGCTGCTAACTACGATGCGTTAGTTTGTATCGCAGCTATTTACATGGGTTCTTCAATTGGTACTATGATGTCAACTGTAAACCCATTCTCTGTTGTAATCGCATCAAATGCTGCAGGTATTAACTTTACAGAAGGTATGGGCTTTAGAGGTGCTGGTCTAGTACTAGGTACTGCTGTTACTATCCTTTACATCTTAAGATATGCTAATAAGATTAAAAAGGATCCAACTAAATCACTTATCTATGCAGATAGAGAAAAGCTAATGGCTAAGTATTCTCATGATGGTGAAGCACCAGCTCTAACATTTAGATATAAGCTTGCTTTAATCATCTTCCTACTTGCATTTGTTGTAATGGTTTGGGGAGTATCAAGACAAGGATGGTGGTTCGGAGAAATGACTGCTTTATTCTTAGTAGTTGGAGTTATCCTTGGCGTACTACTTGGTATTCCTGAAAAAGAATTCGTTAACAAATTTATTGGTGGTGCTGGAGAGCTAATAGGTGTAGGTCTAATCATCGGTGTAGCTAGAGCTGTAAACATGATCCTAGATGCAGGTGCTGTATCAGACACAATCCTATTTAAACTATCATCACTAGTTGATGGTATGAACCCATCAATCTTCATTATTTTGATGATGTTCATATTTGTTATCCTAGGATTCTTTATTAACTCATCATCTGGTTTGGCTACATTGTCAATTCCAATCATTGCACCTTTAGCAGATGCTGTTGGACTACCAAGAGAAGTAATTATCTCAGCTTACATCTTTGGTCTAGGTATGATTTCATTTATCACACCAACAGGACTTATCCTTGCTACTTTAGACCTAGTAGATGTAACATATGACAAATGGCTAAAATTTGTAATGCCTCTAATGGGTATCTTGACTGTATTGAGTATGATTTTACTTCTAATACAGGCAAATGTTTCAGCATTTTAATAATTGTGTATAAAGATAGGAAACGCAAGTTACTTGCGTTTCCTAAATTTAAATTAGTGAAAAGAAAAGATAAGAAGGTAAGAACATGAAAGATTTTAATCAGATAATTGATCAGTACAAAGATGATATGATCAATGATTTATCAGAACTTATTGCAATTAGAAGTGTTGCAGAAGAAACTGGCGGAGAACATCCTTTTGGCGAAGGCGTACATCAGGCTTTTGAAGCTATGTTAGCTATGGGTAAAAGAGATGGTTTCGAAGTTAAAAATGTAGATAACTACGGTGGACACATTGAATTTAAGGGAGAAGGCGATGGCATCTTCGCTCTTTTAGGACATTTGGATATCGTACCAGAAGGTAGTGGTTGGGATACAGATCCTTACAAAGCTACTATTATTGGAGACAAGCTATTTGGTAGAGGTTCAATAGATGACAAGGGCCCAACTATTGTTGGATACTACGCTATGAAAGCTCTAAAAGAAGCAGGATTTAAGCCTAAAAAAGATATTCGTCTAATTATTGGATTAGATGAAGAAACAAACTGGGATGGTATTAAATACTATATGGAAAAAGAAACAACTCCTGATATGGGATTTGCACCAGATGCTGATTTCCCAGTTATCCACTGTGAAAAAGGTTTAATTATTTTTGATGTTATTAAGAAATTAACTTCAAATGAAGAAACAGGAACTCATCTTGTTAGCTTAAGCGGTGGTACAGCAGCAAATATGGTTGCAGATACTGCTGAGGTTGTAATTAAAGGTAAGGATGCAAAAGAAATTATTGAAAAATATGTATCACAGCATGATTACGACATAACTGTAACAGAAGAAGCTGATACAATTAAAGTTACAGTCAAAGGTGTTTCTGCTCATGGAGCAATGCCAGAAGAAGGTTTAAACGCAATCACTATTTTATGTGAAGCACTGCAAGACATCAACTTTGATAACGAAGATGTAAATGCATTCTTCAAATTCTATAACGAAACAATTGGATTTGATTTCAATGGACAGAGATTTGGTATTGGATTTGAGGATGAACCTTCTGGTAAGCTAAACTTCAATGTTGGTATCTTAAAAATCGATGGAGATGAAATCAGATTGACAATCAATGTTAGATATCCAGCAACTTTAAAAGAAGAAGATATCTACAATGGTATTGAAACTATCAACAGAGGATATGAAATCGAAAAAGTTGATCACTTAGAACCTCTTTATGTTCCTAAGGATCATGAACTTGTAAAAGTATTGATGGAAGTATATCAGGAGTTTACAGGAGATATGCAAAGTCAGCCATTGGTAATCGGTGGTGCAACTTACGCTAGAACAGTTCCTAACTGTGTGGCATTTGGACCGGTATTTCCTGGACAGGATTCTGTAGAACATCAGCCAAATGAATATTTCTCAATTGAAAGCATGATTAAATCAGCAAAGATGTATGCAGAAGCAATCTACCGTCTATGTAAATAAATAAGACTTATTGTAAAGATCGTCAAAGGAAATTTGACGGTCTTTTTTTACGTTTTTGCATAAT
Source organism: uncultured Clostridia bacterium (assembly GCA_963558965.1). Taxonomy (GTDB): domain Bacteria; phylum Bacillota; class Clostridia; order Peptostreptococcales; family Anaerovoracaceae; genus Gallibacter. The sequence continues at coordinate 11,634 of CAUWIT010000001.1, read as the reverse complement.
TTGTAAATTCAATTGTTGACAGTGTACTATAATATGTAGTACACTAAGTAATATAAAATATGGTAAACCAACTACAATATAAATTTTGTAAGGAGGATATGAGTAGATGTTTCAAATAGATCTAAAAAGTCACAAATCTATTCAAGAACAGATATCCGACAACTTTAAAGAACTAATGGTAGCTGGCATTTTAAAAGCTGATGAAAAGTTGCCATCAGTAAGAGAACTTTCAAAAATGTTAACTGTAAATCCAAATACAGTTCAAAAGGCATATACTAAACTTGAAGAACAAGGATATATATATGTTGTAAAAGGGAAGGGTTCTTTTGTATCTAATGTTGATGAGATGGTTGTGGACAAAAGAGAAGTTGAAAAGATAAGACAGTTGCTAAGAGAAGATTTAAATAAACTTTATTATACGGGCATTAAAAAAAGTGAGGCCCAAGAAATAGTAAAAGAGTTATTTGATGAAAGAGGTGAGTGGAGTTGATAAAGGTATCTGGTCTAATTAAAAATTTTGATAGTAAACACAGAGTACTAGACTGTGTTGATTTAAATGTAAAAAAGGGTTCTATATATGGATTGGTAGGAGTTAATGGTGCTGGTAAAACAACACTTTTAAAGCATCTTGCTGGCATATTAAAGGGAGACTCTGGCATGGTACAGATAAATGGTAAATCCGTATTTGAAAACAATCAGATAAAGGAAAAAATAGCTTTTGTACCAGATGAAATATTTTTCTATCACGGGTTTTCTTTAAAAGATATGGCAAAGCAATATGCTTCATATTACAGCGATTGGTCATGGGAAAAATATCAAGAATATGTGGAAATGTTTAACTTAAATGAAAAAGAAACTCTTTTAAGTTTTTCAAAAGGTATGCAAAAGCAAGCATATTTTATACTAGCTTTATCAACTATGCCAGATGTTATGATTTTAGATGAACCTATTGATGGACTTGATCCTATTGTCAGAAAAAAAGTTTGGGGCCTAATTGTAAATGAAGTTGCCGATAGACAAATGACAGTTTTAGTTTCGTCTCATAACCTTAGAGAGATGGAAGGTGTTTGCGATGCTATAGGTATTATGAAGGATGGTCAAATCAAAATCGAAAGAGATATTGATAGTCTAAAAGAGGATATTCACAAGGTTCAGGTTGCTTTTAACAAGGAAGTTTACAATCCATTTGAAGATTTAAAAGTTTTACATGAGGACAATCGAGGATCTGTTAAACTTGTAATAGTTAAAAATAAAATTGAATATATAAGGGAAGTAATTGGCAAATACGAACCTGTTATTTTTGATGTATTACCGTTAACTTTGGAAGAAATATTTATTTACGAGCTAGGAGGTGGCAAAGATGAACAAATCCAAATCTAATGGTCTTATTTCAAAAGCCATAGTTAAGAGTAATCTTAAAAGGTTTACGCCACTTATGGTAATGGGTATAGTGTATTTCTTTTGCCTATATGTTTTGCCAGCGTTTTTCGTTGATGACTTAAGTTCTCATTTGAGAGGATCACTTGACTTTGGATTTTTTGCAGTTAGATTTTACTGTGCAGCTATGCCTTTAGCCGTATCTTTGGCTTTATGTAACTTTTTGCATAAAAAGAATGCCGTGATGTTTCACCATAGCATTCCTGTAAAAAGAACACAGATGTATTTAAGCATAGTAATTGCAGGCTTAATTATAATGTTTGTACCGATTGTGTTGTTATCTTTTTATATTTCAGCAGTAGTAAATATAGCAACAGCCCTTAAAATTTTGGGATTTGGAATATTATCTTCTACATATGTATTTTCTATTTGCATTTTAGCTGGTATTATTTCAGGTACTACAGTTATGCACTTTATTTTAGCTATATGGTTTAACTTTTTACCTCAGAGCATATATGCAGTTTTAGTTACTTATTCCCAGGTGCTTTTATTTGGATTTACAACAAAAGATATATGGAATGATGTAGCACTTATGTCTCCTGAAACTAATACATTTAGCTTATTATCGACTACAAGTTTAGTTTACATAGGAATATTTGTTGTAATTTACATTTTAGCAGGATTTTTATATAGCAGAGCTAAACTTGAAAGAACTGAAAATGCTGTATTTTTCAACTCAATTAAAGTTTTGTTAAATGCATTGACAAGTATTTATACTATGGCAATTTTCGGTTTTATAATCTATGCTTTAAAACAGACTACAACTTCATTTATTGTAAGCAGTATAATCGGTGCTATTATTGGAAGTTACGCTGGATATATGATTTTAAATAAGACATTTAAGATTTTCAATAAGCAGGCAACTAAAATTACTGTTTGTATAGTAGTACTTAGCATGATTTTGTCTCTGTCATTTATGCTAGATTTTTACAGATTCGAATCTAGAGTTCCAAATGTAAACGATGTAAAGAGCGTTAAGTTGAACTCCGATATGTTAGATGATAATAACTCATACGAAGGTTGGAGCAACTTGTTTGATAACAATTACACAAATCGTGATATTATATCAAATGTTATAAATGTACAAAAAGCTGCTATCGATAATGAAAATAAATTTGATAAAACAAATGGCACTTACAGCGTGTATATAGAGTATAAGTTAAAAAATGGCAAGTCTATTTCAAGAGAATATGAAGTTAGTTTAGACAATAAAAACATACAAAAATACATGAAATATATATACGAAAGTAAATCATTTAAAGAAAAGACTCAATTTTCAAATATAGAAAATGAAATAAAAGAAATTAGCGTGTCAAATTCGGAGACAGATTTAAAAGTGCCAGCTAGATATATCGACGATCTAATAGAAACTTTGGACAAAGATAGAAGTAACATGAGTTACGAACAAAATTTAAACGGCCAAAGTTCAGGCTATGAGCTTGTTTTAGATTTGTCGGATAAAGAAATAAGATATTTTTCAATAAGTGTAAAAAATAGCGACAAAGGCACATTGGAATTTATTGAAAAACTAAGAAAGGAAGCTAAAGGTAAAAAATAATGACTAACGTACTTGTATGTGTAACACGAAAAGAGTCAGCTAAAGAGCTTATCCAATATGGCAAAGATTTTATCAAAGATGAAAACGATAATTTATTTATTGTGAATATTGGTTCTTACGAAATGTATTATCTAAACAAGACGGAAGAAGAGCAGGACTTAGATTATCTGTACGAGTTGGCGTTAAAAGCCGGAGGAGATATTAAAGTTATTAGATCAAACAATGCTATCGAATCAATTTTCAATTACATAAAAGAGCACGAAATCTCTATGGTTGTAATTGAGGATCTTAAGCAAATTAGAGGGCTTAAACGTATAGAGAATAAAACAAAAGAAGCAGGAATGTCAGTACGGTTTGACTACATCCCTATTGAAGAGTAACACAAAAGCGAGGCCAAGTTACTGGTCTCGCTAATTTTTTTACCTGTATGTAATTAGAAATTGCTGGATTTATCTAACTGCTATTTCAAGTGCGTATTTAATCATATTATCGTTTGCAGTTAGACGCTCTTCAGTTGATGATTTTTCACCTGAAACAAAATGATCGGTAATAGTCATCATAGCAAGAGCGTTTCTGTTGTGATATGCTGCGTTCATATATAAAGCAGCCGCTTCCATTTCAACAGCCATAACGTGCATATTTGCCCATTTTTGCCACCAAGTAGGATTTGTTTCGTAAAATACATCACAAGAAACAACATTGCCGGCATTAACTGATAAATTCATTTCCTTGTTAACTTCCATAGCTTTTTTTAAAAGTTCCCAGCTTGCACATGGCGCATATGAAGGAGGAATTTCAAAAGCGTGAGAGAAGTTTGAGTCAGTAGATGCAGCAACTGCTAAAATAACATCATTTATTTTAATATCTTCATGAAAAGAACCGGCTGTACCAACTCTAATTAAATTTTGTACATCGTATTCTGTCATAAGTTCCCAAGTATAAATACCGATAGAAGGCATACCCATACCAGTGCCTTGAACAGAAACAGGTACACCTTTGTATCTACCAGTGTAACCTAGCATATTTCTAACATCGTTATATTGTTTTGGCTCTTCTAAAAAATTTTCGGCAATATATTTTGCTCTTAGTGGATCGCCTGGAAGCAAAATGCTTTCGGCAATTTGATTTTTACTTGCGTTAATATGTGTACTCAAAATCTATTTCCTTTCTTGTTTTATTTGTAGTATAATAATATAGATATATTGTAACACATAAAACGATTGGAGAAAATGTATATGGAAGATAAATTACATCCAATTAGAGAACTTAATTCTCTTAAAGAACTTATAAATACAGGGGCAGAGCTATTTGGTGATAAGCCTGCTTTTTTAGCGAAAAAGAAAAAAGGTGGAGACTATTTTGAAATTTCATATAGTCAGTTTAAAAAAGATGTAGATGCTTTAGGAACAAAACTTATTGAGCTAGGTCTTGAAGGTGAAAAAATTGCTGTTATGGGTAACAATTGCTATCAGTGGCTAGTTGCTTATTTTGCTATAGTAAATGGAGTAGGCGTTGTAGTTCCACTTGACAAAGAGTTAAAAGCAAATGAAATTTACAACTTGTTAGATACAGCAGATTGTAAAGCAGTTTTCTACACTTCTAATTTTGAAAAATATTTTGCAGAGTATGATATTCCTTATAAATTTAAAATGGATCCATACGAAAAAGAAGAAAACGTAGAAATGGAAAATCATATTTACAATTTGATTAGACAAGGTAGACAGCTACTTGAAAATGGCAATGCTTCTTATATTGAAAAGGAAATAGATCCAGAAGCAATGAGCGTTATATTGTTTACATCAGGCACTACTGGTACACCTAAGGGCGTTATGCTTTGTCATAGAAACTTGTGTCATGTAATCAAGGGTACAAGTCAGATCGTAAAATTAAAAGATGGAGATAGAACATTGTCAGTTCTACCAATCCATCATACTTTTGAATCTTCAATAGGAATTATGGTTGTTTTATTCCAAGGAGGCAGCGTAGCATTTTATGAAGGTTTAAAATATATTCTAAAAAATCTACAAGAATCAAAAGCAAGTATTATTGTAGGTGTTCCATTGATAATTGAATCTATCTACAATAAGATTTGGAAAGAAGCAGAAAAAACAGGACAAACTAAAAAGCTTAAAGCTGCAATTAAACTAAACAAGACATTGCTTGCTTTGGGTATTGATAAGAGAGATAAGATATTTAAATCTATAAGAAAGAAATTTGGTGGTAACTTTAGATTTGTTATCTGCGGAGCTGCGGCTATGAATCCAGCAGTTTTAAGAGGTTTTGTAGATCTTGGATTTGACTTATCTCAAGGATATGGTTTAACAGAAACAGCACCATTAGTTGCAGGTGTTCCAGACTTTGAAAATATCTACAAAAAATCTGGTTCATGTGGCCCTGCAATACCGGGAGTAGAAATAAAAATAGATAATCCTGATGAAGATGGCATTGGTGAAGTTCTAATAAAAGGACCAAATGTTATGCTTGGTTATTACAATATGCCAGAAGAAACTGCTAAAGTTATCAAAGATGGATGGTTCTATAGTGGAGACTTAGGATTTTTAGATAACCAAGGATGGCTATATATAACAGGTAGAGCTAAAAATGTGATCGTTACTAAAACTGGTAAAAATATTTACCCAGAAGAAATAGAAGTTTTGGTAAATGATTTATCTTATGTTGAAGACTGTATGGTTTATGGTCTTAAAGAAGAACATGGTGAAGAATATTATGTAGCAGTACAAATCAAACCTGATTATGAAGCTATAAAAGCTGACAAAGGTGAACTTGATGATACACAAATTTTTGAGTTATTTAAAGATTTGATATATGAAATAAACAAGGATTTAGTAAGCTACAAACGCATTAAGAAAATACAAATTAGAAAAGAAGATTTTGTTAGAACAACAACTAAAAAAATCAAAAGACAAGATAATATCTAAAAATAAGCACGAAAAAACCGGCCTGAGACAAGCGCCGGTTTTTTTTCATCTTTTGTGTATTTAACTTATACACGGGTGGGGACGGATGAGATTTAAGCGTTAGCTTTGTTGAATGCTGCGTGTAGTCTTGAAACTTTTCTAGAAGCTGCCTTCTTGTGAAGAGTTCCTTTAGCTGCTGCCTGCATTAGTTTCTTTTCGCAAAGAGCTAGCTTTTCTTTAGCAAGATCCATATCTTTGTTTTCAAGAGCCTTATCGAAGTCTTTTAGAGCTTCTTTGATATGATTTTTAACTCTCTTGTTTCTTGCTGTTTTCTTGTCGATTACACTGATTCTTTTTTTAGCTGATTTAATATTTGCCATAGTTTTTACACCCCACTTCTTTAAATTTTTTTATAAGCAAATTTTCGCTTTTAGTATTATATAATAGATTTAGATTGAAATCAAGGGGATTTTAATGTAAAATATATACGTTATTAAATAAATTTAGTTTAAGTGAGGAAAATATGAATTCATATCAAAATAATATAAGAAATTTTAGTATTATTGCTCATATCGACCATGGTAAATCAACTTTGGCTGACCGTATTTTGGAACAGACTGGTTGTGTAGCCAAAAGAGATATGAAGGAACAATATCTTGACAATATGGACCTAGAAAGAGAAAGAGGTATAACTATTAAGTTACAGACAAGTAGACTTTTGTATAAGGCAAAAGATGGTAACGAATATATCTTCAATCTAATTGATACACCGGGCCATGTTGACTTTACTTACGAAGTATCTAGATCTCTTGCAGCTTGTGAAGGAGCTGTACTTGTTGTAGATGCAACTCAAGGCGTAGAAGCTCAAACTTTAGCAAATGTTTATTTGGCACTAGACGAAGATCTTGAAATCTTACCATGTCTAAATAAAATCGACCTACCAAGTTCAAGACCAGATGAAGTAAAAGAAGAAATCGAAGAAATCATCGGTATTGAAGCAACAGAAGCACCTTTAGTTTCAGCTAAAGAGGGTGTAGGTATTACAGATTTGCTAGAAGAAATAGTACATAAAATACCAGCTCCATCAGGAGATGTAAACGGTAAACTAAAAGCACTTATCTTCGACTCATATTATGATAATTACAAAGGTGTAGTAATTTATTCACGTATCTTTGATGGCAAAGTTAAAGAAGGCGATATTATCAGACTTATGAATACTGGTAAAAAATATGAAGTTACTGAAGTAGGTACTTATTCACCTGGCCCTGTTCCTTGCAAAGAATTAAGAGCAGGAGAAGTAGGATATATTGCAGCTAGTATTAAACAGGTTAGAGATGCACGAGTTGGTGATACTATTACATTAGATAATGATCCAACTGAAGAGCCATTGCCAGGTTACAAAAAAGCGCAGTCAATGGTATATTGCGGTATTTATCCAGCCGAAGGGGAAAAATATGAAAATGTAAAAGATGCATTGGAAAAACTGCAGGTAAATGATGCTGCATTTAACTTTGAACCAGAAACATCTCAAGCACTTGGATTTGGTTTCCGTTGTGGATTTTTAGGATTGTTACATATGGAAATCATCGTTGAAAGACTAGAGAGAGAATTTAACTTGGCAGTTATTACAACATCACCAAGTGTAATTTACAAAGTAGTGCTAAACGATGGTTCAGAAATCATGGTACAAAATCCAAGTAACTTGCCTGATCCTACATTGATTCATCATATAGAAGAACCAATTGTAAAAGCTGATATTATGATACCAAAAGATTATGTTGGAAATATTATGGAGCTTTGTCAGGAGAGAAGAGGTAAAATGTTGCACATGGAATACATAAACGAAACAAGAGTGCAACTACATTATGAAATGCCTCTAAATGAAGTAATCTATGACTTCTTCGATGCTCTAAAATCTAAAACAAGAGGATATGGTTCACTTGACTATGAATTTTTAAGATATGAGCCATCAAAACTTGTAAAGATGGATATACTTTTAAACAAAGATTTAGTCGATGCATTTTCAATGATTGTACACGAGTCAAAAGCCTATGCTCGTGGTAAATTTGTATGCGAAAAACTAAAAGAAGTTATCCCTATGCATCAGTTTGAAGTACCTATCCAGGCTTCAATTGGACAAAAAATCATAGCAAGATCAACTGTAAGAGCTTACAGAAAAGACGTAATAGCAAAATGTTACGGCGGCGATATCTCACGTAAAAAGAAGCTTCTTGAAAAGCAAAAAGAAGGTAAAAAACGTATGAGACAGTTTGGTAAAGTTGAAGTACCACAGGAAGCATTTACAGCAGTTCTTAAATACGATGACAACAAATAAGTCTATGGAGACAACATGGAAAAAAATTTAGGAATATATATACATATACCGTTTTGTGAAAGAAAGTGCAGCTATTGCGGCTTTCTTTCTTTTCCGTTAAGCGATGGAGAAAAAAACAGTTTGGACAATTATGTGGATTGCCTCTGCAAAGAAATTACATATATGGCAAATCATTATAGCAAGCAATATATTGTAGATACTATTTTTATCGGAGGCGGTACACCGAGCTTGCTTAAACCAAGTCAAATTGTAAAAATTATGACAACCCTAAAAGCAGGTTTTAATATATCAAAAGATGTAGAAATAACTATAGAATCAAATCCAAACTCGCTAGATATGGAAAAATTAACAACTTATATACAATCTGGTATTAACAGGTTAAGCATGGGAGTGCAATCTTTTGATGATGAGATTTTGAAGAAAATCGGTCGTATTCACAATGAAAAAATCGCTATAAAGGCCTTTGAAATGGCTAGAAATGCAGGTTTTAAAAATATAAACATAGATTTGATGTTTGCTTTGCCAGGGCAGAGTGAAGCAATATGGAAACAGACTTTGGAAAAAGCATTTCAGTTAAAACCGGAACATTTCTCATTTTATAGTCTTCAAATCGAAGAAGGTACGCCATTTTATAAAAGCTATAAAGATGAAAAACTAGATGTACCTAGCGATGAAGTTTCGGATAATATGTATAAAACAGCATTGAAACTTATAAAAGATAACAAATATGACCATTATGAAATATCAAATTGCAGTAAAATAGGTTATAATTGTAAACATAACATTAAATATTGGCAGATGGATGACTATCTAGCCTTTGGACTTGGAGCATCAGGGTATGTATCGGGCTATAGGTATACAAATCCTGAAGATTTTAACTCGTGGAAACAGCAGGTTTTAAACGAAATATTGATAGAAGATAGACAAGATGCTGATTTTGAATCATTAGAAGCAGGAATGTCAGTGTTTTGTTTTACGGCACTTCGCACCGCGAAAGGTATAGACTTTGCCAACTTCAAAAAACGCTTCGGAGTGTCATTCCTCGATGTATACAAAGATAAAATCGATTTTATAAATGAAGAAGTTTCTAAGGGTAATATGATTTTAAGTGAAAATAATTTAAGTTTGACGGCGGATGGAATTTTGATTTCAAACGATTTAATGTGCGAATTTGTTTAGAAGAGGTGTAAGATGAAAAAATATATAATGGCTCTAGATCAAGGAACTACAAGCTCAAGATGTATTTTGTACAATAAAAAGGGCGAAATTGTAAGTGTTGCGCAAAAGGAATTTAAGCAGATTTATCCGCAAAATGGATGGGTTGAGCATGATCCTATGGAAATTTGGTCAGTGCAACTTGGAGTAGCTCAGGAAGCTATGTACAAAATTAATTGTACTTATGAAAATATTGAAGCTATAGGTATTACAAACCAGAGAGAAACAACGATTGTTTGGGATAAAAAGACAGGGGAACCTATTTACAATGCAATCGTTTGGCAGTGTAGACGAACTGCGGCTTATTGCGATGAGCTAAAAGCAGACGAAACACTTGTAGAAAAAATTAGAGAAAAAACTGGACTTTTAATCGACTCATATTTTTCTGGTACTAAATTAAAATGGATTTTAGACAATGTTGAAGGTGCAAGGGAGAGAGCAAAAAAAGGCGAGCTGCTTTTTGGAACTATTGAAACTTGGCTAATTTGGAAGTTGACTTCAGGTCGTATACATATTACAGACTACAGCAATGCATCAAGAACTATGATGTTTAACATCAACACTTTGGAATGGGACGATGAAATTTTAGAGCTTCTTGATGTTCCAAAGGAAATGTTGCCAACTCCTAAGCAGTCATCAGAAATTTACGGTATGACTGATTATCATATTTTTGGAGGAGAGGTTCCTATTGCAGGTGCAGCAGGCGACCAGCAGGCTTCACTATTTGGTTTAACTTGTTTCAACTCAGGGGAGTGCAAGATGACTTACGGTACAGGCGGATTTATGCTTATGAATGTAGGTGAAAAACCTGTGTTCAGTCAAAATGGACTTTTAACTACTGTTGCATGGGGCAAAAATGGAGAAGTAAAATATGCATTGGAAGGTTCTGTTTTTGTGGCAGGTGCAGCTATTCAGTGGCTTAGAGATGAAATGTGTTTAGTTAAAAATGCTAAGGATACAGAGGATTTGGCTTTTAGTGTAGAGGATACAAATGGAGTATACTTTGTGCCAGCTTTTGTTGGTCTTGGAGCACCTTATTGGGATCCATATGCTCGTGGCACAATTATTGGATTAACTCGTGGGGCTAATAAGAGACATATTGTAAGAGCTACACTTGAGTCTTTAGCGTATCAGACTAAGGATTTAGCTGATGCAATGGTTGCTGATTGTGGAGCAGAGATACCGTCATTGAAAGTTGATGGAGGAGCGGCTGCAAACAATTTCATATTGCAGTTCCAGTCTGATATATTAAATTGTCAAGTAATTAGACCTTCATGTATTGAAACTACTTCGCTGGGAGCAGCGTATCTTGCAGGTCTTGCGACAGGTTATTGGAAAGATGAAAATGATATATTGAAAAATATGTCAATAGATTGTATTTTTGAGCCATCTATGGATGATGAAAAGAGAAATGAGCTTATAGCAAACTGGGAAAAAGCTGTTTCAAGATCTAAGGCTTGGATTGATTAGTTTTATAAATCTTAGAAATCTGTTGTAAAATTTGGAGGAAAAAATGAATAAGAAGAGAGTAGCTGGTGTAGTTGTTTTGGCAATAGCAACAGTAATTACTGCTATTGTTGCATACCAAGTTGGTATAGATCCGCCTATGACTAATGTTTACGGTGGTTTTGGAGCGATACTTGCTGTGGTTGTTGCAACTAAAATAGTAAAAGCAGATGACGAGTTGTTTTTTATCGCTTTAGCTTTTGTGTTTATGGCATCTCCTATGGGCTCTATTTTAGATTTGTATCGATCATTTGGTCCTTATGATAAAATAGTTCATTTGTTTAGTGGATGTTTGCTTGCCGCATTTGGTTTGTTGATAATCAAAAACCTAATGAAAAGGTTCGCAGGAGTTAAGCAAGTTGAAATGAAAAAATTTGTTATACCTGTTGTATTTGCTGCATGTATGTTTTCAAGTGGATGTGCAGGTATATGGGAAATTTTTGAATTTGTAGCTGATAAAGTTGCTGGAGGTACTATGCAAAGAGGTATGGTAGATACAGTTACAGATATGATTGCAGGAAATATTGGAGCATTGATATACGGTATATATTTGTTTATTAGATACAAAAAAAATCCCGAATCACTTTAATGTGATTCGGGAATTTTTTTATTGGTGCTTTAGCGGCAAAAAACCCCTGGTTCTGCCAGGGGTAGGTAAAAAACTT